>CAZAGK010000135.1:0-7512 GCA_964484775.1 uncultured Gemmatimonas sp. | reverse complement strand
ATGGGTGAGAACCTCTACCTCCCCACCTCCGCTGCCGGCGAGCCCACGACCGGGTTCCCGCAGGACGAAGGGATCGGCCGCATCCAGCAGGGATTCCTCGAGTCGAGCAACGTCGAGATCGTGCAGGAGATGGTGGACATGATCAGCGCCATGCGCGCCTACGAAGTGAACTCCAAGGCCATCAAGAACAGCGAACAGATGGCGGAGATCTCCAACAACCTCATCCGCTGATCCTGATGCGAACCGCAGCGTTCGGTCTGACGGTCGCCCTCTTTCTCGCCCCCTCGGCCCTCCGGGCCCAGGGGGCGTCGGCGAACGTCCCCACCCCTGCCGCCGTCGCGCCCGGCCCCCGGGCCGCCCACGACATTCCCCGCGGCACGGTGCTTGCATCTACCGACATTGTCGCCGATTCGACCCCTCAGGCCGCCCGCCTGATCGGATTCGAGACCCGGCGATTGGTCCGGCAGGGCGAAACCCTGAAGGAACCCGCCGTCGGACCCGGCAACCTTGTCCGCAGTGGCAGCAAAGTCCGTATCGAGGCCGTCGTCGACGGCGTCACCGTGACCCGCGAGGGGACCGCTGACGGCTCAGGAGCCCTCGGAGACCGTATCCGCGTTCGGGTCGACGCCCGACGCATGCTCTTCGGCATCATCGCCGGTCCGGCGACGGTGCGCCTTCCCTGAATCCTGTTCCCCCCAATGATGCGCATCCGCCCGATCGGCCTCTGCTTCTCCGCCGCACTCCTCGCCACCGCCCTCGACATCGCGTCGCTCGGCGCGCAGGCCCGCGGCGCCCAGGCACCCAAGGCGCCGGTGGTCCTCGACTCGACGACGCTCGAAGCGCCCGTCCGCTCCTCCTGGACCTCGGACAAGACCCGCTACGGCATCGGCGACATCATCACCATCCTGATCGACGAGCGCACCCTCGCTGCGGCGAACCTCACCGACAACGCGAGCGACTCCAAGAAGAAGCAGATGGGGCTCGACATCGCGCCGCCGGCCGCGCCGGGTGGCGTCTCCGCCAACATGTCGGTCGACATGGGCTTCAACCAGAACGGTGACTCGCGCAAGAGCGGCACCGCCTCGCGTCAGACCTCATTCAAATCCGAGCTCAGCGTCCGCGTCGTCGCGGTCTCGCCGAGCGGCATGCTCAAGGTGGCCGGCCACAAGACGGTCAACGTCGACAAGAACCTGCAGGACGTCGTCGTCACCGGCTGGCTGCGCCCGCAGGACATCGCCTCCGGCAGCAACACCGTCGAGTCGTCGCGGCTCGCCGACGCCGAAGTGAACTATGTGCAGAAGGGCGGACTCGGCACCCCGAAGTCCGGCATCGTCTCCCGCGTGCTCGGAGCGATCTGGCCGTGATCATGCTCAGCGTGGCCGCGCTCGCGCTCATCCGCCGCGTCTGGCGCACCCTCGTCGCCGTGACCTTCGCCTCCAGCACCATGTGGGCGCAGGATGCGCGGATCCGCGACCTGGTCCTCTCCGATGCGACCCCTCCGGTCCGTCTGATGGGCTACGGCCTCGTCACCGGGCTCAACGGCACCGGCGACCGCGTCTCCGGCACCACCGGCTCGCGCCAGACGGTGCAGTCGATCGTGAACCTCCTCCGCCGCTTCGATGTCGAAGTGCCGGCCGAGGTGCTCCGCACCCGCAACGTCGCCGCCGTGCTCGTCACGGCCGAGGTCTCGCCCTATCTGCGTCCGGGCGGTCGCTTCGAAGTGCGCGTCTCGTCGGTCGGCGATGCGCAGTCGCTGCGTGGCGGGGTGCTCTGGATGACGCCGCTCGTGGCCGATGCCGGTGGACGTCCCATGGCCGGCGCGCAGGGCGCGCTCGTCGTGAACGCCGCGGTCGAAGTCCGCGCCTCGGCCAACGGGTCGGGGCTCACCACCGCCCGCGTGCTCGACGGTGGCGTGCTCGAAGCCGAGCTGCCGCGTCCGAAGCAGATGGCCAACAACAAGCTCTATCTGAAGGACCCCGACCTGAACACCGCGGCGCGCATCGCCGCCGTGATCGACTCCGCACTGGGCGCGCCGCGCCAGGCGATCGTCGAGGACCCGGGGCTGATCACGCTCGCCCTCAAGGACACCTCCACCGGATCGAACGCCGCGATGGCGCGGATCCGTGAGCTGCGCGTCCGGTCGCCGCGTTCGGCGCGGGTCACGATCGACGGGCGCAGTGGCACGATCGTCGCCGGTGGCGACATCGCGGTCGGTGAGGCGACGGTGAGCCATGGCGGACTTACGCTGAGCATCGGATCGGCCAGCGACACCAGCGCGGTGTCGGGCGAGGTCCGACTGACGGCGGGCGTCTCGGTGCAGAAGGTGGCCTCGGCGCTCCGCGCCCTGCAGGCGACCGCGACCGAGATCGCCGCGATCTTCGAGGCCCTCCGAGATGCCGGCGCGATCGTCGCCGAGGTGGTGGTCCGATGATCGGCGCGATCGGTACGGCAGGAATGACCGGCACGAAGCCGGTGGAGACGAAGGCAGATGCCCGGGCCAAGGAACAGGCACGTCTCGTGAAGACCGCGCAGTCGTTGGAAGGGGTGTTCGTCCAGCAGATGTTCAAGGCCATGCGCGAGACGGTGCCCGAGAACGGGCTGACGAGCGGTGGCCAGGGGGAGGAGATGTTCTCGGGGATGCTCGACCAGAAGATGGCGGATCAGATGCCGGCGCAGTGGCATCATGGGCCGGCCGACGCGATCGTGAAGCACTTCCGCGCCCAGATCGGAGGGAAGTGATGTACGCCCTCCCCTCGCGTGGCGCTCCGCGGCTCTCGGCAGGTTATTCCGCCACCGGCGTGAACGCGCCGATCACCGGCACCGTGGTCGGTGGCGCGACCGGCAACGCGGCCGCGATCCGCACCCCGGTGACCCATTCGGCCGGCACGATCACCGCCTTGGCGACCGCGCTGCGGACCGAGGCCAAGCTGTTGAGCGACCTGGACCAGATCATGGAGCGCCAACGGGAAGCCGTGGCGGCCAACGACCTGGAGGCGATCGACGATTCGGTGTTCGCGACCCATCGCGTGCTGGTGACGCTGGGGGAGGCGCGGAAGCACCGTCGGGCGCTGAACCACCTGTTGGGCGAAGGGGACGACCTGAGCATCCCGGCGCTCGAGGACTTCTTCGGCGGGGAGATCCCTCCGGAGGTGGAATCGGCGGCCCTGGACCTGGCCGATGCGGCACGGAATTTGCAGAAGGATGTGCAGGTCAACCGGCGGGTCCTCAGGACCGCGATCGAAGCCGGTGACGAGCAGGTCCGCGCCATGTGTGGTGCGCCAACTGCCCGGACCGTCGGTTACTCCCCGCGCGAGCGCTCCCCGGCTCGCCCCGCCATCAACAGCGCAATCCTGGACCGCAAGGTATGAGTTTCGCGATCAACGGCATCATGGACCATGTGCGTCAGACGTTCGTGACGACGCAGGAGTCCCTCGATACCGTCAGCCGCAACATCGCCAACGCGACGGTCGACGGGTATTCCCGCGTCGACCTGCAGATCTCGCCGTCCACCGGCGAGGTGATCTCCACGCGTCAGCATGATGCGCTGCTCGATCGCGCCGTCCGCGACTACGCCGGCCCCTCCTCCGGGCACGCCGCCCGCGCCAGCATCCTCGACCAGGTCGAGAGCGTCTTCGGCGAACCCTCCGAGAACGGCCTCGCCTCGTCGATGGACAAGTTCTGGGGCGCCTGGAGCGACCTCGCCAACAACCCGACCGACTCCGTCGCCAAGACCGCCGTGCAGCAGCGCGGTCTCGTGCTCGCCTCGACCTTCAACCGCTACGCCTCGCAGCTCTCGCAACTCGCGACCAGCACGCGGCAGGCGGTGGTCGAAGGGGTCACGCAGGTCAACGAGCTGGCCAATCAGCTCGCGCAGGTCAACAGCGCCCTCGGCGGCGCCCGCGACAACGACGGACAGTCGAGCACGCTGCTCGACGCCCGCGATCGCCTGATCGATCAGATCGCGCAGTACTCGCAGGTCACGATCACCGATGCGCCCGACGGCTCCAAGTCCATCTACATCAACTCCAACGAACTCGTCCGCGGGACGCATGTCTCGCCCCTCAAGGTCGAGAGCGGTCCGCCGCTCGGCGTCAGCCTCCGCGGCTCGATCGTCGGCGACACTGACCTCGGCGGCAAGATCGGCGCCCTGCTGCAGGGCTTCAACACCGACATCGCCAAGGCCTCGTCCGGACTGGACGCGCTCGCCTCGGCGCTCGTGCGCGACATCAACGCGGTGCACACCACCGGCTGGTCGCCCTCGGCGTCCGGCGGGAGCACCGGCGTCGCCTTCTTCAGCACCTCTCCCGCGGGTCTGACCGCCGGCAAGATCGCCCTCTCGAGCGAGGTCGCGGGGAACGCGGACCGCATCGCGACGGGGACCACGATCGGCGCCCGCGGCGACAACACGCTCGCGCTCTCGCTCGCCGGGATGCGCGACTACTCGCCGAGTGCGGCGGGGAACTCCTTCGGCGCGGCGTATCAGACGCTCGTCGCCGAGACCGCGTCGTCGCGCAACTCGGTCGATGCCGATGCCGCGGTGTTCAAGACGTTGTATGATCAGGCGAAGACCAAGCGCCAGTCGGCGAACGGCGTCAGCACCGACGAAGAGCTCGTGAAGATGCTGCGCTACCAGCAGTCGTACGCCGCCGCCTCGAAAATCGTCCAGGCGGTGGATCAGATGATGCAGACCCTGATGGCCACGAAATCATAGGAACGGATTCCATGTTGATTCTCAGTCGCAAGGAAGGCGACTTCATCCAGATCGGCGACGACGTTCGCATCGTCGTACTCAGTGCCGACCGCAAGGGCGTACGTCTGGGCATCGAGGCCCCGTCGAACGTCCGTATCCTCCGAGGCGAGATCGTCGCCGACGTCGAGCGCGAGAACACCCGCGCCACCGGCGCCGCCAAGGATTGGTTGGAGTTGGTCCCGGTGGCCGCGGCGAAGCCCGCGACCGAGCCGGCCCCGGAAGCCTAACCGGCCCGCTCGTGCTCACCCCGACGCGCGCGTGCGAGCGTCGGGACCCGGAGGACGGTCGTGCCCGATCCGTCGACGTCGCCTTCGGCGTGCGTCCCCTGGAGCAGCGCCAGCGCACAGCGCAGCGCCGCGCCCCGGTGATGCGCGCTGGCCTGGGCGTCGGCCGCGCCGTGCACGCGCAGGGTGATCCACTCGGTGTCGCCGCTCGCGGTGAGGCCGAAGCTCCGGTCGCCATCGATCGTCAGCGCCCCTATCCCCGCCTCACTCAACAGCGCCAGCAGCGCCTGCACCAGCGCCGACCGTGGTGCGAGGGTGGGCGGGAGCGTGCCGGGGAGCGCGACGGACGGCGTGAGGTCCCGCAGTCGCGGGTGATGCGCCAGCAGGTCGCGGGTGACCGCGACCGCATCGGCGATCGCGATCGGCTCCGGATCGTACTGCTCGGCGAGTTCGAGCTGCCGGGCCAGGGTGAGCAGGGCCTCGATCCGCTCGGCCGTCGTGGTGGCGACCGTCACCCCGGCATCTCCTGCCGGGAGACCGTACAGCACGAACAGCCGGTTCCCGAGGGCGTGGTTGATCCCGCGCAGGGCACTGTCGGCCGTGGCGATCCAGACCGCGGCCGCGGCGGCATCTTCACCGAAGAGCGAACGGGGCCCGAGGCTCACCGGAGGCTCCCGCTGAGGGAAATCGCAGCACCGACCGATACTAAACAAGTGGACATGAGGTCCTCTCTTCCTTTCGCCATGGACGCGACGCCGTGCTACTAATCATTGGACTTGTTGTGGTCTTCGGAAGCATCATCGGAGGCTACATGATGCACCACGGACAACTGGCCGTGCTCGTCCAGGTCAATGAGTTCATCATCATCGGCGGGGCCGCGCTCGGCTCGATGATCGTGGGCAACACCCCTGGGACGCTCAAGCGCTCGGTCAGCATGACGCTCGGGCTGCTCAAGCCGAACCCGTTCAACGGCAAGGCCTACGAGGATCTGCTCCACGTACTGTACAAGGTGTTCCAGAAGGCCCGCAAGGACGGCCTCGTGGGACTCGAAGCGCATATCGTGGATCCCTCGAAGAGCGACATCTTCAAGGCACACCCGAACTTCATGCACCACACGCAGGCGGTGGACCTCCTCTGCGACACGCTGAAGGTCCTCCTGACCGGCGCGGTGGAGAACCACCATCTCGACGAGATCCTCTCCGCCGACCTCGACCAGCAGCATCACGAGGCGATGGCGGCCCCGGGCGCGATCACCAAGATGGGTGACGCCATGCCGGGGTTCGGCATCGTCGCGGCGGTGCTCGGCGTGATCATCACCATGGGTTCGATCGGTGGCGCGGCCTCCGAGATCGGCGAGAAGGTCGCCGCCGCGCTCGTGGGCACCTTCCTGGGCATCCTGCTCTCGTACGGTGTCTTCGGCCCCATCGCGCAGGCGATCGAGGGACGCATCGCCGCCGAGCACGCCTACATGATGGTCATCAAGACGGCGCTGCTGGCTTACGCTCGTGGTGACTCGCCGATGTCGGCCGTGGAGTTCGCCCGTCGCAGCATCGAGCCCGAGGAGCGGCCGTCCTTCGCCGCGCTCGAGACGATGGTGAAGAAGAAGGCCGCATGAGCGCCAACGCGAAGCACGCCAAGCGACCGATCGTCGTCAAGAAGATCATCAAGGGGGGCCATGGCCATCATGGTGGCTCCTGGAAGGTGGCTTATGCCGACTTCGTGACGGCGATGATGGCGTTCTTCATGGTCATGTGGATCCTGGGGATGGACGAGAAGACCAAGCAGTCGGTCGAGGCGTACTTCTCCAATCCGATGCCGAACATGAAGGGGTCCGGCGCGGGGACGAGCCCGATCGGCAAGGGCTCCAAGCCGATCCAGCTGAACCCGACGCAGGTCAAGAACATGATCCGCGTCGCCGAGGAGAAGTCGTTCAAGGCGACGGCCGACCGCATCCGCCAGCGCCTGGATTCCGCGCGGGGATCGCTCGGCTCGGCCAAGTTCGAGGTGACGGTCTCCGAAGGGGGGCTGCGCATCGAGCTGTTCGAAGGGGACGCCGGCGACTCGTACTTCGCGCGCGGTTCCGGGCAGATGCGCACGGCGGCCAAGGTCGGCCTGCTGCTGATCGCCAACGAGCTGAACCAGCTCTCGAGCCCCGTGGTGGTCGAAGGGCATACGGATGCCAGCCACTACGGCGCGAGCAAGAGCTACACGAACTGGGAGCTCTCGGCCGACCGTGCCAACGCCGCGCGCCGGATGCTCGAGGACGCCTCGCTCGACCCGAAGCGGATCGTGGAAGTCCGCGGCTACGCCGACACGCGCCTGCGGAAGCCGGAGGTGCCCGACTCGCCGGAGAACCGCCGCATCTCGATCTTCCTGCCGTTCAGCGACGTGCGGGCGAAGTCGGATTCGTTGAAGGTCAACTAGACCGGCACACCAGGCGCTCCACCGGAGCGAGCACGACACGAAGAAGCCCGCGCATCGTTCTTGATGCGCGGGCTTCTCGTACAGCGTGTGCCGGGCCGAGGCGTTACGCCACCG
>CAZAGK010000134.1:0-7967 GCA_964484775.1 uncultured Gemmatimonas sp. | reverse complement strand
GATCTACACCGTGCCGTCGATCGACCAGGTCGCCGACCAGTCCAAGTGGGTCCGCCTCACCAACGCCAACCCGCAGGTCGCCAACTTCGCCCTCGGCGAGGAGACGGAGATCTCGTGGAAGTCCACCGACGGCACGACCGTCGGCGGCGTCCTCATCAAGCCCGTGGGATACGTCCCGGGGCAGAAGTACCCGCTCATCGTGTCCATCCACGGTGGACCTGCCGCGGCCGACGAGCTCACCTTCAACGGCGGCTACGGCGCGCAGATCTACGCCGGCGCCGGCTACGCGGTGCTGATGCCCAACTACCGCGCCAGCACGAACTACGGCGACAAGTTCAAGACCGAGACCCAGGGTGACTACTTCACCAAGGGCTATCAGGACATCATGACCGGCGTGGACCACCTGATCGCGCAGGGGCTCGTGGACCCGAACCAGATGGGCGTCCTCGGCTGGAGCGCCGGTGGTCACTACTCCAACTGGATCCTCACCCACACCACGCGCTTCAAGGCCATCTCCTCCGGCGCCGGCGTGGCCAACTGGGTCTCGATGTACGGCCAGTCCGACACCCAGCGCCTCCGCCAGTGGTACCTCGGCGACAAGATGTTCTTCGAGGGGAACGAGTATCAGAACTGGTGGAAGCAGTCGCCGATCGCGACGATCAAGGACGCCAAGACACCGATGATGATCCATGTGGTGGACGGCGACCCGCGCGTCCCGCGCCCGCAGAGCGAGGAGATGCACATGGCGCTCAAGCGCCTGGGCGTTCCCACCGAGTTCCTGGTGTACCCGGGGAGCACGCACGGCATCCCCGAGGTCCGGGACCAGTACACGAAGGCCATGGCCGAGTTCACCTGGATGGAGAAGTGGGTGCGCGGCAAGCCGGTGAACTTCGACTGGAAGGATCTCCTCAAGACGGTCGACACGCCCTCCCCGCGGATCCAGCCGTAGCGCTCGCGAACCGCGTCGCACGACCCCGGCGCCGGGGGTCGCCCCATCGGACCAGGTCCGACGGTGGCGGCCCCCGGCGCCACCGTTAGATTTCCTGTCAGCCTAGGCGACCCGCGCGCAGAGTGCCTCCCGCGCGCCCCGCGATCTGCGGCACCTAGTGGCTCAGGCGATCATCCACGCCCGCACCGACGTGTCGCGGGCGACGATCACGAGATCGACATGACAACCAGCAACAGCTTCGGAAGCCGCGCTTCGCTCGCCGTGGACGGGAAGACGTACGTCATCCACCGCCTCGATTCGCTCGCCACCCTCGCCGGCAACACGGTCGGGTCGCTCCCCTTCTCGCTCAAGATCCTCCTCGAGAACCTCCTCCGGAACGAGGACGGGGGTTTCGTGAAGGCCGATGACATCAAGGCGATGGCGACCTGGAACGTGAAGGCGACCGTCGACAAGGAGATCGCGTTCCGCACGGCGCGCGTCCTCCTCCAGGATTTCACCGGCGTCCCCTGCGTGGTGGACCTCGCCGCCATGCGCGACGCCCTCGCGGCGCTCGGCGGCGACCCGGCCAAGATCAACCCGCTCCAGCCGGTCGATCTCGTGATCGACCACTCGGTGCAGGTCGACGAGTACGGCACCGACGCGGCCTTCATGATCAACACCAATCTCGAGTACGAGCGGAACGTCGAGCGCTATCAGTTCCTGCGCTGGGGCGGACTCGCCCTCAAGAACTTCCGCGCCGTTCCCCCGGGCACCGGCATCTGCCATCAGGTGAACCTCGAGTACCTCGGGCAGGTGGTCTTCGTGAACCCGGAGTCGGGCGAAGCCTACTGCGACTCGCTCGTCGGCACCGACAGCCACACCACGATGATCAACGGCCTCGGCGTCCTCGGCTGGGGCGTGGGCGGGATCGAAGCCGAGGCGGCGATGCTCGGGCAGCCGGTGTCGATGCTCATTCCCGAAGTCGTCGGCTTCAAGCTGCACGGCAAGCTTCCCGCCGGTGCGACTGCTACTGACCTCGTGCTCACCTGCACCGAGATGCTCCGCAAGAAGAAGGTCGTCGGCAAGTTCGTCGAGTACTTCGGCGACGGGCTCGCCGGACTCTCGCTCGCCGACCGCGCGACGATCGCCAACATGGCGCCCGAGTACGGCGCCACGATGGGCTTCTTCCCGGTGGACGAGGAGACGCTCAAGTATCTCCGCCTCTCCGGACGCAGCGAGCACCACGTGAAGCTCGTCGAGGCCTACACCAAGGCGCAGGGGCTCTTCCGTGAGCAGGGGATGCCCGATCCCGTCTACTCCGACACCATCGAGCTCGATCTCTCCACGGTCGTGCCCTCGCTCGCCGGACCGAAGCGTCCGCAGGACCGCATCCCGCTCACCGGCGTGAAGGCCAACTACCAGGCTTCCTTCGATGCGCAGATGGCGTTGCAGACGCAGGCCGCCCAGGCCGCGAAGGCCAAGAACGCGGCGGCCGTGGCGGTGATGGAGGACGAAGGACCGATGCACCTCGCGACCGTCACCTGCACGCACCGCGGCGAGACCTTCGACCTCAAGCATGGCGCGGTGGTGATCGCCGCGATCACCTCGTGCACCAACACCTCGAACCCGAGCGTGATGCTCGCGGCGGGGCTCGTGGCACAGAAGGCCGTCGCCAAGGGACTCCGCAGCAAGCCGTGGGTGAAGACCTCGCTCGCCCCGGGCTCCAAGGTCGCCAAGGACTACTTCGAGAAGGCGAACGTCCAGAAGTCGCTCGACGCCCTCGGCTTCCAGATCGCGGGCTACGGCTGCACCACCTGCATCGGCAACTCGGGGCCGCTCCCCGAAGTGATCAGCAAGGCGATCGACGACGGCAAGTTGACCGTCGCCGCCGTGCTCTCGGGGAACCGCAACTTCGAAGGACGCGTGAACCCGCAGACGCGCTTCAACTACCTCGCCTCGCCGCCGCTCGTGGTGGCGTACGCGCTCGCCGGCCGCATGGACATCGACTTCGACGCGGAGCCGATCGGCACGGGGAAGGACGGCGCGCCGGTCTTCCTGCGCGACATCTGGCCGTCGCCGAAGGAAGTGGAGGACATCGTCCTCAGCTCGGTGAAGCGCGAGTACTTCGAGAAGCAGTACGCCGACGTCTTCGGCGGTGACGACCAGTGGAAGGCGATCCCCGTCCCCACCGGCAGCCGATACACGTGGGACGACAAGTCCACCTACGTGAAGCATCCGCCGTACTTCGAGGGGATGACCATGACCCCGCCGGGCGTGCAGCAGATCGCCAACGCCCGCGTGCTCGGCATGTTCGCCGACTCGATCACCACCGACCACATCTCCCCGGCGGGCTCCATCGCCGAGAAGTCGCCGGCCGGCGTGTGGCTCAAGTCGCTCGGCGTCGAGAAGAAGGACTTCAACTCGTATGGCGCGCGCCGCGGCAACCACGAGGTGATGATGCGCGGCACCTTCGCCAACATCCGCCTCAAGAACGAGCTCACCCCGGGGATGGAAGGGTGGTGGACGCGCACCGCCGAGGGCGCCGAGCCGACGAGCTTCTACGAGGCGAGCGAGTCGTACAAGAAGAGCGGCACCCCGCTCGTGATCATCGCCGGCAAGGAATACGGCACCGGCTCGAGCCGCGACTGGGCCGCCAAGGGCACCATGCTCCTCGGCGTCCGCGCGGTGATCGCCGAGAGCTTCGAGCGGATCCATCGCTCGAACCTCGTCGGGATGGGGGTGATCCCCTGCGAGTTCGTGAACGGCGAGACGCGCCAGTCGATCGGGCTCACCGGGTTCGAGACGATCACCATCGAGGGGATGAGCGACACGATGTCCCCGCGCGCGACGCTCACCGTGAAGGCGGTGGCGGCGGACGGTTCGACCAAGACGTTCAACGTCCGCTCGCGCATCGACACGCCGGAGGAGCTGAACTACTACAAGAACGGCGGCATCCTGCCGTACGTGTTGCGCAACCTGGCGCGGTAACGCGCGCCGATCCGGAGCGGGAGCGGTGGAACGCACAGTCGTCATCACCAATCCCGCCTCCGGACGCGGCCGGGGGGCACGCATGCTCCCGGCGGTCCGTGCGGCCTTCGCGGCGCACGGGATCACGGACATCCGAACGACCGAGCGCGCGGGGGACGAAGCCACACTCGTCCACCGCGCGCTCGACGCAGGGGCCACGACCATCGTCGCGGTGGGCGGGGACGGCACCTGGGGGAAGTGCGCCGCCGCGCTCGCCGAGTCGGGAGCCGACGCGCGGATCGCCTTCGTGCAGGGCGGGACCGGGAATGACTTCGCCAAGAACCTCCGGGCGCCGGCGCGGGATCTCGACGCGATGGCGCGGCTCGTCGCCGGCCCGAGCACCGAATGGCGCGTGGACATGGGACGCGTCGAGAGCGAGGGCGCTGGCGCCTGGTTCCTGAACGTGGCCGGCTTCGGTTTCGACGTGGCCGTGCTCGACGACACGCTCAAGGGCGGCGCGCTGAGCGGGAACGCGGTGTACGTCGCGGCCGCGCTCAAGAACCTGCTGCACTATCCCGGATTCGAGGTCGGGAATCCCGTGCTCGGCCCCGGCACGCGTCGCGCGATGATGCTCGTCTTCTCCAACGGGCTCAATTTCGGCGGCGCCTTCCGGATCGCCCCCTCGGCTCTGGTCACCGACGGTGCGCTGGACTGCGTGGAGATCGGCGATGTGCGCGGGCTCGCGCGGATCCCGCTCTTCGCACGCGCCATCCGGGGCGCGCATCTGAGTCATCCCGAGGTGCGGACCGCCCGCGCCGGGGCGTTCGCGCTCCGCTTCCGCGAGCCCCCGGCCTTCGAGTGCGACGGCGAGCGCTTTCAGGCCGCGTCGGTGGCCGTGCAGGTGCGCACCGTGCCCGGCGTGCTTCGGGTGGTCGCCGCCCCGTGAAACCACCGGGACCACTTCGGGGTTAACATTCATGGGACGTTGCGCTCGACGCCGCGTCCCTCAAGTTTTAGACGGTTACTTTACCTGTTATCCATTCTCAGGAGTCCATTACATGCGCCACCTCGCGCTCGCCCTCTCCACCCTCGCCTTGGCTGCTGCACCGGCCCTCGCGCAGGCCCCGGAGCAGGGACCCAAGGTCGGAGACATGGCTCCCGACTTCTCGCTCCCCGGCGCCACCAAGGCCGGCGTCAGCAGCTCGCCCGTGAAGCTCTCCAGCTTCCGGGGACAGACGGTCGTGATCGCCTTCTTCCCGAAGGCGCGCACCACCGGCTGCACCGCGCAGATGACGCACTATCGCGACAAGTGGGCCGAGATCTTCAACGGCGGCAAGGGCGTCACCGTGATCGGCGTCAGCACCGATGCCGACACCACGCTCGCCAACTGGGCCAAGGAAGCGAACTTCCCGATGCTCTTCGCCAGCGATGCCAAGGGCGACATGGGGAAGGCGTACGGCGCGTTCAACGGTTCGATGGAGAGCCGTCTGCTGTACATCGTCGGTCCGGACGGCAAGATCGCGTCGACCACCAAGCCCTTCAAGCCGATGGTCGAGGACTCGTACACCGAGCTCGCGGCGCAGATCAAGAAGATCTCGGGCGGCAAGTGACCACCCGATCCCTCCTCCGAGTGACCGCGGCAGCGCTGCTCCTGGCGCTGCCGGCGGTGTCGCTCAAGGCACAGCAGATGCCGAAAGTCGGCGACGTCGCCCCTGATTTCTCCCTGGCCGGTGCCACCAAGAGTGGCCTGACCGAGAAGCCGATCCACCTGTCCGATCTCAAGGGACAGACGGTGGTGCTGGCCTTCTTTCCAAAGGCACGGACCAAGGGCTGAACAGTCCAAATGGAGGCGTACCGTGATCAGTACGCCAAGCTGTTCAACAACGGGAACAAGGTGACGGTCATCGGCATCAGCACCGACGACGACACCGTGCTCGTGAACTGGGCCCGGGAGAAGAACTTCCCCGTCATGTTCGCGAGTGACCCCAAGGGCACCGTCCTGAAGCTCTACGATTCCAAGTACCCGCTCGTCAACTTCGCGAAGCGCAACGTCTTCGTGGTGGCACCGGACGGACGGATCGCCCATGTGATGTCGCCCTTCCGTGAGCTCTCGGCGGACTCGTACGACGAACTGGGCGCAGCCGTGGCCAAAGCATCGAGCGGCAAGCCATAATTCACCGATGCCTCCTCACGAATCGACCTCGCCCGCTGCCCACGTAGCGGGCGAGGTCTTTCGTTCCGCCCTCGCCGCCGCCGATCCCTCGGCGGCCACGCGCGCCGCGCTCGCGCGCACCCTCGACGTGCGTCCCGCGGCGCGCACCCGTTGGCATTGGATCGTCGCCACCGGGAAGGCCGCTCCCGCGATGGCGCGCGCCGCGGTGGAGTTCCTCGCCGAACACCAGCTCCAGTTCGCCGGCGGGATCGTCGTCGCCGAACGCGAGGAGGCCGCGCCGCATCCGCATCTGCGCATGCACGTCGGCGACCATCCGATCCCCGGCCCGCGTTCCCTCGCGAGCGCCAACGCCATCGCGGCGATCGCCGATGAGATCGCGGGCGGCGATGTGGTGATCGCCCTCGTCTCCGGCGGGACGAGCGCCCTCATCGCCGCCCCCGTCGACGGGGTGCGCTTCGGGGATCTCACCGCGCTCAATGCCCTGCTCCTCGGATCGGGACTGCCCATCCGCGCGACGAACGCCATCCGCAAGCGCTTCGCCCGCTGGGGCGCCGGTCGTCTCGCCGTCGCCCTCGCCCCATCGGCGGTGCACCCCGTCATCCTCTCCGACGTCGCCGGCGACGATCCGACGGACATCGCGAGCGGCCCGTACAGCCCCGATCCGTTGCGCGCGGCGGAGGTCGAACAGATCCTCCGCGAGACGGAGCTCGCCCGCCGACTCCCGCTCTCGATGGCGGCATATCTGGGAGCGGTCCGCAGCGGCGACCGCCCCGAGACCTCCAAGCCGGACTCTCCCGCCTTCGCGCATGTCCGCGCCCCGATCGTGATGGGGAATCGCGATGCGCTGACCGCGGCGGCCGCCGAAGCCCAGGCGCGCGGACGCACGGCGCTCATCTCCACCGAGCCCCTTTCGGGTGAAGCGGAGCAGGCCGGGCGCGCCTTCGCCCGCGCCGCCTGGTTCAGCGCCCCGGGGAGTTGCCTCGTCGCGGGTGGGGAGACCACCGTCGACCTGCCACTCGACCACGGTGTCGGTGGACGCAATCAGCAGTTCGCGCTCGCGGCCGCCATCGAACTGCACGAGCTCGCGCAACGCGCCCTGCGCGATCCGGCCACCCGCGATCTCGCGCGCCCGCACGTCACGATCCTCGCCGCCGGCACCGACGGACGCGACGGCCCCACCGACGCCGCCGGCGCGATCATCGACGAACGCAGCTGGGGACGCCTGGTCGCCGCCGGCGTCGATCCGGCCGCCCATCTCCGCCGCTGCGACGCATTCCCCGCCCTCGACACCATCGGCGCCCTGCTCCGCACCGGTCCGACCGGCACCAACCTCGCCGACATCGTGGTCGCACTTCGCGACTGAACGGGCTAAATTGCTGGGCTATGCCCGGCTCTCGAATCGTCACCATCGCTTGCATCCAGGACGCCGTCGCCGGCGACCAGGCTGCGACCCTCGCCGCGACCATCGTCCGCATCCGGGACGCCGCCGCCAAAGGCGCGCAGATCATCTGCCTGAAGGAACTCTTCAACGCGCCGTACTTCTGCAAGTCGCTGCGTCAGGAGTACTTCAACCTCGCCGAGCCGATCCCCGGGCCCACCGTCGATGCCCTCGCGAAGGTCGCCAAGGAACTCGCGGTCGTCCTGATCGTGCCGATCTACGAGCGGCAGGCCGCCGGCCTGTATCGGAACTCCGCCGTCGTCATCGACGCCGACGGCTCCGTGCTCGGCACCTATCGCAAGATGCACATCCCGCACGACCCGCTCTTCGAGGAGAAGTACTACTTCGCTCCGGGCGATGCGGTGAACGAGGGCCCCGGCACGACCAACGGCTTCAAGATCTGGAAGACGCGCTACGCCACCATCGGCATCGCCAACTGCTTTGATGGCGAGTTTCCCGAG
>CAZAGK010000133.1:0-8015 GCA_964484775.1 uncultured Gemmatimonas sp. | reverse complement strand
CGCCAACTCCAGCATCTGCAGGCCGCGCTCCAGTTCGTCGCGCGTCATCACGAGCGGCGGGAGCAGGCGCAGCGTGTGCTCACCAGCGGAGCAGACGAGCAGCCCCGCCTCGAGACAGCGGCCGATGATGTCCTTGGCCGGATCGACGACGTCCACACCCCACATATAACCCATCCCGCGCACCGCGCGGATCTTCGACGACCGTTCGGCGATCCCGTGTAGCGTCGCTCCGATGAACTTCCCCTGCTCCGTCACATGCGCGAGCAGTGCCGGGTCGCTCAGGCGATCGAACACATGGTTCCCCACCGACGCCACGAAGGGGCCGCCGCCGAAGGTCGTGCCGTGATCGCCGGGCTGCATCGGATCCGCCAGCGCCTTCGTGGTGAGGATCGCGCCCATCGGGAGCCCTGCGGCCATCGGCTTGGCGACGGTGAGCACATCGGGGGTGATCCCCCAGTGCTCGTGCGCCATGAAGGTGCCGGTGCGGCCATAGCCGCACTGGATCTCGTCCAGGATCAGCGCGATGTTGCGCTCCGCGGTCAGCTCGCGCAGTCCCTGCAGGAACGCCTTGTCGAGCACGCGCACGCCGCCCTCGCCCTGCACCGGCTCGGCGATCACCGCCGCGACCGTCTCCGAGTTGAGCGTCGCCTTCAGTTCGTCGAGATCGCGCTCCATGATCGAGATCCCACCCGCGAGCGGGCGGAAGGGCGCGCGATACGACGGACGATCGGTCGCCGCGAGCGTGCCGAAGAGACGGCCGTGGAATCCGCCGCGCAGCGCGACGATCTCGTGCTTGGACGTCCCGCCGACCGAACGCCCCCAACGGCGCACGATCTTGAACGCCCCTTCATTGGCCTCGGCGCCGGAATTGGAGAAGAACACCCGGTCGGCGAAGGTGCGCGCGACGAGCTTGTCCGCGAGCTGCTCGCCGGGCGCGGTGCGATACAGGTTCGAGGTGTGCAGGATCCCGCACTCCATGGCCTCGCGCATCGTCTTCTCGACGCCAGCATCGCCGTAGCCGAGCGAGTTGACGGCGATCCCGGCGACGAAGTCGAGATAGCCCTTGCCGTCGGCGTCGAAGAGCTCGACGCCCGAGCCTCGCACGAACTCCATCGGCGGCTTCTTGTAGACGCCCAGGAGCGAGTCGGTCGGCGGAGCGGAGGAGAGATGAGTGGCCATTCGAGTCCCTTACTGCTGAGGGGAGGACAACACGATGCGCGTCCCCGCGCTGGTATCACTGATGCCTTCGAGTCCTGAGATGCGCACCGCAGCGGCGCCGCCATGCAGCGCCATGAACGCGGCTTCGAGCTTGGCCGCCATCCCGCCGGCGGCCACTCCACTGCTGATCAACCGATGCGCCATCGCTTCGTCGATCACGGGGATGACCTCCCCGTTCTCGAGCACGCCCGGCACGTCCGCCACGAGCACGAGTTCATCGGCCTGCGTCGCCGCGGCGAGCGCGGCCGCCGCGTCGTCGCCATTCACATTGAGCCCGCCCCCGGAGGGATCGTCGGCGTCGCGCGCGAGCGGCGAGATGACCGGCACGAAGCCGCCATTCACCAGATGCTCGATCAGCGACGCGTTCACGGTGACGCGCCCACCGACGCGTCCCATGTGGTGATCCGTCACCTGCGCCGTGAAGATCGACGCATCCTCACCGGAGATCCCCACCGCGCGCACGCCGCGCGAGATCATCTGCGCGACGATCCGCTTGTTCGTCGCCCCCGAGAGCACCATGCGCACGATCTCCAGGTCCTGCGGACTCGTCACGCGACGTCCGCCGATGAACGTCGACTCGAGTCCGAGCTTCTTCTGGAGATTCGTGACCTCGTCACCGCCGCCATGCACGATGCAGAGGCAGTCGCCGGTGGTCTGCTTCGTCGCGCTATCGCTGTGTGCGGCGACGGAGAGCGCGAACGGCAGACGCGGGTCGCTCTGTGCGCGACCGCCGATCTTCACCACACGCTTCATACCGGGAGCCCCGCCGTCTCTTCGAGCCCGAGCATCAGGTTCGCGTTCTGCAGCGCCTGACCAGCGGCCCCTTTCACGAGGTTGTCGATCGCGGAGAGGACGAGCAGCGTCGGCTGCCGGAGGTTCGCCAGCGGCTGCGCGAAGATCCGCACCGTGTTGCGCCCCGTCACATGACGAAGCTCCGGCGGCGCACTCGCGAGCTCGATGAACGGTTCGTGCCCGAAGCGCGAGCGGTACGGCGCCATCGCGTCGTCGATGGTCCCGCGGAGCGGCACCGTGATGCTCGAGAGGATCCCGCGCGCCATCGGCAGCAGGTGCGGCGTGAAGACGAGGTCGGCATCGGACTTGAGCGTGGTGAGCAGCGCCCGCATCTCGTTCAGATGACGGTGCGTGTTCCCCGTGCCGTAGGCGCGATAGTTCTCGGTGACCTCACCGAACAGCAGATCGGTGCGCGCCGTGAAGCCGGCACCGGTCACGCCGCTCGCCGAGTTGGCGATGATGGTCGCATCGTGCGCCACGAGCCCCTGCTCGATCAGCGGGAGCAGCGCCAACGATATGGAGGTGGGATAGCACCCCGGGTTCGCGACGACGTTGGCCGAACGGATCTGATCGCGATAGAGCTCGGTCAGACCATAGACCACCCCGTCCACGCCGTTGCCGATGCGCAGATCGTGCGAGAGATCGACGACCTTGGCCCCCGCCGCGCTCGCCTTCTCCACCCACACCTTCGACGCGCCGTGCGGCAGGGAGCTGAAGATCAGCTGCGCATCACCGAGCGGCGCCTTGTCGGTGGCCACGAAGGTGACCTCGCCACCGCCCGGGAGTTCGACCGTCTTTCCAGCCTGCTCGTTGGCCGTGGCGAAGGCCAACGTGAGATTCGGATGCTTGCGGACGAGTGCGCAGAGCTCGCGTCCGGCGTATCCACTTGCGCCAAGGACGCCAATTGGTATTCTATGCATTATATAATGCATAAGTACGCACGTAACCGTTGTCAACCCTTCTTACGCTCCCGCACCCCGCACACTACCCTACGATTACCCCCCAACCAGCCACCCGATGACCAAACGTGAACGCCAGACGGTGATCCGGGAGATCATCGCGACTCGCCCGGTGGGCAGTCAGGAGGAGCTCCGACAGCTCCTGGCCGAACGAGGATGGGACGTCACCCAGTCCACCCTCTCGCGCGACATGCGCGACCTCCGCATCGCACGGATCCCCACCCCGACCGGGATCCGCTACACCGTCCCCGAAGCCGCCTCTTCCTCAGAGGAAGGACGCGCCACCCTCGCCTCGATCTTCCCGCAGCTCTTTGCCCGGCTCGACTTCACCGGCGAACTCGTCGTCGTGAAGACCGTCGTCGCCGGCGCCCAGCCGATCGCCGAAGCCATCGACAACGAAGGGAACCCCGACGTCCTCGGCACCATCGCCGGTGAGAACACCATCCTCATCATCTGCCGCTCCGACTCGGCGCGGGAACGGGTCGTCAAACGCCTCCTCTCCCTCGCCCGGAAGGGCTGATCCACCCCGGAAGATGCAATTTCCGGTGACATATTCGCATATTTATGATACGAATATGCATTTTCGCAACGAATCGACCATTTCGCTTCAATAGAGCACCCCTCGAGGAGCTACGATGACCCCCAAGAAGGCTGAAGGCAGCGCGACAGGCGGCACCTCCCACGGCGGTTCGCACAAGCTCTGGGGCGGACGCTTCGCCGGCGGCCCACACCCCGCCCTCGAGGCGGTCAACCGCTCCATCACCGTCGACTTCCGCCTCTGGCCCTTCGACATCCAGCTCTCCAAGGGCTGGGCCCTCGCCCTCGCCAAGGCCGGCGTCTTCACCAAGGCCGAGTGCGACACCGTCCGCGCCGGACTCGACACCGTCGCCACCCGGCTCGCCGGCGGCGAACAGCCGATCGACAGCGACGAGGACGTCCACACCATCATCGACCGCCTCCTCCACGAAGCGGCCGGCGATCCAGCCTCGCGCCTCCACACCGGACGCAGCCGCAACGACCAGGTCGCCACCGCCACCCGCCTCTGGACCCGCGACGCCATCGCCCGCGTCGATGAACAGATCAAAGCGCTGCAGCTCGCCATCATCGCCCAGGCCGAACATCTGCAGGACGCGATCATGCCGGCCTACACGCACATGCAGCGCGCGCAGCCGGTGAGCGGCGCCCACTGGATGCTCAACCACTTCTGGCCCCTCGTGCGCGACCGCGAACGGCTCGCCGCCGCGTCGCGCTCCGCGGGCGTCATGCCGCTGGGCTCGGGCGCCATCGCCGGCTCCGCCTTCCCGATCGACCGTGAACTGCTGCGCACCGAGCTCGGCTTCGAGCGCATCAGCATGAACTCCATCGACGCCGTCGGCGATCGCGACTTCATCGCCGACACGCTCTACGCCATCACCATGCTCGGCATGCATCTCTCGCGCATCGCCGAGGATCTCATCCTGTACGGCTCGAGCGAGTTCGGCTTCGTGCGCTACGGCGACAGCTTCAGCACCGGCTCGAGCATGATGCCGCAGAAACGGAACCCCGACGCCCTTGAGCTCGCCCGCGGCTCCGGCGCCCGCATGCTCGGCGATCTCGTCGGCCTGCTCGCCACCATCAAGGGACTCCCGAGCGGCTACAACAAGGACCTGCAGGAGGACAAGCGCGCGCTGTTCGATGCGGTCGACGGCATGCTCCTGCTCCTCCCCGCCGTCGCGGGTTCGCTCGAGACGCTCACCTTCAACCGCGACAGGATGGCCGCGGCCTGCACGTCATCGATGATGGCCACCGACCTCGCCGACTACCTCGTGCGCAAGCATGTGAGCTTCCGCGAGGCGCACGGCGCCGTCGGTGCGCTGGTGCGCGAAGCTGAGGAGAAGGGGATCGAGATGACGGAGCTCCCGAGCGAGAGCTTCGTGAAGGCGCATCACGCCTTCGAGTCGGACATCATGCACGAGCTGCGCGCGCGCACCTCGCTCTCGCATCGCGACATCGCCGGCGGCACCGGGACCAAGGCGGTCGCCGCGCAGATCAAGCAGGCGAAGGCCGCCGTCAGCGGCTGAACGTTCCCAGGCTGTACCGTGCGCCGATGAACAGCCCCATCGCGATCCCGCTGCCGGCGGAGACCGTGTTCGCGGTGAGATCGGCTCCGAGGAACACCGAGGTGATCGGCCCCGACCAGCTGCTCGTCACGCGACCGCGCGCGCCGATGCGCGTGGTGCCATCCGTCGCGAAGCTGTATTTGCAGGGGACCGATCCCGCGCGCTGCGCGCTCGACCCTCCGGTGGTGCACCCCAGGCTGCGGCTCAGCACCGCGCCGAGTCCGCCGTCGAGCCGCCACATGCCGCTGCTCATGGCGACCATGTCGGCCATCGCACCGATCTCGATGGCGTTCTCGCGAACGGTCGCGCCGGCGACGGTGGTGTTGGCCTGCGAGAAGCCGAGGCTCAACTCCCTCGCCTTGAGCGTCCCCACCGCATTCGACGGCGAGACGAGGGCCGCGCCGCCTACGAGGCGGCTCCCATTCTCCTGTGCCCCCGACTCCCTTCGCTGCCCCGCGACGATCGACGCGGTGAGCGCCCATTCGGCGCTGGTGTTCGGCGCCGGTGACGAGGCGGGCGCACCCTGCGCCGAGAGCGCCGCGGGGGCGGCGATCCACAAGAGGGCCGTACGGATCGAGGTTCGCATGCGGAGAATCTAGCACCCTCGGCGCCCCTGCGACACGACCCCGACGCGAACAGCGTCGGGGTCGTGTGCGATACTGCGATACGCGGCTGGTACGGCCGCGACGATCAGCGCGTCTGCGGCGGCTTCGCGCCAAGGCGCGTGAGCATCCCCTGCAACTGCTGGTTGTTCGGCTGCAGTGCCACCGCCTTCTTGAGTGCCTCGATCGCGGCGGCGGTGTCGGTGCCGGCCAGGTGGATATTGGCCATCGACTGATAAGTCCCCGCCGACTTCTCGTAGAACTCGAGGTTCAGTTTGAGCAACGCGAGCGCGGCCGCGCGGTTGTTGGCCCGGTTCGCCTCGTTCGCAGCGCCGACGAGCGAGTTCTCGCTGAAGTCGTAGGCCGCGGCACCGTAATAGCGCTCACGCAGCGCGCGATACAGCGCGGTCGCCGAGTCGACGCCCTTGGCTTCGATGGCACCGGCGAGCGCGTTGCGCAGCGTGCGCGGCTTGGAGAGCCCGTGATGGCAGGTCTCGCAGGTGACGCGATTGCGATCGTCCATCGTGACGCCCGCGCCGGCGAGATACTTGCCGTTGATGTCGGAGACCATCTTGAGCATCTCGCGCGCGATCTTCTTCTGCTGCTTGTCGTCGAGCGCGTAGTCGAGCGGCGGACCACCGCGCCCACCACCCGGAGGACCGCCGGCGCCCGGCGCGCCACCAGGCGCGCCACCGGCGGGCGGAGCACCCGCGGGAGCACCGGCCGCGGCCACATGGCAGTAGGCGCAGTTCACGCCGAGCGCGGCGGTGAAGCCGTTCATGATCTGCGTGACCTGCTGACGCGGCATGTCCTTGGGGAGGACCTGGAGATTCTTGGGCGGTTCCTGCGGGCCACCACGCCCACCGCCACCCTGGGCAGCGAGGAGCGCGGGGACAGCAACGACGAAAGCGGAAGCCAGCAGCAGGGGGCGACGGAAGTTCATCGGCGCGGAGGGCTAGGGTGGTAGGGGACAGCGTGTATAGAACGTGCTGACCCGTGGGAGTGTTAGCCAGGGTGCCGCCACTGGCTTCATAACAGTTATTAAGTTATTATTCTGCAATGAGTAAGATAGTCTCCGTTTCCCTCTCAGACGACACCCGCGACGCGCTCGAGGCCGAAGCCAAACGGCAGAAGCGCTCGCGCAGTTGGATCGTGCGCGAGGCGGTGGCGGAGTACGTGGCTCGGCAGCGCGACGCAGCGTTCGACGCCGCGCGTGATCGTGTGCTGCGCGATGGACTCGCCCTCTCCCCCGCCGAGCGCGTGCTCGCCGCGGAAGCGATCTGGAACGAGTTCGCCGATCGTCACCCGACGACGCGCGGCTACTCGGCGGGGTTCGCGACCTTCGCTGAGTACGACGCATGGAAGCTGCTCGGCGGCGGCGCGCCGCAGGGGGAGGGGTCGTGAGGACCGGCCCGCAACACACACGCCTCGCGCGTGTCTGCGCGCTGTTGAATGCCGCCGGCGTGCGCTACGCGATCATCGGTGGCAACGCGGTGGAGCTGCACGGCCTCGTGCGGGCCACGCGCGACGTGGACATCCTCATCGAGCCGACGATCGAGAACGCCGAACGTACGCTTGCCGCGCTGCGACAGCTTCCCTTCAAGGTCGCCGATGACGTCCTCCCCGAAGAGCTGCTGAGCAACGCCGTCACGATCGTCGGTGATTCGCCGCAGGTGGACGTACTCACTCTCGCCTGGAGCGTACGCTACGCGGACGCACGCGCCGGGCTGCTCACCACCGAACTCGAAGGGGTGACCATCCCCTACGTGGACATCGACACCCTGATCCGCTCCAAGCAGACTGGACGACTTCAGGACTCGGCGGACATCGAAGCGCTCGAGCGCATCAAGAAGCTCAGCGCCGAGTAGTCATCGCGCGTGTCGGCGTGCTGGCATCACCGGAGTCGCGGGCCTACGTTTCCCCCCGCCCCTCTCCCAACCTCGACATGCGTCAGCTTCGGAACCGCCCACGCAACCGCTCTCGGAACCGCTCTCCGTTCGCGTTCGTGCCGTTCGCACTCTTCGCGTCGGCGACCCTCGCCGACGCCCAGAACGCCGACTGGCCCGTCTACGGCGGCAATACCGACCACACCCACTACTCGACGCTGAACCAGATCGCCCCCGACAACGTCAGGAAGTTGAAGGTCGCGTGGACCTACGCCACGCACGACGAGTGGAAGGGCTCGGAGATGCAGAACAACCCCGTCGTGATCGACGGCGTTCTGTATGGCACCACACCCAAGCTCCAGCTCTTCGCCCTCAACGCCGCCACGGGGAAGGAGCTCTGGAAGTTCGACCCCAACCCCGGCAAGCCCGCGCCGCAGCGCTTCCGGCACCGTGGCGTCG
>CAZAGK010000132.1:0-8088 GCA_964484775.1 uncultured Gemmatimonas sp. | reverse complement strand
CCGGCACCTTCACGACCAACGATCTGAACGGTGCCCCCATCACGCTCGACGCGTCGGTGCTGAACCAGGAGACGGAGTGGCGCGAGCAGCGCCTCGGATTCGGGCTCTCCTATTCGACGGTCGCATCGTACGACCGCGGACAGTCGCGCCTCCCCTTCGAGATCACCTGGATGCGCACGATCAGCACGAGCGGCACGGGCGGGAATCTCCCGGTGGCGGCTCAGGATCTGGTGCAGCTCCGCTGGTACGGCCGCTTCTTCGGTCGCCGCTGACCGCCAGGTGACGGGCCGGCTCGTCGAGCCGCCCGTCGCTCAACTCGCGGTACGCGCTCGAGAGCGGCGGACCGACTTCTCCCCTGCGCCGTCGGTCGTCACGCTCGCCGTCGCGAGCAACTCCTTGGCGTGCTCGCGGCTGACGGGGCTGTCGGCGTCGCCTCCGAGCATCCGTGCCACTTCGAGCACTCGCGCATCACCGTCGACCACCGCGATGTCGGCCGTGGTCACGCCGCCACGCGCGCCCTTGCTCACGACGATGTGATGGTGCGCGCGCGCCGCGATCTGTGGCAGGTGCGAGATCGCGAACACCTGATGGTGCCCCGCGACCCGACGCATCGCATCGCCGACCATCAGCCCGACCTTCCCGCCGATCCCGGCATCGACCTCATCGAAGATCAGCGTCGGCACCTGATCCAGGCGCGCGAGGATCGACTTGAGCGCGAGCATCACGCGGGCGAGCTCACCACCGCTGGCGACACGCGAGAGCGCACGCGCGTCGTGACCGAGGTTGAGCGCGACGCGGAACTCGACCTCTTCCGCCCCGGTCGCCCCCGCCTCCGTACGCGGCGTCAGTTCCACGAGGAGGCGGCCATCGGGCATCCCCAGCTCGGGGAACATCGCCTCGACATCGGCCGCGAGCGACTTGCCGGCGGCACGGCGCTTCCTGGTGAGCGCCGCGGCCGCCGTCACCAAGGCCGACTCCGCCGCCGCGACGCGCTGCTCCAGCGTACGGATGTCCAACGACGCCGTGTCGAGCAGGTCGAGCTCGGCCTGGGCTTCGCGCCCCGTCTCGAGCACCGCCGCGATCGTGCCGCCGTACTTCTTGGTCAGCCGGAAGATCAGATCGCGCCGACGCTCGACCTCCTCGAGCCGGGCCGGATCGTGCTCGACGGTGCCCCCGTACGCCGCGACCTCGCGCGAGAGTTCCTCGAGCGCGTAGTAGGCCGCGTCGTGCAGCTCCTGCATCCGCGAGGTCGCGGCATCGATCCGCTGCAACGTGCCGAGCGGTCGCTGCAGATGTGCCACGCGACGGACGGCCCCCTCGTCATCGTCCGTGCCGTCGAGCACGACCGAGAGCTCGGCGACGAGCGCCCGCAGTTCCTCGGCGTGCGTCAGCTTGCGCGCCTCGTCCTCGAGGCGGACATCCTCACCGTCGACGAGCTTCGCGGCCAGGATCTCCTTGGCGACGTGCTGCAGGTAGTCCGCACGCTTGTGGGCCTCGTCGCGCCGCTCGGCGAGTTGCTTCACCGCCGCGCGGGCGCTCACGAGATCGGCGTGCGCCGCAGCGGTCCGTGCCGCTTCGTCCGCGGCGCCGCCGAAGAGATCGAGGATCCGGCGCTGCGCCTCCGGATCGAGCAGCGCCTGCGCCTCGTGCTGCCCGTGCACGTTGACCAGCAGTCGCCCGACCTCGGCGAGGAGCGCCGCCGTCACCGGCGAGCCGTTGATCCAGGCGCGGGCGCGTCCACCGGCGGCCGCGACCTCGCGCTTGAGTACGAGCACGCCGTCGTCGGTCTCGATGCCGCGTTCGTCGAGCGCGGAAGCGAGCGTGGGCGACTCGCGGATGTCGAAGACCCCTTCGACCGTGGCCTTCTCGGCGCCGGTGCGCACGAGGTCGCTCGAGGCGCGTTCACCGACGAGCAACCCGAGCGCGCCCACGATGATCGACTTGCCGGCCCCCGTCTCGCCGGTCAGGACATTGAGTCCCGGCCCCAGCGGCAACGCGACCGACTCGATGATGGCGAAATTGCGGATCCGCAGCTCACTCAGCACGGTTCACTCGCCCCGCTCGGCCACCCCGCCCCATCCCAGCTTGTGGCGCAGCCGCGCGAAAAAGGTGCCCGAGAATCGCGCGATGCGAACCGGGGAGCCCGACCGCGTCACTCGCAGTCGTTGACCCGCGGCCAAGGTGGTGCCCCGCTGCCCGTCGACCGTCACCAAAATCTCCTCCGGCGCATCATCCGGTTGCACGACGATCTCCGCATCCGGCGGCAGGAGGATCGGGCGCACCGCCAGCGTGTGCGCGGCGATCGGCGTCATGAGGATCGACTCCACGGTGGGTTCGACGATCGGCCCACCGGCGGAGAGCGAGTACGCGGTCGAGCCGGTCGGCGTGGAGAGGACGATCCCGTCGGCGGCGAGCGAGCCGATGGCCTCGCCGTTCACCCAGACGCGCACGTGCAGGACGCGTGCGAGCCCGCCCTTGTGCAGCACCACGTCGTTGAGCGCGCGGAGCGGCCGCGACACGGAGTCGTCGGTGTCCAGCACGCAGGCGTCGATCACCATGCGGCGATCGACCTCGAAATCCCCGACGGCGAAGCGACGGAGGAACTGCGGGAAGTCGCTCGCCCGGCAGCTCGTCAGGAAGCCGAGTCGCCCGAGGTTCACGCCCATGATCGGGGCGTCGGCACCGTCGAGCCAGCGGGCCGCGCGCAGCAGGGTGCCGTCACCGCCGAGCGAGATCAGTCCGTCGAGCGTCGTCGGGGCCGGCAGGAGCGGCGCATCGGAGACCTCGGAGCGCATATGCTCCTCGAAGAACACCTCGAGCCCCATGCCGGGGCCCTCGCGCACGAGCGTCGCCAGGATCTCGGAGAGTCCCTCGTACCCCGGATGCCCGATGACGCCGATGCGCATCGTGCTCAGCCCGCCACGGCTTCGCTCTCGTGCAGCGAGCGGACCTTGTCGGCGATGCCGGCGGCGTCGAGTCCGCAAAGCGCCAGCTGGCGCGCGCGCGATGCGGCGTAGACGATCCGGTCCGGCACGCCATGCGCGGTGACGCGCACGCCGGGATCCATGTTGCTGATCACCGACGCCATGTACGCACCGAATCCGTTCACCACCGTCCCTTCCTCGACCACCAGCACATGACGATGGTCGTGCAGGATCGCGGCGAGGGTGAGCTGGTCGTACGGCTTCAGGTAGCGACAGTTCACGACGGTGACGTTCATCCCATCGGCCGCGAGCAGCTCCGCGGCGGCGAGCGCCTGATTCACCATGGTGCCCACGGCGAGGATCGCGAACTCCGTCCCCTTCCGCACGACGTCCCACGTGGCGTACGGCACCGCCGGGATCTCGGAGATCGGCGGCACCGTGTCGGGCGCGGTATCGCGCGGGTAGCGGATGGCGAAGGGGCCGGCGTCGTGGTCCATCGACGCGCGCAGCAACCCGAGCATCTCCGTCCCGTTCTTGGGGGCGGTGACCGTCATCGACGGGATCGCCAGCATGTACGCGATGTCGTAGAGCCCGGCGTGGGTCTCCCCATCCTCGCCCACGAGGCCGGCGCGGTCCATGCAGAAGGTGACCGGGAGCGACTGGATCGCGACGTCGTGCACGATCCCGTCGAAGCCGCGCTGCAGGAAGGTCGAGTAGATCGCGACCACGGGACGCACGCCACGCGTGGCCATCCCCGCGGCCATCGTCACGGCATGCCCTTCGGCGATGCCGACGTCGAAGAAGCGCGACGCGAACTGCTTGGCCGCACCGCCCGTGCCGGTCCCGCTCGGCATCGCCGCCGTGATCACCGCGATGCGATCGTCCTCGGCCATCAGCTCGATCAGCCCCTTCCCGAAAACGGTCGTGTAGTTCGCGTTCCCGGTGACGGCCTTGAGCTGCTTCCCCGTCGTGGGGTCGTGTCCGGGCGGCAGGGCGTGCCACTTCTCGACGTGCTCGCCGGCGGGGAAGCCCTTCCCCTTCTGCGTGATCACATGGACGAGTCGCGGGCCCTTCATCTCGCGTACCGCGGCGAAGGTCTCGTTGAGCTGTTTGAGATCGTGCCCGTCGATGGGCCCGAAGTAGCGGAAGCCGAGTTCTTCGAAGAGGACGCCGGGGGTGAGGAAGGTCTTGACGCTCTCCTCCCAGCGACGGAGCAGCTTCCCGGCATCGTGCAGCACGCCCGGCGCATGGTCGGCGATCTCGCCGATGGCGCTGCGGATGCGGTTGTAGATCGGATTGCGCTGGACCGAGGTGAGGTACTTGTGCATCGCGCCGACGTTCGGCGCGATCGACATCTCGTTGTCGTTCAGCACGACGACGAAGTCCTTGTCCGACGCGCCCGCGTTGTTGAGCCCCTCGTAGGCCAGACCGCTCCCCAGCGACCCGTCGCCGATGACGGCGACGACCTTGAACTCCTCGCCACGCAGGTCGCGTCCGACGGCCATGCCGTAGGCGGCCGAGATCGAAGTGGCGGCGTGTCCCGCGCCGAAGGTGTCGTACTCGCTCTCGGTACGCTTCAGGAAGCCGCTGAGCCCCCCTTCCTGGCGCAGCGTGTCCATGCGGTCGGCGCGTCCCGTCAGCACCTTGTGCGGGTAGCCCTGGTGGCCCACATCCCAGACGATCTGGTCGCGCGGCGTATCGAACACGTGGTGCAGCGCGATGCTCAACTCGACCACGCCCAGCCCGGCACCGATGTGTCCGCCCGTGACCGAGCAGCTCTCGATGAGGAAGGCGCGCACCTCGGCGGCGAGCGCCACCTGCTCGTCGAGCGTGAAGGTGCGCAGGTCGGCCGGCGAGGCGGTGATTCGGGAGAGGAGGGTCATCGGCAGCGAAGGGGGGACAGGAAAACTAGTGCAAATGCGGCGGCGGGATGGCCAGCCTGCGGTCAGGAGCGCCGGGCCACGATGAACCGGGCCAGGTAGTCGAGAGCCGGAGAGACGATCCCCGCGTCGCGCAGCGCCCGACAGGCTTCCTCGCTCAGGGCGGCCGCGCGCTGACGCGCCCCCACGAGTCCGAGGAGCGCCGGGTAGGTGCTCTTGTGCAGTTCGAGGTCACGCCCGGCGGTCTTGCCGAGCTGGTCGGTGGTGGCGGTGATGTCGAGGACGTCGTCGGCGATCTGGAAGGCGAGCCCGACGGCGGCCCCGTACTGCTCCAGCGCGGCCAGACACTTCTCGTCGGCCCCGGCCGCGAGCCCGCCGATCCGCACCGAGGCGTTGATCAACGCACCGGTCTTGAGCCGGTGTACCCGTTCGAGCTGTTCGAGATCGAGCGCCGTTCCCTCGCCCTCGAGGTCGAGGAGCTGCCCCCCGATCATCCCACCCGCACCCGACGCCGACATCAGGGTCCGGACGATCTCCCCGGCGACCGCAGGATCGCCGACGAGCTCCATCGCCGCGTCGGAGGCGGCGCGGGCCGCCATCGGGACCATCGCGAGCCCGGCGGCGGTCGCCGCGGGCACCGTGAAGGCCTTGTGCACGGTGGGGCGTCCGCGACGCACGTCGTCGTCGTCCATGCACGGGAGGTCGTCGTGCACGAGCGAGTAGGCGTGCACCACCTCGACCGCGGCCGCCAACCCGCTGGCGTCGCCCTCGCCGCCGGAGGCCCGGTACGCGGCGATCAGGAGGATGGCGCGCAGACGCTTCCCCTCCCCCATCAGCGCGTAGCGGACGGCCTCCGCGACCGTCGGCTCCATCCCGTCGAGGTAGCGGTCCGCGACGCCCTGCAGGGCCACCGCGACCGCGGCACGGTCACCGGCGAAGTTCACCGACCCACTGTCAATCGTCGTCATGCTCGACCTCCAACACGCCGTTCGCCCGCTCCACCAACGTCGCCACACGCGCCTCGGCGCGCGAGAGCGATGCGGTCGCTCCCTTCAGCACGGTGATCCCCTCCTCGAACAAGGCGAGGGCCTTCTCGAGCGGGAGGTCGTCCCGCTCCAGCGACTGGGCGATCGCCTCGAGTCGCGCGAGGTTCTCTTCGAAGGTCATGCGGAGATGCCGGTAGGGGCGGTCGCGTCGCGGAGCGTCACCGTCTCGGTGCGCGCCGTGACGATGCCGTCGCGGAGTTGGAGATCGAATTCGAGTCCGGCGGAGAAGGCCGCCGCGGAAGGCAGTGCCCCGCCTTCGCGACGGCGTGCCACACCATACCCGCGCGCCAACGTCGACAAGGGACTCAACGCGTCCACGCGGGCCGCCAGTTCCTGAACCTTCGCGCGGCGCCGTTCGACACTGCGTTCGGCGCGCATCGCGAGCTCCCGGGAGAGCTGCCGCACCGACCGCGTCGCGTCGCGCATGATCAGTTCGATCGCGTCGCGCATGTTCACGCCGAGCGCGGCGACCTCGGCCCGCACCTCGTCGAGCACCGGAACAGCCGACTCGGCGGCCGCACTGGGCGTCGCCGCACGGAGATCGGCCACCAGATCGGCGATCGTCACATCGACCTCGTGCCCGACCGCCGAGATCGTCGGGATCGGCGAGGCGGCGATGGCGCGTGCGACGCGTTCGTCGTTGAAGCACCAGAGATCCTCGCGCGAGCCGCCGCCCCGCCCGACGATCAGCGTATCGACATGGTGCGCCGGATCGGCTTGGTGCCAGCGCACGAGCCGCTCGATCGCGGCGACGATCGACGGCGGGGCGGTGTCGCCCTGCACCGTCGCGCCGACCACGATCAGCTCGACCGTCGGGTCGCGCCGCTCGAGGACCGAGCGCACGTCATGCAGCGCCGCGCCGTCGAGGCTCGTGACCATCGCGATGCGGCGCGGATGGCGCGGGATCGCGCGTTTGCGCGCGGGATCGAGGAGACCGTCCTTCTCGAGCAGGGCACGCGTCGCCTCGAACGCCTTGCGCCAGAGCCCTTCCCCCTCGGCCTCCATCTGCGTGACCATGAACTGCACCTGGCCACGCGCGGGATACATCGAGAGCTGTCCGTACGCCGTGACCGACATCCCCTCGTCCGGCTTGGCGGGGATCCGGCGCACATCGCGAGACCAGACGACGCAGGAGAGCTGCGCGCTCGCGTCCTTGAGCGCGAAGTACCAGTGCCCGTTGCTGTGCGCCGTGAGCTTGGAGACTTCGCCCTTCACCCAGAGCGGCGGGAAGGCACCCTCGAGGACGTCCTTCGTCGCGCTGTTCAGCGCGGCGATGGACAACGCCGTCTCCGGCGAGGCCCCCGGGTATGCCCCTGCGTTCACGCCGACACCATCGAGGCGGCGCGCACGGTGTTCTTCATCAGCATCGCGATCGTCATGCGTCCGACACCACCCGGCACCGGGGTGATGAGCGAGGCCACTTCGCTCGCACTCGGGAAGTGCACATCGCCGTAGAGCTTGTAGCCGGCCTTGGCGGTGGCATCGTCGACGCGATTGATCCCGACGTCGATCACGACCGCCCCCGGCTTCAGCATGTCACCGGTGACGAACTCCGCCTTGCCGATCGCCGCGACGACGATGTCCGCGCGTCGCAGGTGGCTCGCGAGATCCTTCGTGCGGCTGTGGCACACCGTGACCGTCGCATCGACGCCGGGCTGCACCATCAGCGACGCCATCGGCTTGCCGACGATGTTGCTGCGGCCGAGGATCACGCATTCCTTCCCCGCCGTGCTCACGTTGTAGGCCTGCATCAGCACGAGGGCGCCCCATGGCGTGCACGGCGCGAAGGCATCGCTGTCGCCGATGAGCACCTTGCCGACGTTCACCGGATGGAAGCCGTCCACGTCCTTGTGCGGCGCGATCCGGCGGATGATCGCCTGCGGATCGATCTGCTTGGGCAGCGGCATCTGCACGAGGATGCCATGGATCCTGGGATCGGCGTTCAGCCCGTCCACCACGGCGAGCAGTTCGGCCTGTGTCGTCGAGGCGGGCATGCGGATGGTCTCGCCGTGCATCCCGGCCTCGTGACAGGCCTTCTCCTTGGCCTTCACGTAGACCGCGCTGGCGCCATCGTCGCCGACGAGCACCACGGTGAGTCCGGGGATGATCCCGCGCTTGGCGAGTTCGGCGGCGTCGCGCGCCACCTCGGCGCGGACCTTGGCGGCGACGGCTGCGCCGTCGATAAGTTCAGCGGGCAATGTCCATCGCTCTCTTTTCGCGGATGGCGACCACTTTGAT
>CAZAGK010000131.1:0-8180 GCA_964484775.1 uncultured Gemmatimonas sp. | reverse complement strand
CCGCCCCCTCGTGGCGTATGTTCTAGGCACATCCGGACAGCCCCAGCCGGGGCGTCTCACCCCCTCCCCTGTATCGAGGATCCATGATGCGGATCAGTCCCCTCCTCCGCCTCACCGCGCGGGCCGCGTTGATCGCGTCGCTGGCGACGCTGTCGCTCGGCGCGCAGGGCGCGCAGAACGCGGCGACGCCCAAGGCCGAGCCGGCGTGGCTCGTGGCCGACAAGGCGCAGCTCGCCAAGGAGACGTACACGGTGCCGTCGAGCGAGATCGCGAATCTCGCCGCCGCGCCGCGTCATCTGAACGTCTCGCTGTCGCAGCCGAGCCCCGATCGCAAGTTCTTCCTCAAGGAACAGAGTGAAGGACTCCCGAGCGTGACCGCCTTCGGCAAGGCGCACTATTACCTCGGCGGCCTCCAGGTCGACTTCAAGGCCAATCGTGCCCGGGCGCTCACCACGCGCGGCGCCACGGGCCTGCAGTTGATCGATCCGGTCGCGGGCAAGACGGTGAGCGTGGACGCCCCCAAGGGCGCGACGATCAGCGGCTCGTCCTGGTCGCCCGACGCCAAGCAGATCGCCTACGTCGCGAACTTCGACGACGCCTCCCAGGTGTTCGTGGCCGATGTGGCCACCGGCAAGTCGGTGCAGATCACCAAGACGGCGCTCCTCGCGACGCTCGTGACCACCATCGACTGGACCGCCGACGGCAAGAGCGTGATCGTCGTGCAGCTCCCCGACGGCCGCAAGCCGGAGCCGAAGAAGCCGGAGATCGCCACCGGTCCGAATGTCCGTCTGTGGATGGATGGCGTGAAGGATGCCGAGCGCAACTTCGCGAGCCTCCTCAACGAACCGTACGAGATGGAGCTGCTCGAGTACTACACCACGGGCCAGCTCTCGCTGATCGATGTGAAGACGAAGGCGGTCAAGAAGATCGGCACCCCGCAGATGATCCAGAGTGTGGATGCCTCGCCCGACGGGCAGTACTTCCGCGTGGCGACGATGCAGAAGCCCTTCTCGTACGTCGTGCAGTACTCGAGCTTCGGCAGCAACGAGGAGCTCTGGGACGCGACGGGCAAGGTGGTGGCGACGATCAACAAGCGCGCGCTGCGCCTCGGGAACGACACGACGGGCGGTGGCGGTCGCGGTGGCGCGGCCGGTGGCGCCAAGCGCGGACTCGCCTGGATGCCGAAGGGCGCCGGGATGTACTTCCTCGAGTCGACCGCTCCGGCTGGACGTGATTCGACGGCCGGTGCCGCGCCCGCGGGTGGCAATGCCGCCGGTCGTGGCGGCGCGGGTGGACGCGGTGGTGCCGGCGGCGCCGCGCGCCCGGACCGTCTGATGCAGTGGCTCCCGCCCTACGGCCCGAGCGACACCAAGGTGCTCTACACGGCGGATGGTCCGATGTCGTCGGTCGTGTTCAACGACGACGCCTCGACGATCTTCGTGGCCTCGACGAACAACGGGAACGGCGAGCTCTACGGCGTGCAGCTCGCGGACCCGACCAAGAAGATGCCGATCGTCCGTCAGCGCGGGTACACGCCGAGCTTCGCCGGCGGTCGCGGTGGTCGTGGTGGTGGCGCGGCCGGTGGCGGTCGTGGCGGCGCGGGCGATGACTCGCTGTCGTTCTACAACAACCCGGGCGCCATGCTGACCAAGCGCGGCACGCTGGGCGGTCAGGTGGCGATGGTCTCGACCGACGGTGGCGTGTATCTGCAGGGGACGCAGTACTATCGCGACTTCCTCGCGAACCCGCCGCGCGAGTTCATCGACAAGATCGACCTCAAGAGCGGGAGCAAGTCGCGGGTGTTCGACGGCCCGAAGGACATGTACGAAGCCGTCGCCGCGCCGCTCGACGACGACTTCAGCAAGATCATCGTGAACCGCGAGAGTCCGACGCAGGTGCCGGACTCGTATCTGCGGGACACGAAGACCGGGACGATGACCAAGCTCACGAACAACAAGGACTACACCCCGGAGTTCACCAACCTCGTGCGCAAGCGCGTGACGGTGACGCGTCCGGACGGCATCAAGTTCGTGGTGAAGGTCACCCTGCCGGCGGACTACAAGGCCGGCACCCGTCTCCCCGGGATGTTCTGGTTCTATCCGTACGAGTACACCGATCAGGGCGGCTACGACCGCACCCTGCGCACCGAGAACGCGCTGCGCTTCCCCACCGCGGGTCCGCGCACGATCGAGTACCTCGCGACGCAAGGCTATGCCGTGGCCAACTTCGACCCGCCGATCATGGGCGAGGCCGGCCGCATGAACGACAACTACACGCAGGACCTCGTGATGAACCTGCAGTCGGTCATCGACGAGCTCGACAAGCAGGGCTTCATCGACCGTCAGCGCCTCGGACTCGGCGGGCACAGCTACGGCGCGTTCAGCACCATGAACGCGATGACGCTGACCTCGTACTTCCGGGCCGGCATCGCCGGTGACGGCATGTACAACCGCACCCTGACGCCGACCGGCTTCCAGAGCGAGCGTCGTGACCTGTGGAGCGGACAGAAGACCTATCTCGACATGAGCCCGATGCTCCGCGCCGACCGCATGCAGGGCGCGATCCTGATGTACCACTCGATCGAGGATCAGAACGTCGGGACGGACCCGATCAGCTCGGTGCGCATGATGCAGGCGCTCCGCGCCAACGGGAAGACGGCCTCGCTCTACATGTACCCGTACGAGGACCACGGCCCAGCCACCAAGGAGACGATCCTCGACCAGTGGGCGCGTTGGACGGCCTGGCTCGACCTCTACGTGAAGCACGCCGGGGAGCTCCCGCCGAAGACACCGGCGGTGAACGCCACGACGAGCATCCAGCCGAACAACTGATCCAGCGTGGGAAGATGTACGAAACGGGCGGCAGCGAAGGATCGCTGCCGCCCGCTTCACTTCGTGGCTGCCTCAGAGGTCGAACAGCTGCAGCGCGGGGAGTGTCGTCTCGTGTGTATCGTCGCCGATGGTCAGATAGACCGTGCCGTCGGTCACCGCGACCGTCATCTCGAGCCGACGATCCAGATGGTCGATGAACCACTCGATCGTCTCGCGTGGGATCGCGCGCGCGACGATCGCTTCCGACTTGTGGATCTTCTGCCCGGCGTAGCCGCGCTTCAGCACCTCGGGCGACTTGGCCGTGTAGAGGGCGAGTCGGGGGCTCGCCTTGCTCGCCTTGTGCAGCCGCGCGGCGTCCGGAGCGCCGACCTCGATCCACTTGGTGAGCGCTCCGGTCAGATCGCGCACCGCCAGCGGGGGCTCGTCAGCATCGGAGATGCCGCGCGAGAAGGCGATCCCCTCCTCGTACTCGAGGCAGTACGCGAGGAGTCGGGTGACGAAGTAGTCCTCCGACTCGCTCGGGTGCTGCGCCATCCGCATGGCGATGGTCTCGTACACCCCGCGGTCCACATCGGAGAGCGTGACGTCGAAGGTGAACATGGTGGACGTCAGCGCCATCGGAGGGACCTGGGTCAGGGGGTCGGGAACGGACTCGCGAAGCGCGGGTCCGTCAGGAACGCAGTATCGGTGAGGGAGTTCAGGAAGGCAACCAGCGCCCCCTTCTCCGTGGCCGTCAGGTTCATGCGGATCGGGGCTCCGCCGGGGTTCTGGAGTCGCCGATCGAGATCGACGTTCGGCTGCACCCCCGCATCGTAGAAGTCCACGACCTCGGCGAGCGAGCTGAATCGGCCGTCGTGCATGAAGCGACCGCGCAGCGCCACGTTCCGCAGCGACGGGGCCTTGAACCGTCCGCCTCCCGCTCCGACATCGGTCGTCACGGCATCCAGCCCGTTGTTGTGGATGTTGTCGCTCACGTTCGCCGGCGTCCCGTGACAGGCCGCGCAGCCGCGGTTCCGGAACAGTTGCTCGCCCTGCTGCACCTGCGCCGACAGCAGCGCGAGGTTCGGATTGACGCCGCCGGCGAAGGCCTGATCGAAGGTCGAGCGATAGGAGACCATGGAGCGGACGAACTGCGCGAGCGCCTTGGAGATCCGATCCCGGGTGACCGCGGTGGAGCCGAACGCCGCATTGAAGAGCGCCGGATAGTAGCTCGTCGCGGCGAGCTTGAGCTCGAGCGCGTCGAGCGTCATCCCCATCTCGGTGGCGTCCTGGATCGGGAGCAACACCTGCGCCTCGAGCGAGGCGGCGCGCTCGTCCCAGAAGAAGCGCCCACGCTGGTAGTAGCGTGCATTGGCCAGCGACATCGAGTGCCGCCCGGTGGAGCCGCCGTTGAAGCCGCGGCTCAGGCGCGCCGTGTCGCCGAAGGCGCGCGACTGGAGGTGACAGTTCGCGCAGGCCTGCCGGTCGTTGGCGCTCAGTCGCGTGTCGTAGAAGAGGACCCGTCCGAGCGTCGCGCCGGCATCGGTGATCGGGTTGTCGGCGGGGGTGTTGTCGGTCGCGGCCACCGCACCCGTGGTGAAGTGCGCCGGAAGCGCGGCCCGGGCGTCTGAATAGCCCAGGAGTGCGCCCGGGAGCGTCGGTGTGGGCAACCCGGCCGCGAAGGTCACGATCGGGAAGCTGTTCGTCACGCTCCGCCCGGCGGCGTCGGTGGCGGTCACGGTGACCGTGACCACACCGGGCGCCGCAGGCACCCCTGTCACGCGGGCGCCCACCGCACTCAGCCCGTTCGCCGCCGGCGTGAAGCTGACCGCGTAGCTGAGCCCCTTCCCGGCCGGATCACTGAAGGTGCGTCCCCCCATCGCGGCGTCGTAGTTCACCACGCTGCCGACGACGGCGCTCTGCGTCACGTTCGCGGTGAGCACCGAGGGCGCGGCGGTCGTGGCGGTGACGGTGGTGGTCGTCTCGGTGATCGAGGTCTTGGCGTCCCCACCGCCGCACGCGGTCAGCAGGATGGCGACGGCCGCGAGCGCGGTACAACGCGCGTCGAGGTTCCAGCGGGGGGTCACGGTCACGGACGTCATCGTCGTGTCCTCTGGACTGAAGTGACGAGCAGCGGGCGCGAGTCGCTCGCTGCGTCTGGAGAAGTCGACACCGATGTCGGGCGAGACCCTACATGGTGATCGCTGTCACTATCGCCGCACATCAGTAGCGGCCTCCCCTTGGCGACGCTGGCGGAGCCGCCCCCCACGGGCCATTTTCAAGGCGATCCCGGCCGCCTCTAAAGGTTGTGCCCGGCCCTGCACCACCCCAGATCACGGAGTCCGCGTTCCATGCCGGTGAATCTCAAGGTGAACGGTAAGTCAGTGACGGTGGATGTCCCCTCGGACATGCCCCTGCTCTGGATCCTGCGTGACGTGCTGAACCTCAAGGGGACCAAATACGGCTGCGGCGTGGCGCAGTGCGGCGCCTGCACCGTTCACCTCTCCGGGGTCGCGGTGCGCAGCTGCCAGATCCCGGCATCGGCGCTCCAAGGGGCGACCATCACGACCATCGAGGGACTCTCCCCCGACGGCTCGCACCCGCTGCAGAAGGCGTGGGTGGACATCGACGTGCCGCAGTGCGGCTACTGCCAGGCGGGGCAGATCATGTCCGCGGCAGGGCTGCTCGCCCGCAACAAGAAGCCGACCGACGCCGAGATCGACAACGCCATGAGCGGGAATATCTGCCGCTGCGCGTCGTATCACCGCATCCGCGAGGCGATCCACAAGGCGGCCGGCAACAGTGCCGGCACGCCGGCGAGCGCCGGCTCCACCGGCAAGAGTGAGTGAGGACCCCACCCATGACGATCTCTCCCATCGTGGACCGCCGCTCCTTCCTGCGCGTCTCCGCCATCGCCGGCGGTGGACTGCTGCTCAGTGCGTACATCCGTCCGCTCGAAGCGGCCGCCGGTTCGCTGGTGGCGCCGCTCGCCGACGACCCATTCATGCCGAACGCCTTCATCAAGCTCTTCGCGGATGGGCGTGTCGTCATCATCGGCAAGAACCCTGAAGTCGGTCAGGGGATCAAGACCTCGCTCCCGATGATCATCGCCGATGAACTCGACGTGGACTGGAAGTCCGTCACCGTCGAACAGGGCGACAGTGAGCCCGCGAAGTACGGCAACCAGGCCGCGGGCGGCAGCACCGGCACGCCGACCAACTGGGACAACCACCGTCGCGTCGGCGCCGCGGGACGCGCCCTGATGATCGCGGCAGCGGCCAAGACGTGGGGCGTACCGGAGAGCGAGTGTACCACCGCCTCCGGCACCGTCACGCACACGCCGAGCAAGCGGAAGGTCGCGTACGCCAAGCTCCTCACCGTCGCCGCGACCCTCCCCGTCCCCGACCTCAAGAACGTCACGCTGAAGGACCCGAAGGATTTCAAGATCATCGGCAAGCGCGTGCACTCGGTGCAGGTCAAGGAGATCGTCACCGGGAAGCCGATGTACGGCATCGATGTGATGGTCCCGGGGATGTACCACGCCGTCTTCGAGAAATGCCCGGTGTTCGGCGGCAAGGTGGTCAGCGCGAACCTCGACAAGATCAAGAAGCTCCCCGGCATCAAGGACGCCTTCATCGTCGAGCCTCCTGCTCCGCCGACGACGGGCCCGCAGGCCGGCATCCAGGCGCTTGATGGCCTGCTGAGCGGCGTCGCGATCATCGCCGAGTCGTGGTGGGCGGCGAAGACCGCCCGCAAGTCGCTCGAAGTGAAGTGGGACGAAGGCACGACCGCCACGCAGAGCAGCGAGTCCTTCGCGAAGGCCGCCGCCGAGCTCAAGGGCAAGGCGCCGGCGCGACAGGTGCGCAAGGACGGCGACCCCGACGCGGCGTTCGCGTCCGCGGCGAAGGTCGTCGAGGCGCAGTACTACTACCCCTACATCACGCACGCGACGCTTGAGCCCCAGAACTGCACCGCGCAGATCACCAAGGACGGCAAGTGCGAGATCTGGGCGCCGACGCAGATGCCGGGACCGGGACGCGCGCTCGTCGCGCGCACGCTCGGCATCCCCGAAGCGGACATCATCATCCATCTCACCCGTCTGGGCGGCGGCTTCGGTCGCCGACTCAAGAACGACTACATGGTCGAAGCGGCGTGGATCGCGCGACAGGCCGGCGTTCCGGTGAAGCTGCTCTGGACCCGTGAGGACGACATGGCCCACGGCCATTTCCGTCAGCAGGGCTGGCACAACTTCAAGGGTGGCGTCGACGCGTCGGGCAAGCTCGTCGCGTGGCGCGATCACTCGGTGATGGATGGCGTGAGCGCGTCGGAGTTCCCGGCCCGCTTCGTCCCGAACCTCGAGATCGGCTTCTCGCCGATCACCAACGGGATCCCCACCGGCGCGCTCCGTGCACCGACGAGCAACGGTCAGGCCTTCGTGATGCAGTGCTTCATCGACGAATGCGCCAATGCGGCCGGCAAGGATCCGCTGCAGTTCCGCATCGACCTGCTCTCGGGCCCGGCGATCCCGCTCCCGCAGGGCCAGCAGGCCGGCTTCGATGCCACGCGCATGCGGGGCGTGGTCGAACTCGTGCGCGACAAGAGCGGCTGGGGGAAGAAAGCCCTCCCCAAGGGTCGTGGCATGGGCGTCGCCTTCCACTTCAGCCATCGCGGCTATTTCGCGGCGGTCGTCGATGCCTCGGTCGGTGCCAAGGGGGCGCTCAAGGTCAACAAGATCTGGCTCGCCGGTGACATCGGCAGTCAGATCGTGAACGCCAACGGCGCCGAGAAGCAGTGCCAGAGCGCCGCACTCGAAGCGCTGTCGCACGCGTTCGGCCAGGAGATCACGATCAACAACGGTCGCGTCGTGCAGAGCAACTTCGACGCGTACCCGCTCCTGCGCATCAATCAGGTCCCGCCGGTGGAGGCGCACTTCCTCACCACCGACAACCCGCCCACCGGACTCGGCGAACCCGCCCTGCCCCCGGTGATCCCCGCGCTCTGCAACGCGATCTTCGCCGCGACCGGCAAGCGCATCCGTTCGCTCCCCATCGGCACCCAACTCAACACGTGAGTCACTCGTGATCCGATCGTCCGCACGGCTCCTCTCGCTCGCTCTCTTCGGCGCCAGCGCCCTGGGAGCGCAGCGTCAACAGCTCACGACCGCCGACTACGATCGTGCGGTGAAGATGCTCGGCCAGAACGTGAACCCGCTCGTCGTGGGCGGGAGCGTGCAGGCCAACTGGCTCCCCGACGGCCGCTTCTGGTATCGCAGTGTCACCGCAACGGGGACCACCGTGTACCTCGTGGACGGCGCCAAGAAGACGCGCTCGCCGCTCGACAACACGAAGCTCTCGGCGGCGCTCTCCACAG
>CAZAGK010000130.1:0-8257 GCA_964484775.1 uncultured Gemmatimonas sp. | reverse complement strand
GACGGTTCAGCTTACGGAACGAAACTGCACCCCTCGGCCTTCGCGCACTTCGGATCGACCGGGATCAGCCCCAGCCGCTTCAGTTCCGCGTTGAACGCCTTGAGGTCGGTGTTGAAGACCTTGTCCTTCCGCGCCGTCTGCACGTTGAGGAGCTTCACGTACTCGTCGTAGAGCGCGGGGAGGTTGTTGGTCGGCCGACCCTCGCCCGCCGTGACCATGCGCAGGAGGTTCGCCAACCGGTTGTTGATCCGGATGGGGAAGTTGAGCGGATCCTGTCCGGCCTGGTTCTTCACCTGGTACAGGTCGTCCTCGACATCCGCGCTGTTGGTGACGAGCAGATCGCCCGTCTCCTTGAGCTTGGCGTCCTGCGACTTCTTCAGACGGTCCGCGACCTGCGCCTTCACGTTGCGGAGATCGATCACCGCCTGGTTCGCCTCGCTCGCGCGGTCGCGGGCCTTGATGGCGAGCGCGAACTGCGCCTTGAGGTCGGCATCGGTCACGTCGGTGATCATCGGATTGCGCTTGACCTTGAACTTCTGCGTCTGCGACTTGCCGTCCACCGTCATGCGCACCTGGTAGGTGCCCGGCGGAGCGACGGGGCCCTGCGTCGACGCGCCCCAGAGGATCATCCCCGGGAAGGTCTTCACCCCTTCGTAGCGCATGTCCCAGTTGATGCGGTTCATCCCCGCCGTGATGGCCGGTGCCGGCGTCGGGAACCCGCCACGTCCACCGCCACCACCACGCCCGGCAGCAGCCGGCGGAGCCGTGTCGGGACCGAACGACTTCACCAGCTTCCCGGCGCTGTCGAGCACGTCGATCGTCACCTGCTTCGCGGCCTTCTTGAGCAGATAGGTGAAGGTCGCGCCCGGACCTGTGCGATACGCGGCCGGCGGCTCGTACAGCCACGCGTCGGCGGCGTCGATCGCCGCACCGGTCTGACGGAGCGGTCCGATGTTGTCGAGGATCCAGAATCCGCGTCCGTGCGTGGCGATCGCGAGCTCGTTGTCCTGCACGATCAGGTCGCTCACCGGGACGTCGGGGAGATTCAGCGAGAGCGACGTCCAGCTGTCGCCGTCGTCGTACGAGAGCCACACGCCATGCTGACCAGCGGCGTAGAGCATCCCCTTCCGCGTCTGATCCTCGCGGATGGCGTGCATCCAGTCGTCGGCGCGGATCCCGTTCACGATCTTCGTCCACGTCTTGCCGAAATCATGCGTGCGGAAGAGGTACGGCGACTTGTCGTCGAGCAGCGGACGCCGCACCGAGATGTAGGCCGTGCCGGCATCGAACGCCGAGGCGTCGATCTGCGAGACGCGGCCGAAGTCGGGCATCCCCTTGGGCGTGACGTTCGTCCACGTCTTGCCGCCGTCCTTCGTGACGTGCACGAGGCCGTCGTCGGAGCCGGTCCAGATGACGTTCACATCCTTCTTGCTCGGTCCCACCGAGAAGATCACCCCGTACACCTCGGGACCGTTCATGTCGCCGGTGATCGGACCGCCCGACGTCCCCATGGTCTTGGGGTCGTGACGCGTGAGGTCACCGCTGATCGCCGTCCAGTTCTGCCCACCGTCCCGCGTCTTCCACAGACGCTGCGACGACACGAAGAGCAGCTTGGGGTCGAGCTTCGAGAAGACGATCGGATACGTCCACTGCCAACGCTCCTTGATCTCCGAGCTCGGCTCGCCGGAGTAGAACCACGGATACGGGTTCACTTCGCGATGCTGCTCGTTGCGACGGTTGTACTTGTCGAGATAGCCGCCGTTGTTGGTGCCGGAGTAGAACACGTCCGGATCGAGCGGGTCCGGGGCGATGTAGCCCGGCTCGCCGCCACCGGCCTGATACGACGGCGCCGTCTGCGGCGCGCCGCCGCGACCACCACCACCACCGCCACGGCCGCCGCGTCCGCCACCCTGCGCGTTCCAGTTGAACGGCACGCAGAGCGTCGTGTTGTCCTGCTGCGATCCGCACACGTGGAACGGGAGATGCGCCGTGGCCGCGATGTGGTAGAACTGCTCGGTCGGATAGTCCTCCTCGCTGAACGACTGCCCGCCGTTCATCGACACGGCGCCGCCACCATCGTTGCCGTTCACGAGATGCTTCGGGTCGTCCGGATCGATCCACAGATCGTGGTGGTCACCGTGCGTGCCGTTGCCAACGCTCACCATCGTCTTGCCGCCGTCGGTCGAGCGGTACGCGCTCGTGTTGAGCATGTACACGGTGTTCTCGTCCTTCGGATCGGCGAACACGTGCGTGTAGTAGAAGGCGCGCTGACGGATGTTGCGGTCGGTGGAGATCAGCTTCCACGTGGCGCCGGCATCGTCGGAGCTGAAGAGCCCGCCGTTGTCGTTCTCGACGAGCGCGTACACGCGCTTCGAGTTCGCGCCGCTCACGCTCACGCCGATGCGGCCGATCAGCCCGCTCGGCATCCCGGGGTTGCGCGTGATCTCGGTCCAGGTGTCGCCACCGTCGGTGCTCTTGAACAGGCCGCTCCCCTGGCCACCGCTCGACATGGTGTATTCCTTGCGGAACGCCTCCCACATCGCGGCGTACATCACGTTCGGGTCGTTGCGGTCGATGCTGATGTCGATCGCGGCGGTCTTGTCGTCGCGATAGAGCACCTTCTTCCAGCTCTTGCCGCCGTCCACGCTCTTGTAGACCCCGCGCTCCTCGTTCGGCGCCGAGTGCTTGCCGAACGCCGCGACGAAGATGATGTCCGGGTTGGTCGGGTGGATGCGGATCTTGGAGATGTTCTCCGACTTCTCGAAGCCGATGTGTGTCCACGTCTTGCCGGCGTCGGCGCTCTTGTACACACCGTCGCCCGCCATGATGTTGCCGCGGATGCAGGTCTCGCCCATCCCGATGAAGACGATGTCGGGATTCGACTCACTCACCGCCACCGCGCCGACCGACGAGCTCTTGATCTGCCCATCGGTGACCGGGGCCCAGTTGTCGCCCCCATCGGTGGTCTTCCAGAGGCCACCACCCACGGCGCCGAAGTACGCCTCCTTCGGCCGCCCCTTCACGCCGCTGACGGCGATCGAGCGCCCGCCGCGGTCGGGGCCGATGCTCCGCCAGCGGAAGGTCTTCATGACGGTGGTGTCGACACCGGCCGGGAGCAGCGCGCCGACGGGTGCGGAGTCCCCGAGACGCCAGGCGCCGAGGACGAGGGAAAGGGCGACAGCGCCGACGGCGCCGAGTCGGAGGGCAGGGGTGCGGCTGGCGCCGCGGACCGTGCGATGGGGAGGGCGGGGCATTCAGGTCTTCCGTTGAGAGGTACGCGCTAAACTTCGCTCTCGCGACCGGGTTCGGGGAGAGGGGAGGGCCTTGGGCCTCCGACCCGAGTGGAACCCGAAACCTTGGTCGGCACCCCGATCACGCGGCGGAGCGTCATATTGTTGAATCTCCCCGCCTCCGACCGCCGTAGGGTGGGGACGCCCCGGTGCGAGCCGGGGCGGGCGGTCGTGTGTCCCCCTCGGTCCCGTTCGCGATCACCGGTTGTTCTTCCCCTCGTCGAGGCGTTCCATGTCGTCGATCCTACTGAGTCAGGGCGGTACCGCCGGAGGTCAGGCCGGGACGGTGCAGACCTCGGTCGCGAGCACGGACCCGACGCTGGCCTACCGGGCTGCCGTGAACGCCCGATCGGAGCTGCGGAATCAGTTGAGCCGGCTCGAGGATCGACGTGGAGAACTGACCAAGCGTCTGAACCGGACCGAGAACCCGATCTCGGCGGCCGACCGCGCGGGAGTCGAGAAGGCCCTGCTTCAGGTGGATGATCAGATCGCGGCGGTCAGCAAGGATCTGGCCGCCGCCGAGGCGCGTGTCGCGCAGGCCGCCGCGGTACCCGGGACCTCCACCGAGATCCCGCGGGTGCCGAACAACGATCCACCGCCGACGCTGATCATCGGCTCCACGCTGACCTTCTTCCTCGCCCTGCCGGTGGTGATCGCCTACTCGCGTCGCATCTGGCGGCGAGCCGACAAGCCGACGGCGTTCCAGATGCCGTCCGACGTGAGCGATCGGCTCGACCGGCTCGAGCACGCGGTGGAGAGCGTGGCCATCGAGGTCGAGCGGGTGGGTGAGGGGCAGCGCTTCGTGACGCAGTTGCTGGCCGAGGGGCCGGCGCGGTCGCTCCCGGCTGCGGGAAGTGTCGCCGAGCCGCTGCCGATCGCCGAGCGGTCGGCCGTCCGTGAACGGGCGAAGGACATCCGATGATCCAATCGAACGTGACGCCGCCGCCGATCCCCAACATGCAACGGCCCGGGGGTCGGACCACGATCGAGTTGCCGGCCCCGTCGCCGACCATGCTGTATCTGGGCGCCGTTCGGCAGCGGGACGAACTCCGACGGCAGGTGAGTCAGCTCGAGGACACCCGGAGCGACATCGTCCGCGAGCTCGGTCAGCCGAACCTCTCGAATGTGAACAAGGCCGGGCTCGAAGTGCGGCTCGCGCAGACGGACAAGCAGCTCTCCGACGCTCAGGAAGCGCTCGCGGCGGCCAACGCGAGGGTCGCGCAGGCGGCAGCGGTCCCGGGGACCAACACCAGCGCAGGGAACCCGAACAACCGAGGGGGGAACGACATGCCGAAGAACGTCGCGATCGTGAGCATCATGTTCCTCGCCATGATGACGGCGGTGCTCGTGCCGCTCTCGATCGCGTGGGCGCGGCGCCTCAACGGGAAGACGGGCCCGTCGAAGCCCCAGCCGCTCTCCCCCGATCTCGAGGATCGACTCGAGCGGATGGAACGTGCGATCGAGAGCGTGGCGATCGAAGTCGAGCGCGTGGGCGAAGGGCAGCGATTCGTGACGCAGCTGCTCGCCGAGGGACCGGCGCGTCCGCTGACTGCGAGTGGCGGCGTCGGCGAAGCGCTCCCGGTACGCTCGGCGCGCGACACGCTGCGCTGACCGGCCGCCGAGCGTCCCGACCGGCGGACGGTCAGCGGACGGTCAGCGGACGGTGAGTTCCCCGCGGAGTCTGATGTCCTTGGACGACGCGCCGATCATCACCCGGAACACGCCGGGCTCGACCACCGACTTGAGGTCGCGATCCAGGAGCTGGAGCTGATCGCGTCCGAGCGTGAAGGTGAGTTCGCGTGACTCCCCCGGGGCGAGCTGCACGCGCGCGAAGTCCTTGAGCGACGTCACCGGCTGTGCCACCGACGCCAGCACGTCGCGCACATACAACTGCACCACTTCGGCGCCGGCGCGAGTGCCGGTGTTGGTGATGGTGCAGCGCACCGTCGCGCTGCCGTTGGTGCCGATGATAGCCGGTTCGATCTTCAGCCCGCTGTAGGCGAAGGTCGTGTAGCTCAGGCCGAAGCCGAAGGGGAAGAGCGGCTGCCCCGTGAGGTCGGTATAGTCGTCGCCGCGCCCCGTGGGCTTGTGATCGTAGTAGAGGGGGAGCTGCCCCTCGAACACGGGGAAGGTGATGGGGAGTCGCCCGCTGGGGTTGTGGTCGCCGAAGATCACGTCGGCGATCGCGTGCCCGCCTTCCTCTCCCGGATACCAGGCGTCGAGCACCGCGCCGACCTTGTCGAGCCACGGGTCCATGGTGATCGCCGAGCCGCCGATCAGCACGACGACGACCGGCTTGCCGGTGGCGGCCACGGCCTGAATGAGCGCTTCCTGTCGGCCCGGCAGTGAGAGCCGTGCGCGATCGCGGAACTCTCCTTCCTCAAGTCCGGCGACGACGATCGCCACGTCGCTCGCGCGCGCCGCGACCACCGCGCTGTCGATCGCGCGCTGCCAGCCGGCATCGGCGCCGGCGTCCCACACGAGGCGCACGCGGGCGTTACCGGTGCTCTCGAAGTACTCGAGCCGGATGCGATGCGTGCTGTTGGGCGCGAGCGACACGGCGGTGGTGCGGGAGCCGGCGCTGCGCTTGATCCAGTCGTCGAGCACGAGCCGGTCATCGATCCACAGGCGGAAGCCATCGTTCCCTTCGACGCCGATGCGGGTGATGCCGCTCTTGGGAGCGGTGATGCTGCCGTTCCAGCGCACGGAGTACCAGTCGAAGGGGATCCCCCGTGCCGGCGCGCTCAACGTCCATCCGAAGTCGATGTGGTCGTCGGTGCGCGTCACGCGCGGCGTGCCGTTCAGCGCGTTGTTGTCGAAGTACTCGCCGCGGATCCCGCGCACCATCTTCCCCGCGCTGTCCCACGAGAGGGCGGCCGAAGGGACGGCCACCACGCTGCGGTCGAAGCGTCCCGGACCGCGGGCGAAACGCACCGTGGTGCCGGGGGCTGCCGCGGCGCGCTCGCGCACCGCGTCGAGGAGGCTCACCACCTTGGCGCCCGGGGCGGAGTAGCCACCGATCCGCCCCTCCTGGGCATCGGCGCCGATCACGGCGATCCGCTTCGGCACGGCACGCAGCGGCAAGGTGTTGCGGTCGTTGCGCAGCAGCACGATCGACGCCCGCGAGGCCTCCCGCGCGAGCGCCAGATGCTCGGCGCTCCCGGCGAGTCGGGCCGCGCTCTCGGGATCGGCGCCGGGCTGGTCGAACAGCCCGATCGCGAACTTGTTGGTGAGCACGCGCAGCACCGCAGCGTCCATCACGCTGTCGCTGACGAGTCCCTGTGAGAAAGCGGCGAGATAGGGGCGCGCCTGCTCGTACGACGACTGGAACACCACGTCCAATCCCGCGTTGAAGGCGTCGCGCGCGGCGGTCGGCGTGTTGGGCTCGGTCATGTGCAGCACCGTGGCCCCGCCGGTGGCGGCGGCGTCGGAGATGACGAAGCCGCTGAAGCCCCAGTCGCGGCGCAGCGTCTCCGTCATCAGGAAACGGTTCTGCGTGGCCGGCGTGCCGTCCACCGAGTTGTACGACGTCATCACCGAGCGTGCGCCGGCGGCGATGCTCCCCTTGAAGGGCGGGAAGAACACCTCGCGCAGCTGGCGTTCCGAGATCTCGATCGGGTAGCTGTCACGCCCGCCCTCTCCGACGTTCGCCACGAAGTGCTTGGGCGTGGTGACCACCCCCATCAGCTCGATCGGACGGATGTACGCGAGCGCCATCCGCGTGGTGAGCAGGGCGTCCTCGCCGTACGTCTCCTCGACCCGTCCCCAGCGCACGTCGCGCACCACGTTGATCACGGGGGAGAGCAACTGCCGGATCCCGCGGCTCCGCGCCTCGCGCCCGATCGCGGTGGCGACCCTCCCCATCAGCGCGGTGTCCCACGTGGCGGCGAGCGCGATGGCCTGCGGGAACATCGTCGCGCCGTCGCGGGTCAGGCCGTGCACCCCTTCCTCGAACGGGATGATCGGGACGCCGAGCCGCGTCTGCGTCGCGAACCAGCGCTCCACCTCGGCGATATGCGCGGCATCGGCCCGGGCTGCCTCCGCTCGGGGGCGTGTCGGAGCGCCGGGCTTCGGTTCGGCGCGACCGGCCTCGATCTGCAGGCCAAAGATGCCGTTCTTGTAGTCGTGCGCCGGATTGCCGAGGTCACCCGGCGTCATGTAGAGCTGCCACGCCTTCTCGTCGCGCGTCATGCGCCCCAGCAGGTCGCGGGCGCGCTCGGCGGGAGCGAGGCGGCTGTCACGGTAGCGCGGGGTATCTTGGGCCCGCAGCGGAGACGTGGCGAGCAGGGCGAGGGCGGCAAGGAGCAACGGGCGGCGGATTTCCATGCCGAGAAGATAGAGTGCCCGCGCGATGCTGCCGAGGGGGTTGCATCGTGGGAGCTGCCGGAGCCGCGACTCGCGCCCGGAAAGGGCGCGGGGTACGTTGGGTGTCGGACCCGGCCAGGTGCGCCGGCGAACAGGGAGGGAACGATGGGGAAGAAGGACGCACGCGTGGATGCCTACATCGCGAAGGCACAGCCGTTCGCGAAGCCGATCCTTGAGCACCTCCGCGCACTGGTGCACCAGCATGTGCCGGACGTGGTCGAGGAAGTGAAGTGGAGCATGCCCTGCTTCACGTACAAGGGGATGCTCGCGAACATGGCCTCGTTCAAGGCGCATGCCACCTTCGGCTTCTGGAAGGGCGCGCTGGTGGCCGAACGCTCGAAGGCGCTCCCCAAGAAGGGGCAGGAGGCGATGGGGCAGTTCGGGCGGATCACGTCCGTGAAGGACCTGCCGAGCGACGCGGTGATGGCCAAGTTGCTCAAGATCGCGATGGCGCTCAACGACGAGGGCGTGAAGCCGGTCAAGAAGAAGACGCCGAAGGCGGAGCAGGTGCTCACGGTCCCGCTCTATTTCACGAAGGCGCTGAAGGCGAATCCGAAGGCGAAGGCGACCTTCGACGCCTTTCCATACAGCTGCCGAAAGGA
>CAZAGK010000129.1:0-8304 GCA_964484775.1 uncultured Gemmatimonas sp. | reverse complement strand
AGCGTGCTGAACGGCCAGAGCTGCGACGAGAACCAGGTGTCGAGCACATCCGGGTCCTGCTCGAGTGCGCCACCGCACTTCTCGCAGGCGGCGGGATCCACGCGATACGCCTTCTCGAAGTGGCAGGCGGTGCAGCGCCACACCGGGACGCGGTGGCCCCACCAGATCTGCCGCGAGATGTTCCAGTCGCGGATCCCTTCCATCCAGTTCACGTAGACCGCATTCCACCGCTCGGGGAGGATGCGGACCGTGCCGTCGCGCACCGCCTGCAGGGCCGGGGCGGCGAGCGGGGCCATCTTCACGAACCACTGATCGCTCAGGCGCGGCTCGACCACCGTATCGCAACGGTAGCAGTGGCGCACGGCGTGCTGGTGCACCTGCTTCTTGACGAGCAGCCCTTCGCGCTCGAGCTGCGCGACGATCTTCTTGCGCGCGTCGAAGCGGTCCAGGCCGATGAGGTCCGCCGGGACGCGCCCCGCGGCATCGACGCCGTCGGCCATGGTGGCCTCGGGGGTCATGATCACCGGCATCTTCAGGTCGTGCCGCTTGCCGACCTCGAAGTCGTTGGGGTCGTGCGCCGGGGTGATCTTCACCACGCCGGTGCCGAACTCGCGATCGACGTACGTGTCGGCGATCACCGGGATGTCGATGTTGCTGATCGGCAGGCGCACCGTCTTGCCCACCAGCTCGGCGTAGCGCTCGTCGTCCGGATGCACGGCGACGGCGACGTCACCCAGCATCGTCTCGGGACGTGTGGTGGCGACCTCGATGGAGCGGGTCGGATCATCCGTGAGCGGGTAGCGGATGTGCCAGAGCGCGCCCGTCTCGTCCTCGAACTCCGCTTCTTCGTCGGAGAGCGAGGTGAGGCAACGCGGGCACCAGTGGATCACGCGGTGGCCGCGGTAGATCAGCCCGTCGTCGTAGAGGCGCACGAAGATCTCGCGCACGCCCACCGACAGTTCGGGGCTGAAGGTGTAGGCGGTGCGCGTCCAGTCGGCGCTCGCGCCGATGGCGCGCAGCTGCTGGAGGATGACGCCGCCGGTCTTCTCGACATGCTCCTTCACCTTCTCCACGAAGGCCTCACGCCCCAGGTCGTCGCGGGTGAGGTTCTCCTTGGCGAGCTGCTTCTCGACGATGTTCTGCGTGGCGATGCCGGCGTGGTCGGTGCCGGGGACCCAGAGGGCCTCGTCGCCCGACATGCGCCGCCAGCGGATCAGCACGTCCTGCGCCGTGTTGTTCAGGCCGTGCCCCATGTGGAGCACGCCTGTGACGTTGGGCGGGGGGATCACGATCGTGTACGGGGCGCGGTCGCCCCCGTTGCGGTCGGAGCGCTCGGGGGCGGCGCGGAACACGCCCGCGGCCTCCCACTCGGCGTAGAGGGCTTTTTCGGTCGCCGCGGCGTCGTACTGCGGCGGGATCTCGTCGGGGGTCTTTGGGGTCGTCATCGCGGGTACAAAGTTAGCCATGGCAACGGCCTACGGGCTACGGCGGGGGCCGAAATCCCTTCATAGTGGTGGCGACCGGTGCCCCCATCGGGTAATTTGAACCCCACATGCTCACACTCGTTCTTCCCGACGGCGCGACCCGAGAGGTCCCCGAAGGCACCCTGCCGCGTGAGGTGGTGGGGTCGATCGGCCCCCGCCTGCTGATGGCCGCTGTCGCCGTCGCGGTGGATGGCGAAATCCAGGACCTGATGACCCCGCTCCGGAAGGGCGGGGCCTTCGTGGTCATCACCGAGAAGGATCCCCGTGCGCTGGCCGTGCTGCGCCATTCGGGCGCGCACATCCTGGCCACGGCGGTCCGCCGCCTGCGTCCGGACGCCAAGATCGGTTTCGGTCCGGCCATCGAGGACGGCTTCTACTACGACTTCGAGGTCGAGAAGCCCTTCACCCCCGAGGATCTCGAGGCCTTCGAGGCCGAGATGCACAAGGTGTGCGCCGAGGCGTTCCCCTTCGTGCGCGAGGAGGTCTCGCAGGAGGAGGCCAAGAAGCGCTTCGTGGACGACCCGCTCAAGCTGGAGCGTCTCGAGGACTTCGAGGGGTCGGACGAGATCATCTCGACCTACACCGACGGACCCTTCATCGACCTGTGCAAGGGCCCGCACGTGCCGGACACCTCGCGGCTCAAGCACTTCAAGCTGCTGAGCGCCGCTGGCGCCTATTGGCGCGGCGACGAGAAGCGGCAGATGCTGCAGCGCATCTACGCCACCGCCTTCTTCAAGAAGGAGGAGCTGGAGGCGCACCTGCACCAGATCGAGGAGGCGCGCAAGCGCGACCATCGCGTGGTGGGGAAGGCGCTCGACCTGTTCATGTTCCATCCGTACGCGCCGGGGGCGGCCTTCTGGACCGGCCGCGGCACGACGATCGTGAACACCCTGAACGACTACCTGCGCGAGCTGCAGGCCGACGACTACCACGAGATCCGCACCCCGCTGCTCTACAACAAGGGGCTGTGGGAAACATCGGGGCATTGGGGGAAGTACAAGGAGAACATGTTCCTCGTCCTCGACAACGAGACGGGGGAGCACGACTTCTCGCTCAAGCCGATGAACTGCCCCTCGCACTATCTCATGTACGGGAGCAAGAAGCACTCGTACAAGCAGCTCCCGTTGCGGTATAACACATACGACGTGTTGCATCGCAACGAGGTGAGCGGTGCGCTCTCGGGGCTGACGCGCGTGCGGCAGTTCCAGCAGGACGACTGCCACATCTTCCTGATGGAGTCGCAGATCGCCGAGGAGGTGAAGCGGCTGACCGACTTCATCCTGGCGTACTACACGACGTTCGGGCTGACGGCGAACCTCAAGTTCGCGACGCGTCCCGAGACCCGCGTGGGCACGGACGAGATGTGGGACACCGCGGAAGCGGCGCTCAAGGCCGCGCTCGACGCGACGGGGCTGCCGTACACGCTGAAGCCGGGGGACGGCGCCTTCTACGGGCCGAAGATCGACTTCGACGTCACCGACTCGATCGGCCGTCACTGGCAGCTGGGCACCATCCAGCTCGACTATGCGGCGCCGGAGCGCTTCGACCTCACCTACACGGGTGAGGACAACAGTGCGCATCGTCCGGTGGTGATCCATCGTGCGGTGAGCGGGTCGTTCGAGCGCTTCATCGCCATCCTGATCGAGCATTTCGCCGGGGCGTTCCCGGTGTGGCTCGCGCCGGAGCAGGTGCGGGTGCTGCCGATCGCGGACGATCTGGCGCCGCAGGCGGCCGAGGTCGTGAAGCGCATGCGCAAGGCCGGGATCCGCGCGAAGCTCGACGACCGTGGCGAGACGCTGAACTACCGGATCCGCGAGGCCGAGGTGATGAAGGTGCCGTACATGGCCGTGCTCGGTCGCCGTGAGGCCGAGGGTGGGACGGTGGCGGTGCGCGCGCGGGGGGCGGGGAAGAACAAGCAGGACATCCTGTCGGTGGACGCGTTCATCGCGCAGTTGCAGGACCAGATCCGGACGCGGGCGTTGGAGCCGAGCGGGATCAACGACTGATGACGCCGCGTCGCCGCCTCCTGGGGTGTGTGCAAGTGCTTGCTTGCATGGGGGTGGTGGCGTCGCTCGGGTCGCCGCTGGGCGCGCAGCGCGTCGCGCGCCCGGCCGTCGAGCCCCTCCGCGTCGCCGGTGAGGTCGCCGTCGGCACCTACGCCGGCATCGGCGGCTACTTCCTCGGCAGCGCCATCGGCAACCACATCGCCGGCCGTTGGCCCGACCAGAACGAACACACCACCGCCTTCATCACCACCGGCTTCGCCTACACCGGCGCCGCCTTCGCCACCGCCGGCGGCGTCTACGCCATCGGCTCCATGGGCGACCAGCGCGGCTCCTTCTCCGCCACCATGCTCGGCACCGGGATCGGCGCCGGCGTGGGGTGGGTGCTCGACCGTACGCTCTTCACGCCCAACCGGGATGAATCGGCTGTCGCCTCGCAGCGACGCTGGGCCGAGACCCTGGTCAACTCGCTCCTCCCCTCGATCGGCGCCACGATCGGGTTCAACTCCAGTCGACGATTCAAATGACCGATACCTCGCACACCCCTGTCATCGTCTCCGGCGCCCGCACGCCGATCGGACGTTTCCTCGGCGGACTCTCGCCCCTCGCCGCTCCCGAACTCGGCGCCATCGCCATCCGCGCCGCGCTCCAGCGCAGCGGGATCGACGCCGCGCTCCTCGATGAAGTGATCATGGGGAACGTCGTGCAGGCCGGTGTGGGGCAGGCCCCCGCGCGTCAGGCGGCGATCAAGGGTGGCGTGCCGGCGCAGGTCCCGGCCTACACCGTCAACAAGGTCTGCGGCTCCGGGCTGCAGGCGGTGATGCTCGCGGCGCAGGCCATCAAGGCCGGCGACGGACAGGCCTACGTGGCCGGCGGCATGGAGTCGATGAGCAATGCCCCCTTCTATGTGAACGGGCTGCGCAACGGCGTGAAGTTCGGTGAGCAGGCCATGCCGGACGGGCTCATCAAGGACGGCCTCTGGTGCGCCTTCGGCCACGTGCACATGGGTGGGCACGCCGAGTACACGGCCAAGAAGGCGGGGATCACGCGGGCGCGTCAGGACCAGTTCGCGTTCGAATCGCACCAGAAGGCGGTCGCCGCCATCGAAGCCGGGAAGTTCAAGGCCGAGATCGCGCCGGTGGAGATCGCGGGGAAGAAGGGGCCGACGGTGATCGACACCGACGAGAGCCCGCGCAAGGACACGAACCTCGAGGCGCTGGCCAAGCTGCGTCCGGCGTTCCCCAAGGATGCGCCCAAGGACATGAAGCCCGAGGAACTCACCGTCACGGCCGGCAACGCGCCGGGGCTCAGCGATGGCGGCTCGGCGCTCGTGGTGGTGAGCGAAGCGTTCGCCAAGGCGCACGGGATGAACATCCTCGCCCGCATCACCGGCTACGCCAGCGGCGGCACGGAGCCGAAGGATCTCTTCTTCGCGCCGATCTACGCCGTGCAGAACCTGATGGGGAAGACCGGTGCCAAGATCGGCGACTACGACCTGATCGAAGCCAACGAGGCGTTCGCGAGCCAGGCGCTCGCCGACGGCGACGGGCTCGGCTGGGATCCGACGCGCGTGAATGTGAACGGCGGCGCGATCGCGCTCGGGCATCCGATCGGGTCGAGCGGGGCGCGCATCCTGGTGACGTTGCTGCATGCGTTGCAGGACCGGGGGCTGCGCACCGGACTGGCGACGCTGTGCCTGGGTGGTGGCAATGCGGTGGCGCTGTCGGTGGAGCGAGTCTAACTCAACGCCGCTCGGTCGCTCGCGCTCCCTCGCGGCTCTGCACTGGCCTCCGTGAACACCCCGTCACCGTGGTTCACGGAGGCCGGTGCCGTTCGGGCACCGTGGCGGGCGCTCGGGTTCGCCGGGCTCTCGGTGTTGGCCGGCGGGTTCGTCGGTGCGATCCTGGTGCCGCTGGCGCAGATGACCCCGCTCGTCGACCTGGCGCGCGAGCAGCGGCTGGGGATCGCCGAATGGTGGGATCTGATCGCGGTGATCATCGGCACCGCATTGGCGATGCGGTGGTTCGACACCAATCGCGTGTCCGGGTGGGCGACGGTCGGTCTGGACCGCGCGGCGCTCCGCTGGCGCTCGATCGGGCCGGCGCTGAGCGTCGGGTCGCTGGCCATCCTGCTCCCCTCGGCGCTGCTGCTGCAGGCGGGACGCTTCTCGATCGAACCGATGCCGGCGACCGAGAGCTGGCTCGCGGCGCTCGTGGTGGCGACCGCACAGCTGTTCCCGGCGGCCTTCTCCGAGGAGCTGCTGATCCGGGGCTACCTCTTCACCGCCATCCGTGACGGGGCTGGGGAGCAGTGGGCGGTGGCCGCGACGAGCATGATCTTCGGGGCCATGCACGCCTGGAACCCCGATCCCTCGGCGTGGAGCATCGCCTGCGTGACCCTTGCGGGGATCTTCCTGGCGGTGGTCCGTCTGCAGCTGAACAGCCTGTACGCGGCCACCGCGGCCCACCTCGCCTGGAACCTGTCGCAGGTGTCGGTGCTGCATGCGCCGGTGAGCGGGATGAGCCTGCCGACCCCCTGGTACCGGCTGGCGGACCACGGTCCCGCCTGGCTGACCGGGGGGAGCTGGGGGCCGGAGGGCGGGGTAGCCGCCGCGACGGGCATGCTGGTCGCTATTTTTCTTCTGTTGCGGCGTCCACGGGTTACGGTGGGCGCCCCCTGATCCACCTGGAGACAACGAAACCCATGAGTGAACAGATCGCGGTGATCGGCGCAGGACAGATGGGGAACGGGATCGCGCACGTGTGCGCCCAGGCCGGGCTGCCGGTGACGATGATCGACGTTTCCGAGAGCGCCCTCGCCAAGGGGAAGGGGACGATCGAGAAGAACCTCGACCGTCAGATCAAGAAGGGGACGCTCGACGCCGCCGCGCGCGACGCGATCCTGGGGCGCCTCGGGACCAGCACCGATCTGGGCGCCGTGGCCAACGCGACCGTCGCGATCGAAGCGGCGACCGAGAACGTGACCCTGAAGTTCAAGATCTTCGGCGACCTCGACCGCCTGGCGCCGGCCGGCGCCATCCTGGCGACGAACACGAGTTCCATCTCCATCACCGAGATCGCGGCGCAGACCAAGCGTCCGGGGCAGGTGATCGGGATGCACTTCATGAACCCGGTGCCGGTGATGCAGCTCGTGGAGATCATCCGCGGGCTCGCGACCACCGACGAGACGACCGCCCGCGTGGTCGAGCTCTCCAAGGCCGTGGGCAAGACCCCGGTCGAGGTGAACGACTATCCGGGGTTCGTGGCCAACCGGATCCTGATGCCGATGATCAACGAGGCCGTCTACTGCGTGATGGAGGGGGTCGGGACCCCCGAGGCGGTGGACACCGTGATGAAGCTCGGGATGAACCATCCGATGGGGCCGCTGGCCCTCGCCGACCTGATCGGACTCGACACCTGTGTGGCGATCCTCGACGTGCTGCACACCGGACTCGGCGACCCGAAGTACCGCGCCTGCCCGCTCCTCCGCAAGTACGTCGCCGCCGGCTGGCTCGGTCGCAAGAGCGGGCGCGGCTTCTATACGTACGGCTGAGCCGCGGAGACCGCAGTGACCACTCTGACGGCGCTCACGCCGGAGCAGCGGGAGATCCAGGCGATGGCGCGCGACTTCGCGCAGCGCGAGATCGCGCCGCGCGCGGCCGAGTTGGACGCCGAGGCGAAGTTCGACGACACGCTCGTCGCGAAGCTGGGGGCGCTCGGATTCCTCGGGATGCTGATCCCCGAGTCGTACGGCGGGCTCGGGCTCGATGCCGTGTCGTATCTGCTCGCGCTCGAGGAGATCGCGCAGGCCGATGCTTCGGCGGCGGTGCTGCTCAGCGTGCACAACTCGCTTCCGACGCAGATGCTGCTGCGTTTCGGCAACGACGCGCAGAAGGCGAAGTTCCTCGCGCCGATGGCGCACGGGGAGCTGCTCGGTGCGTTCGCCCTCTCGGAGCCCGAAGCCGGGTCCGACGCCTCGTCGCTGCGCACGCAGGCGGTGCGCGACGGGGACCACTACATCCTCAATGGCACGAAGGCGTGGGTCACGAACGGCGGGACCGCCGGGGTGATCATGGCGATGGCCCGGACCGACACGCCGGAGGATCGGCGCGGCGGGAAGGGGGTCTCGACCTTCATCATCACCCCCGACCTGCCGGGGTTCGGCGTCAGCAAGAAGGAGAACAAGATGGGGCTGCGCGCGTCACCGACGGTGCAGCTCGTGTTCGACAACCTCCGCGTCCCCGCCGATCGACTGTTGGGCGAGGAGGGGAAGGGATTCCAGTACGCCATGCAGTCGCTGGAACACGGGCGACTCGGCATCGCGGCGCAGGCCATCGGCATCGCCCAGGCCGCGCTCAATGCGAGCATCGCGTACGCCGGAGAGCGTCAGCAGTTCGGGACGCCGATCCGCGAGTTCCAGGGGATCCAGTTCAAGTTGGCCGACATGGCCACGCGCGTCACCGCGGCGCGCGCGCTGCTCCACACCGTGGCAGCAGCGAAGGACCGCGGGGAGGCCGTGGGACCCCAGGCCTCGATGTGCAAACTGTTCGCGAGTGAGACCGCCATGTGGGTGACCACCCAGGCGATCCAGGTGTTCGGTGGCTACGGCTACACCAAGGACTATCCGGTGGAACGGTTGTTCCGGGATGCCAAGGTCACCGAGATCTACGAGGGAACGTCCGAGATCCAGCGCATCGTGATCGGCCGTTCGCTCGGGAAGTAACCGCACTCCTCAACGTACGATCCATCCTCTTCCGCATATTTCACACATGAAGCTCTTCGAAACGCTCGAGAACCTCGGTCACGAGCAGGTGGTCT
>CAZAGK010000128.1:0-8775 GCA_964484775.1 uncultured Gemmatimonas sp. | reverse complement strand
TGCGCACGTGGCCGGTCATCACGCTGCCAATCAGGCGCGGGCGGAAGGGACGCATCGCGAGTGGGTGGCGGCGATGCGCGCCGAGATGGCGTGCATGGATGATGGGGTGGAGCGGTTGCGGTGGACGTTGGGTGGGGTGGTGATGGCGTGGAGGATGGGAAGCGCGGTGGTGGCCCGGCCGCGGGTCTCCTTCGAAACCGCGGTGAAGCGGAATCTTCTCGCGGCGGGGATCTTCGCGGCACTCAATGTGCTGCTCATCGTGATCATCCGGGCCAACGGAAGGAACGACCCGCCGGATCTCTACGTGATGGCGCTGATCAGTGTCGGAATCCTCGTGACCAACCGGATCGGCGCGCGATTCGTGACGGCGATGCTCGTCGGATCGATGGCCCAGTTCGCGATCGTGCGCGCCGGATTTCTGTTCGGCGGGGCGACATTCGAGCTTCACGTCGCGCCGTGGGTCGCCGCCACCGTCGCGATGTGGCTCGCCGACCCGACGGCTTGGTCGACACGGCACCGCGGCCACAGTGTGCTTGGAGGGTGTCTCTGCGGGTTCATCCTCGGCGAGACGATCTACCTTCTGTCATCACTCGTCTCGCCGGTGATGCCCTGGACGCTTCGCGGTCCGCTCGGCGGCGCCAGCGTGAACCTGTTCGTGTGCGCGTTGATCGGCGCGCTCGCGGGGCGCGTGCTGCGCACCCCCGAGCGACGCGTGATGTCGGTCTAGAACTTCACCCCATCCGCCTGATACACGATCTTCCCATTGAAGATCGTCATCAGACACTTCGCCTCCTTGATCTGCGCCGTCGGCACGGTGTAGAAATCGCGATCCCAGATCGCGAGGTCGGCGTACTTGCCGACCTCGACCGATCCGATCTTCGTCTCCAGGAACATCTGTCGCGCGGCCCAGAGCGTGACCGCGCGAAGAGCCGTCTTGGCATCGACCGATTCCTTACGCCCGAACGGATCGCCGCCGTACACGCCGAGCAGGGGCTCGCGCGCGACGGCTGACCAGATCCCATAGCGCGCGGCGAAGGGCGTCACCGTGAAGTCCGAGCCATTGGCCCAGAGGATCCCCTTCGCCTTGAACGTCGCGAACGGATTCAATCGCACCGACCGTGCCGCACCGAAGTTGCCAGCGTAGGTGTCGCCCAGCCACCACGTGAACGTCGCGCTCGGCTCGGGATACCCCGCGTCCATCGTGTGCTGCAGCCGCGCCATCACCTCGATCGCGTGATCGGTCGGGATGTTGGAATGGATGATCCCGTGCCGCAGCCCCTTCTTCGGATTCTCCTTCATCGCGAGATCGTAACTGTCCATCGTCCAGTCGATGGCCTGATCGCCGATCGAATGCACCGACACATGCATCCCCGCGTCGTGGAACATCCGGATCAGCATCCGGATGGTGTCGGGCGACGAGCTGGGATAGCCGTGATTCCCCTTGTCGACGCCGGTGAACCCCTTGTTCCAGTCGTCGTAGAGCCACGCCGTACGGGCGCCGCCGGAGCCGTCGATGTAGAGCTTCACCCCGCCGCTGATCAGGTGATCGTCACCGGTGCTCTCGTACGGCCGCGTGGTCGCGGCGCGTTGCTCGATGAGGCGCTTGGCCCCTTCCACATTGCGACCGCCCTGCCAGAGCGCGAAGACGCGCACATTGAGTGCGCTGTCGGCCATCACCTTCTTGTACGTCTCCCAGGTCTGCGCCGAGATGCCGGGGTCCTTGAGACCGGTCATCCCCTCGGCGTTGAAGGCCTTCACGATGTCGCGGATGCCGCGTTCCGTATCGCCGGGATTCCTTCCCGGGACGAGGCGCCGCACGAGTCCCTGCGCCCCCTCCTTCAGCACACCGGTGGGTGAGCCGTCGGCATTGCGGTCGATCGTTCCCGCCGGCGGATCCTTCGTGTCCTTCGTGACACCGGCGAGCTTGAGTGCCGCGCTGTTCGCCACGCCGTAGTGGCCCGTGGTCTGCGTGAGATACACCGGGTTGTCCGGCGCGGCCGCGTCGAGGTCCTTGGCACTCGGCAACCGCTTCTCGGCGAGCTTCCCCTCGTCCCAGCCGCGCCCTTCGATCCACGCGCCCTTGGGGAGGGTGGCCGCCTTCGCTTTGATGGCCGCGACGATGTCGGCGATGCTCTTCACCGTCGGGTACGCCACATCGAGGACGAGGAGCCGACTGGTGCCACCTTCGGAGAAGTGGGCGTGCGCGTCGAGCAACCCTGGCGTCACGGTGCGGCCCGCGAGGTCGATGCGTCGCGCGTTCGGTGCGGCCACGCGCTGCACCTCGGCGTTGGTGCCGACCGCGATGATCCGGTTCCCGGCGAGGGCGACCGCTTGCGCCACGCGGTCGGTCGCATCCACCGTGAGCACGCGACCGTTCAGCAGGAGCAGATCGGCGCGCTGCGGCTGCTGCGCGGTGAGGAGCACGGGAGCGAGGGCGCCGAGCAGGACCGACTTCGCGAGAAGGGACATCCGTTCGAACCGCATCGTATTCCTCCGGGGGGTCAGCGTACTGCGATCTCGTCAGCGAATATCCAGCTCGGACTGCCGGCGCCGGGATGTCCGGCGGGGAGCATGCCCGAGTTCCGCGCGATGATCCGAATCCAGCGTGCGCGCGTCCCCTCGGGGAAGTCCGCCTTGAACGGCTGCGCGATGGCTCCGTCGCGCATCACGGGCACATCGTGCGTGCGCGTGACCACGTCGGTCCAGGTGATCCCGTCGGTCGAGAGTTGGAACTCCACGGCGCGCGGCAGCACGATCCACGAGCGGATGTTCTGCAGGAAGCCGATGCGGACGCTGTGCACCGTCTGCAGGGAGTCGAGCGTCATGATCATCGTGACGTCGGGGCCCCACCACCCCTGCCAGAGTCCGTCGCCATGGTCGAGACTGCCGATCAGTCCATCGGTGAGCGACCAGCGCCCGGTCCCCGGATAGCTCGGGCTCGGCGCCGGAGAGCTGCGCACCGTGGCCCCGACGGCGGGGTGCCGCTCGATGGCGAGCATCCGTTCGCCGAGGATCGGCGCATTGCCGTAGAATGGCTGCAGCCGCCGTGCACCGTCGCCGTCGAGGAGCGCCGAGTCGGCGACCAGTGGGGACGCGGCGGTCGGCGCGTAGCCGTTGCGCGACATCCGAACCGTGACGCCCTGGACTCCGGGCGCGAGCGAAACGACGGCGGACCTCGCCTTCGGGTCGTACCCCACCGCGATCTTCATCAGGTCGCGATCCTCCGGGCCCACGGCGGCCCCGAGCGCGCGAAGGCGCGGTGCATGGTCGGCGTCGATGCGTGTCCGCAGCGCGGCGACATCGCGACCCCCCGCGCCGGGACGCGGACTCCAGAGGACTTCGGCGAAGGCGAGTGCGCGCGGCCACATCATGAGCTCGAGGTTCGGCCCCGACGTGATGTGTTCGCTCCAGAGCGGGACTTCGCTCCCGAGCACCCGCGCCGACTGTTCGGGCGTGAGTCCCGGGGGCACCGGTTCGAATGAGTAGAGCTGCGCGAGCGAGAGCTCGCCGGCGGAGCGGTTCAAGTAGGTCCACTGCGAGGGGGAGGCGATCGCGGCGTGCCCTGCGACCACGGCGCGACGGGTCCAGCTCGAATCCTCCCAGCTCTGCACCACCGCGCTCGGACGCAGGTTGCCGCCGTGCATGATCTCGTTCCAGCCGACGAGTCGCCGCCCCTTGGATTCGAGATAACGCGCCATCCGGTCCACGAACCACCGCTGCAGTTCATCCTCGTTGGCGAGCTTCTCGCGCTGCATCAGGGCCTGACAGCTCGCGCAGCTCCGCCAGCGGTCCTTGGGCACTTCGTCGCCGCCGATGTGGATCTCGCGCGAGGGGAAGAGCGCGATCACTTCGTCGAGGACATTCTGCAGGAAGGTGAAGGTCGTCTCCTTGCCGGGGCAGTAGACGTCAGCGAACACGCCCCACTGCGTGGCGACCTCCAACGGCTCTCCCGTGCATCCGAGGTTCGGATACGACGCCAGTGCCGCCACCGAGTGCCCCGGCATCTCGATCTCGGGGACCACGGTGATCCCGCGCTTCCGCGCGTAGTCCACCACGTGCCGCACCTCGGCTTGCGTATAGAAGCCGCCGTAGCGCGTGCCGTCGATCTCGGTGCGCCAGGCACCGACCTTCGTGAGGAGGGGATACTTCTTGATCTCGATCCGCCACCCCTGGTCCTCCGTGAGGTGCCAGTGCAGGCGGTTGAGCTTGTAGCGCGACATCAGGTCGAGTTGCTTCTCGATGACGGCCACGGGCATGAAGTGACGTCCGGCGTCGATCATGACGCCGCGCCAGCCGAATCGGGCGCTGTCGGCGATGTGCACGGCGTCCACCGGCCACTCGGCCGGGCGCGGGCCGCGCACGGAGTCGAAGCCCACGGGCAGGAGCTGCCGCAGTGTCTGCATGCCCCAGATCGCCCCCTCGCGCGATGCCGCCGTGATCCTGACGCCGTTGGCGGCAACGTCGAGCGTGTACGCTTCGTGATCATCGCGCTTCGCCGCACGGGCAAAGCGGATGTCGCGCGCCGCACGCGCGCCGCCACCGTCCTTCACGATCGCGACCCGGAAGCCGGTCCGGTCGCGGATCGCATCGGCGAGCAACGATGCGCCGTCGGCGGCGAGCTCGGTGCCGACCACGATCCGCACCGGGTCCCGCAAGACGAAGGGCGCCGCACCCTGCGGTGCCTCCACTGTGACGGGGCGGGGAAGGAGCGTGCGCGCACCTGCCGTCTGCGCTTCGGCGGGGCGGTTGGCCACGCCGAAGAGCACTGCGAGTGCGATCACCGTCGCCACCCGGTGACGGCGCGTCGCCGGGCGTCGGGTCATGTCGTCGCGGCGGAGACGCTGCCCCGCGGCATGTTGTCGGAGCGGTAGTTCCCGAGTCGGAAGACGCGTCGGAACGCGTGACGGTACTGCGACGGCCGGAGGGAGCGCACGATCCGGAAGAAGTTCTTCGGCTGGCCGTAGAAGCGCAGGTGCCCGCGCTTCTGCATGGCGTTGAGCTCTTCCTTCCCCACCATCGACCAGTCGGTGTTGAACTGGTAGTAGTTGAAGGTCGACCAGTCGATCTCGGCGCCCTTCCCCCACTCACGCTTCCACCATTCGTAGATGGGGGTGCCGGGGAGCGGGGTCGTCTTGCCGAACTGGACGCGCGTCAGCGGCAGGCTGAGCGCGAAGTCGATCGTGCGCTGGATCTCCTCGCGCGTCTCCGTCGGGAAGCCGATCATGAAGAAGCCCCAGGCCTCGATGCCGGCATCGGCGACCCACTGCGTCACCTTCCGCACCACCTCGACGTCGAGATCCTTCGTGACGAGGTCGAGGATGCGTTGGTTCGCCGACTCGATGCCGAGCGCCATGAGGTAGCAGCCGGCACGCTTCATGAGCGCGAGCAGCTCCGGGTCGAGCCGGTCGATGCGTACCCCGTTCGGCAGACTCCAGTGCACCTTGAGCCCGCGGCGGAGGATCTCCTCGCAGACCGCCGAGGCGTGCTTGCGGTTCAGCGTGAAGTTGTCGTCCTCGATCTGGATCTCGCGCACGCCGAAGTCGCGCACGAGGCGTTCCATCTCGTCCACCACCTTCACCGGGTCGCGCGCGCGGAGGCGACGACCGGCGGTGATCGGCGCCGAACAGTAGCTGCAGCGGTACGGACAGCCGCGCGTGGTGACGATCGGCGCCAAGGGGAACGACTTGGCGATCATCCCATGCGGCGCGGGAGGGTACGTTCGCGGGTCGATGAGGTCCCAGGCGGGCTCACCGAAGTCGTCCACGTCGGGATAGAAGTTCGGTGCCGTGCTCCGTTGCACGACGCCGTCCTCGATCCAGAGCAGTCCTGGGACGTCCTTGGGCGCACTGCCGTTCAGGAGCGAGGTGAGGACGATCTCCCCTTCGCCGGAGCAGGCGTAGTCGGCCCCCGACTGGAGCAACGCGCCCTCGGAGTCGGCGATCACATGCGGTCCTCCGATGATGGTCGTGAGCCCCAGCGCCTTGGCGCGGCGGACCTCGACGATCGCTTCGGGGAAGTAGGTCGTCATCGCGGTGACGCCGACGAGGTCGAAGTCCCGGGCGTCATAGACGACCGGCTCGCGCAGTCCGTCGAGCACGCGCACCGTGTGGCCGGCGCGACGGAGCGAAGCGGCGAGATAGCCGAGCCCCAGGTGCGGGGCGACGATGTGCGTGTCGTAGCGCGGGCTGATGAGCAGCACCCGCTTGGACACCGCGGTCGCAGCGGGTTCGGCCGCCCAGGGGAGGGGAACGCGCTGGTACAGTTGGCGCTTCACCCCGGGCTTCTCGGTGGGCTCGGCGGGCTGGTCTGGCGTCTGGTTCTCGTCGGAGATCATCGGCGAAAGAATAGCATCATTCCGGCCGTTTCGCTCTGGCGGCAGCCCCGGTCCCGCTACTCGCGCCCCTCGGGGGTGACGGCGCGCGTGTCCTCCTCGCCGGTCCGGATCCGCACGACGCGTTCCACCGGCAGGACGAAGATCTTGCCGTCGCCGACGTCGCCGGTGCGGGCGCCGTGCACGATGGCGTCGACCGTGGGCTGCACGAACGATTCGGAGACGCCGATCTCAAGGCGCACCTTGGCCTGCAGGTCCATCTTCACCGTGACGCCGCGGTAGTTCTCGACGTGCTCCACCTCGCCGCCATGTCCCTGCACCTTGCTGACGGTGAGGCCACGGACATCGGCGTTGTAGAGCGACTCGAGCACGGCGTTGAGCCGTTCGGGGCGGATGATCGCGACGACGAGTTTCATCAGGCGCTCTTGCGTGCCGGGACGCGGTTGGCGTTGGGGTCGGCGGTCTGCAGGACGAGGATCGCCCCTTCGCCATCGGTGTAGCCTTCTTCCCCGTGGTCGGCCACGTCGAGTCCGGCGGCTTCGTCGCGGGCGTCGGCGCGGAGCGTGGCGACGGCGCTGATCCCGGCGAGGATCGCCCAGGTCGCGAGCACCGTCCACCCGATGGTCGCGCCGACACCGATCACCTGCTTGGTGAGCTGTCCGGGGGCCCCGTGCAGGAGACCGTCCGTGCCGCCCCACGCCTTGCTGGCGAAGACGCCGGTGAGGAGCGCCCCGGTCACACCGCCGACGCCGTGCGCGCCGACCACGTCGAGCGAGTCGTCGAGGCGGGTGGCCGCGCGCTTGAGGATGACGAAGTACGACGGCAGCGCCGAGAGCGCGCCGATCGCGAGCGCGGCGCGCGGGCTCACGAAGCCGCAGGCCGGGGTGATGGAGACGAGCCCGACGACGATCGCCGTTCCCGCGCCGACCGCCGTCGCACGTCCGGTGCGGCCGTACTCGAGCGCCATCCAGGTGGCGAGCGTCGCCATCGGGGCGAGGATCGTGTTCACCGTGGCCTGGACCGCGATGCCGTTGACGGCGAGGGCGCTGCCGCCGTTGAAGCCGATCCACCCGAACCAGAGCAGCGAGGCGCCGGTGAGCATCATCGGCACGTTGTGCGGGAGGAAGGCCTGCCGCCCGTAGTCACGACGCGCGCCGACCATGATCGCGGCCACCCACGCCGCGGTCCCGGCGGTGATGTGCACCACGGTGCCGCCGGCGAAGTCGAGCACGCCCATCGAGGCGAGCCAGCCACCGCCCCACACCCAGTGCGCGACCGGGGCGTACACGAGGAGGGACCAGAGCCCGATGAAGGCGAGGTAGGCGCCGAAGCGCATGCGCTCGACGATCGCGCCCGAGATCAGCGCCGCCGTGATGACGGCGAAGGTCCCCTGATAGGCGAAGAAGAGCAGGTGAGGGATCGTCGTGCCGGTGCGGGCGGCGACCGGCACGTCGAGCAGCAGCAGATGCGAGAAGCCGCCGACGATGTCGCTGCCGGGCGCGAAGGCGAGCGAGTAGCCGACGATGGCCCAGAGGACACCGACGATCCCGAACGCCGCGAGCGACATCATCATGGTGTTCAGGATGTTCTTCGCGCGGACGAGCCCTCCGTAGAAGAGGGCGAGCGCGGGCGTCATCAACAGGACCAGGGCGGTGCTGATGAGGACGAACAGGGTGTCGGTGGCGTTGAGTTCGGCGGGCACGGCGGGGCGAGACGAGTGGGGAAACGGTCGATTCGAGCCGGATGATATCCGAAATGTGCAAATAACGCAAACTTTCGGTATCAAAAGGATAGGTTCAGGCAATCGATGTGCCACATCAAGCCTATCGGCGTGCAAAATCGGCACGAATCGCCAACCGTCACACCCCACTGGCCTTCCCCGTGCGAGTCGCTATCTTACGCTCTATCTGCGGGCGTAATTCAGTTGGTAGAATGCCAGCTTCCCAAGCTGGACGTCGCCGGTTCGAGTCCGGTCGCCCGCTCTCCTCTCGTGACGAAAGAACCGCCGATCCTCCTCGGAGAATCGGCGGTTCATCGTTTCAGGCGGTGCCCGCGGTCACCGCGCGCGCGGGGCGGGGTTCACCCCGCCAGCACCTTGTCCACCGCCGCATAGAACTCCGTCAGCCCGAACGGCTTCTCGAGCGTCACGAGCGCCCCCAGCGCGGCGGCGAGCGTCAGGTACTCGTCCGCGTCGCGACGACCGCCGCCCGACATCGCCAGGATCCGCACCGACGGGAACTCCTTCCGCAGCTGCATGATCGTCTCGATCCCTTCCTGCTCGGGCATGATCAGATCGGTGATCACCATCTCCGGCGGCGATTCGCGCACGAGCGACATGCCGATGATCCCGTTCGAGGCTTCCGTCACCTCATGGCCGCGGCTCCGCAACAGGTGCGCCGCGAGGGTGCGCACGCCGTCGTCATCATCGATCACCACGATCTTGG
>CAZAGK010000127.1:0-8781 GCA_964484775.1 uncultured Gemmatimonas sp. | reverse complement strand
ATAGGGAACGTCCGAGATCCAGCGCATCGTGATCGGCCGTTCGCTCGGGAAGTTACCGCACTCCTCAACGTACGATTCATCCTCTTCCGCATATTTCACACATGAAGCTCTTCGTAACGCTCGAGAACCTCGGTCACGAGCAGGTGGTCTGCTGCTACGACAAGTCGTCGGGCTACCGCGGCATCATCGCGATCCACGACTCGACCCTCGGGCCCGCGCTCGGTGGCACCCGCTTCTGGAACTACGCCAGCGACGACGAGGCGATCACCGACGCCCTCCGGCTCTCGCGCGGCATGACGTACAAGAACGCGGTCGCCGGCCTGAACCTCGGCGGCGGCAAGGCCGTGATCATCGGCGACAACCGTACCGCCAACCGCGAGATGATCTTCCGCGCGCACGGCCGCTTCGTGGAGTCGCTCGGCGGCCGCTACGTGACCGCGGAGGACGTGGGGACGGGGACGGCCGACATGGACTACGTGCACATGGAGACCGACTACGTGGCCGGCCTCGCCACCAAGTCGGGCGATCCGTCGCCGGTCACGGCGCGCGGTGTCTTCCGCTCGATCCAGGCGTCGGCGCAGGCCCGCTGGGGTTCGTCGGACCTGAACGGCAAGACGATCACCATCCAGGGATGCGGCAACGTCGGCTACTACCTCGCCAAGGAGCTGCACGCGGTCGGTGCCAAGCTGATCGTGAGCGACATCCGCGCCGACCGGATCAAGAAGGTCGTGGACGAGACCGGCGCCAAGGTGGTGGAAGGGGACGCGATCTTCACGACCAAGGCCGACATCTTCGCCCCGTGCGCGCTCGGCGCGATCATCAACGACGAGACGATCCCGATGCTCAAGGTCGAGATCGTCTGCGGCGGTGCCAACAACGTGCTGCTCGAACCGCGCCGTCACGGTGAGGCGCTCGAGGCGCGCGGCATCATGTACGCGCCGGACTTCGTGGCCAACGCCGGCGGCGTGATCAACGTGTACAGCGAGCTCGCCGGATGGACGCGTGAGCGTGCGCTCCGCAAGGCGGACGAGATCTTCGATACGATCCTCGGCGTGTACAAGATCGCCAAGGAGCAGTCGATCCCGACGTTCGAAGCGGCGGACAAGCTCGCCGAGTCGCGTCTGGCGTCGGTGAAGGGGATGATGCGCACCTGGCCGCAGTGGCCGCGGAAGGGCTAGATGGCCGAGCGCATCCCGATCGGCGCTGACCACGCGGGGTTCGAGATGAAGGAGAAGATCTCGGCCGCGCTCGCGCAGCTGGGTTTCGACGTGCAGGACATGGGGACGCACTCGAACGCCTCGACTGACTACGCCGACTACGCGCATGCGGTGGCCGACGCGGTCGAACATGGCCGCGCCGCTCGGGGTGTGCTCCTCTGCGGGACGGGACTGGGGATGTCGTACGCCGCGAACCGTCACCCGCATGTGCGGGCGGCGGTGGCGTGGTCGCCGGAGATCGCCGCGCTCGCGCGTCAGCACAACGACGCGAACGTGCTCGTGCTCCCGGCGCGCTTCATCTCCGAGGAGGATGGGATCGCGACGCTGAAGGCGTGGTTGGACACGCCGTTCGAAGGAGGGCGCCACGAGCGGCGCATTCAGAAGATCGAACTTCCGGAGGAGTCATGAGTGGATGGCCCGCGTGGGACCGCGCCCAGCCCGGGGCGGCCCTGCAGCATACCGATCCCGAGATCGCGCACCTCATCACTGAGGAGATCGCCCGTCAGAGTGACGGGCTCGAACTGATTGCGAGCGAGAACTTCGTGTCGCCGGCGGTGCTCGAGGCCATGGGCTCGGCGCTCACCAACAAGTACGCCGAAGGGCTGCCGGGGAAGCGCTACTACGGCGGCTGCGAAGTCGTGGACAAGGTCGAGCAGCTCGCGATCGATCGCGTGAAGCAGTTGTTCGGGGCGGAGCATGCCAACGTGCAGCCGCACTCGGGGGCGTCGGCCAACTTCGCCGTGTACCTCGCCTTCCTGAAGCCGGGAGACACGGTGCTAGGTCTGGATCTCTCGCAGGGCGGACATTTGACGCACGGCTCGCCGGTGAACTTCTCCGGGCTGCTCTTCAACGCCATCCACTACGGCGTGAAGGACGACGGGCTGATCGACTACGAGGCGATGGAATCGCTGGCGCGCGAGAAGAAGCCCAAGATGATCATCGCCGGCTACAGCGCGTACTCGCGGGCGATCGACTTCGAGCGGTTCGCGCGGGTGGCCAAGGAGGTCGGCGCGATCTTCATGGTGGACATGGCGCACTTCGCCGGACTCGCGGCGACGGGGGCGTATCCGAACCCCGTCCCCTTCGCCGACGTCGTGACCACCACCACGCACAAGACGCTGCGCGGTCCGCGTGGCGGGCTGATCCTCTGCAAGGCCGAGCACGCGAAGGCGATCGACAAGGCGGTGTTCCCGGGCTCGCAGGGCGGTCCGCTCGAGCATGTGATCGCGGCCAAGGCGGTCGCCTTCAAGGAAGCGCTCGAGCCGTCGTTCAAGGGATACTGTGCGCAGGTCGTGGCCAACGCGCGTGCGCTGGCCAAGGCGCTGTCCGATCGCGGCTATCTGATCGTCAGCGGCGGGACCGACAACCATCTCATGCTGGTGGACCTCCGCAGCAAGGGGCTCACGGGGAAGGTAGCGGAGCAGGCGCTCGACAAGGCGGGGATCACCGTCAACAAGAACACGGTGCCGCGCGAGACGCAGTCGCCCTTCATCACGAGCGGGATCCGCATCGGTACGCCGGCGGTGACCACGCGCGGGATGGGGGAAGGGGACATGGCGACGATCGCGTCGCTGATCGATCGTGTGCTCTCGGCGCCCGAGGATGCCGCGGTGCACGCTGCCGTGAAGGCCGAGGTGAAGGCCCTCACGCACGCCTTCCCGCTCTACCCCGGCAAGTAGGGAGCCGTGAGCGTGCCCGAACTCGCGTTCCGCGACGGTGTGATGGATCGAATCCGGCTGAAGGAGCCGCGATTCGACGAACAGGCGTATCTGTTCGTGCTGGCGGGGCTCGAGCTCTGCCAGCAGCGTCTCTCGGAACGTCGGCACATCACCGGGCGTGAGTTGGCCGAGGCCTGCCGCGATCTCGCGCTCCAGCGCTACGGCGTGCTCGCGCGCATGGTGCTCGAACACTGGGGACTGCGCTGCACCGCCGACATCGGCGACGTGGTGTTCACCCTGGTGGAGCTGGGGCTCCTCATGAGCCAGCCGCAGGACACGAAGGAGGACTTCGTCGATGTCTACGATTTCGGCGAGGCCTTCGATACGAACTATCCGTGGAATCCCGTCACCTCCGCCTGACGGCGGAGACGGCACAGCCGAAGTGACCCTTATGCCGAAGATGGCATGCGTGACGACCGCGGCTCAGGCTGCGGCGCTCGATGCCGCGACGATCGCCGGTGGACTGGCGTCGTTCGCCCTGATGGACCGCGCGGCGCGTGCTGCCGCTGCGGTGATCCTCGATCGCTTCGCCGAGGTCCACACGGACGGGGCGGTGGTGTACACGGGGGCGGGGAACAACGGGGGCGACGGATGGATCGTCGCCACCGCATTGCACGAGGCCGGCTGCGAGGTGAAGGTCGTGCAGTGCGGCGACCCGGGCACCGACGACGCGCGTCGTGCGCGCGAGCTCTACACGGCCGCCCGCGTGAATCAGCCGGAGTTCGTGGACACGCCGGCCGTCGTGGTCGACGCACTGCTCGGCACGGGTGCGTCCGGCGCGCCGCGCGAAGCGATGGTCGAGGCCATCACGCGCATCGCTGCCCATCGCGCGGCGGGCGCCAGCGTCGTCGCGCTCGACCTGCCGAGCGGACTCGACGCCACGACGGGCGCGCTGCCCGGCGCGTACGTCGAGGCCGATCTGACGGTGACGTTCGGCTCGGTGAAGCGGGGCCTGCTCGCGCATCGTGAGGCGGCAGGGGAGATCGTCGCGGTCGACATCGGGGTGGACGAGGGGGCGGAGGCGGCGCGTCTGCCGAGGCTCGTCACCGCGTCGGTGGTCGCGGCGAACGTGCCGCGGATCGGGTCGCAGGCGCACAAGGGCGTGCGCAAGCGGCTCGTGATCATCGGCGGTGCGCCGGGGATGGCCGGCGCGACGGTGCTCGCCGCGCGCGGTGCGGTGCGGAGCGGGATCGGGATGGTGCGCTTCTGCGTCGCGCCGGCGAGCGTCGCCGCGGTGCAGGCGGCCGAGCCCGTCGCGACCGCCGTGCCGTGGCCCGCGCCGGGCGAGCCGGAGCTGCGGGCGCTCTGCGACTACGCCGACGTGATGCTGATCGGTCCCGGACTCGGCACCTCCACCGAGGCGCAGGAACTCGTGGCGCGCGCGCTCGCGATGTTCCGTGGTCCGGTGGTGCTCGATGCCGACGCGCTCAACGCCTTCGCCGGACGCGTGCATGCCTTGAAGGTGGCGCTCGAGACGCACGGGCATCGCCCCGTCGTCCTCACGCCGCATCCGGTCGAACTCGGGCGGCTCGCCGCCGTGAGTCCGGGCGACGTGCACACCCGGCGGTATGAGATCGCGGGCGAGACGGCACGCAGCACCGGCGCGACGGTCCTGCTCAAGGGCGTGCCGACCGTGGTGAGTGACGGCGTCACCTCGCATGTCGTCGCGGCCGGCACGGCCGTGCTCGCGACGGGCGGCAGCGGGGATGTGCTCGGCGGGATCGTCGCGACGCTGCTGGCGCAGACCGACGATCCGTTCCGGGCGGCGACGAGCGCGGCCTGGGTGCACGGCCGTGCGGCGGAGATCGCCGGCGCGGGGCGCATCCGCGGGGTCTCACTCGACGACGTGATCGATGCGCTCGCCATCGCGTGGCCGCACGAGGCGGCGCACGGCGACACGCGCGTCCTCGCTGAACTCCCGGCGGTCCCCTGATGGGGCACATCTCCCTCGGACCGGGACCGGAGTTCGACCTCGTCCGCGCGCTGCTCGCGCGGTGGGGGGTGCTCGCGCAGGGGGCGGGAGATGATGCCGCCATCCTCGACGTGCCGCGCGGCGAGCGACTCGTGGTGAGCACCGACACGTCGGTGGAACACGTGCACTTCAAGCGTGAGTGGCTGTCGGTCGAGGAGATCGGCTATCGCGCGGTGGCCGCGGCCATGAGCGACCTCGCGGCGATGGGGGCCAAGCCCCTCGGCATGACCGTCGCACTCTCGCTCCCGGAATCCTGGCAGGCGCAGACGCTCGCGCTCGCCGACGGGATGGCGGTGCTGGCACGCTCGACGGGGACGCCGATCGTCGGCGGCGATCTCACCGGCGGTGCCGTGCTCACGATCGGCGTGACGGTGCTCGGCTCCGCGCCCTGGGACACGCTGCTCACGCGCGACCGGGCGCAGGTCGGGCAGTTGCTCTGGGTCACAGGACAGCTCGGCGGTCCCGGCGCGGCGGTCCGCGCGCTTTCCAGTGGCGAGCAGCCGATGGCCGCGCACCGCGCGCGTTTCGCGCGACCGGTGCCGCGGATCCGTGAGGCGCTCTGGCTGGCACAGCACGGCGCTACCGCGGCGGTGGACTGCTCCGACGGGCTCGTCGCCGACGCCGGACACCTCGCGGCCGCGAGCAACCGGCGGCTGGTGATCAATCTGGACCTGCTCCCACTCGTGGAGGGGGTCACGGCGGAGGAGGGAGCGCGCAGCGGCGAGGAGTATGAACTGATCTTCACCGGCCCGGCCTCCCTCGACACCGAGGCCTTCGAGCGGGAGTTCGGCGTGCCCATCACATCGGTGGGACGCGTGGAGGAAGCGGCGCCCAGCGGACCCGATGTGATCGCCTGGCAACGCGGACGCATCGTGACGCCCCCCAAGGGGCACGACCACTTCCGGCTCTGACCGCCCGATGATCCGCACACTCTGGGTGCTCCTGTGCACCGCCGTCGCCACCATCGTGCATGGGGGTGGGGCGATCGTCGGCGTGCTGATCGGGCAGGACGACCGCCCGGGCTCGCTCGCCGAGCGTGCGCCGCGCAACTGGGGGCGGATGATCTCGTGGGCCGCCGGGGTCAGGATCGTCATCCACAACGGCGAGAATCGCAACGGCGCGCAGCACGTGTTCGTCGCGAACCATGTGTCGTGGCTCGACATCGCGGTGGTCGCGGCGCATCTGCGCTGGTTCAAGTTCGTGGCCAAGGCGGAGCTGAAGAAGATCCCCTTCTTCGGGCGCGCGGCGGCGGCGGCGGGCACGGTGTACATCGAGCGTGAGAACCGGAAGGCCGCCTTCGATGCCTACAAGGACGCGGCGGAGAAGATCCACGCTGGGGCGAGCGTGATCGTCTTCGCCGAAGGGACGCGCGATGCGTCGTATGCCTTGCGTCCCTTCAAGAAGGGACCGTTCGTGCTCGCGATCGCCGCGCAGGCCCCGATCGTGCCCACCCTCATCTACGGCACCCTGCACATCAAGCCGCACGGGCAGTTCGCGATGCGGCCGGGCACGGTCCACGTGCATTTCCTCGAGCCGGTCCCCACCGAGGGGCTCACCTACGAGGACCGCGACACGCTGGCGATGCGGGTCCGCGACCGGATGGCCGAGGTGCTCCTCCGGGAGTACGGGGTGGAGAGCAAGCCGTGGATCCCCCGCCGGGCCGAAACCGAGAGCGCCACGGGCGCGTCCTCCTCGGACGATTAGATTTCACAGGCTGTCCCCGAACACCGACCTTCGAATCCGAGCCACCATGTCCTCCATCGCATCGATCCAGGCCCGCGAGATCCTCGATTCGCGCGGCAATCCCACCGTCGAAGTCGACGTCATCCTCGATAACGGCGCCGCGGGGCGCGCGGCGGTGCCCAGCGGCGCCAGCACGGGCGAGCACGAGGCGCTCGAACTGCGCGACGGCGACGCCAAGCGCTACATGGGGAAGGGGGTCCGCAAGGCGGTCACCAACGTCGAGAAGCTGATCTTCCCGGCGCTGCGCGGAGCCGATGTGACGGACCAGATGGACATCGACCGCGCGCTGATCGCGCTCGACGGCACCAAGACCAAGTCGAAGCTCGGCGCGAACGCGATGCTCGGCGTGTCCATGGCGTGCGCCCGGGCCGGTGCCGTCGTCACGGGGCAGTCGCTGTTCCGGTACCTCGGCGGCCCGATGGCGCGCACGATGCCGGTGCCGATGATGAACATCATCAACGGTGGCGCGCACGCGACCAACACGGTGGATTTCCAGGAGTTCATGATCGTCCCCGTGGGGGCGCCGAACTTCTCCGAGGCGCTGCGCATGGGCGCCGAAGTGTTCCACACGCTCAAGAAGGTGCTGGTCAAGCGGAAGATGGCGACCGGCGTGGGCGACGAGGGCGGCTTCGCCCCCGATCTCAAGAGTGATGAAGAGGCGATCACCGTGATCCTCGAGGCGATCGAGGGCGCGGGCTACGCGCCGGGGACGGACATCTGCCTCGCGCTCGATTGCGCCGCCAGCGAGCTGCACGACAAGAAGAAGTCGTACGTGTTCAAGAAGAGCGGCGGCGGCACGAAGAGCGCGTCGCAGATGGTGGAGCTCTACGAGAAGTGGATCAACAAGTATCCGATCGTCAGCATCGAGGACGGGCTCGCCGAGAACGATTGGGCGGGGTGGGAGGAGCTGACGGCGGCGATCGGCGATCGCGTGCAGCTCGTCGGGGACGACCTGTTCGTCACGAACCCCGAGTTCCTGGCGCGCGGGATCGAGGAGGACGTCGGCAACGCGATCCTGATCAAGCTCAACCAGATCGGGACCGTGACGGAGACGCTGGAGACGATCGAGATGGCCAAGCGGAACGGCTATCAGAACATCATCTCGCACCGCAGCGGCGAGACCGAGGACACCTTCATCGCCGATCTCGCGGTGGGGACGAACGCCGGTCAGATCAAGACCGGGTCGGCGAGCCGCTCGGACCGGATCGCGAAGTACAACCAGCTGCTGCGGATCGAGTCGGAGCTGGGCGACAGCGCCGTGTATCCGGGCGGTGCGGTGTACGGGATTGGCGACGACTGATCTGCGGACGATCCTGGTGCGGGTGGTGGTCGCGACGCTGTTGTTCGTCGCGATCGCCTTCGCCGTGCAGGGTGGGGAGTACGGGACGACGGACCTGATCGCGGCGCGGGCGAAGGTGGCGCGGACGCGTACGAGCGTGGACTCGCTGCAGCGGGATGTGGCGGCGCTGAAGGCCCGGAAGACGATGATCGACACGAGCGCGGCGGAGCAGGAACGGATCGCGCGCGAGGAGTTCGGGATGGTGCGGGGGGGGAAGGAGGTGCTGTACCGGTTCTATGGGGCGGACAGCGTGCCGAAAGTCGAGAAAAAGAGCCCCTGACCGCTTGTATTCGGCGGTGCAGGGGCTACTTTTAGGGTATCGACGCGGGGTGGAGCAGCCTGGTAGCTCGTCGGGCTCATAACCCGAAGGTCGCGGGTTCAAATCCCGCCCCCGCCATTGATCCAGCGAAAGCTGGCAACGGCCGGTTCCGAAAGGGGCCGGCCGTTGTTATTTTCCGAGGTTGTAGGATGTGTGGTATGGCTGGGTAGCTCAGCTGGTTAGAGCACGGCACTCATAATGCCGGGGTCGCGGGTTCGAGTCCCGCCCCAGCTACGTAGCATGGAAGTGAGTGATTCACGCGAAGTGGGGGCCGACCTGATGGTCGGCCCCCACTTTGCTATTCGGCATCATGGTGTGGCGGTCCGCACCGGGGCGGGACTCGCCCTTCGGGTCGAGTCCCGCGTGCGCCATTCACGCGTGCGCCATTCCCGCGTGCGCCATTCCCGCGTATGCCATTCGCGTGCGCCATTCCCGCGTGCGCCATTCGTGCGCGCCATTCCGATTCGCCTCCC
>CAZAGK010000126.1:0-8901 GCA_964484775.1 uncultured Gemmatimonas sp. | reverse complement strand
CAACATCGATATCTCCGGGTGGATGGGCTACCCGATGCAGATCAAGGTGAATTTCCTCTGCCGCGACTCGATCCTGGCCGCACCGATCGTGCTCGACCTGGCGCTGTTCAGCGACTTCGCCCAGCGCGCGGGTATGGCGGGGATTCAGGAGTGGTTAAGTTTCTATTACAAGAGTCCCATGGTGGGTGCGGGGCACGTACCGGAGCACGATCTTTTCATCCAGCAGACGAAGCTCAAGAACACGCTCCGTCGCGTGATGGGAGAGGCCCCGATCACTCACCTTGGACCGGAGGATGACGGATGACGTCGAATCGCGTTTGGCGACGCCTGGCGGCGATGGTGCCGCTGCTGGCGGTGGTGGCCGGGATGGGCTGCACGCCGGAGAAGCCGAACACCGACATGCGGCTGTGGACCTCGGAGTTCGAGTTCCGGATCTCGGCCGACGTGGTACCGCCGCGGGCGCTGGAGACGACGAACTATACGATCGTCGTGCGGGACAAGAAGACGCGGGAGCCGATCGTGAATGGGCAGGGGCGGATCTTCGCCACGAACGCCGACCGCAAGACCATCTGGGATGGCTTCGCGTACGGACCGGAGCCGGGCACGTATCATGCGAAGTTGATGTTCATCACCGCGGGCGAGTGGGCCATGAACGTGCAGTTCCGGCGCGACTCGACGCAGACCCTAGTGAAACCCGAAGACGACTGGCGGCAGCTGATCCGCCCGGCGTCCGAACCTGGATCGACGACTCCATGAAGCACTTCCACCGTACGCATGTGAACCCCGACGCCGTGCTGGCCGCGGCCGATGCCTTCTTCCCGACGATCGGCCTCAAGCCGACCGCCTCGTCGCATCGCGCGCGCAGCTGGCAGGGCGTCGTCGGGACCCCCGAGGTCACCGAGACGCTCACCATCACGGTCAAGATGGAGGGCGGGCACTACACCTTCGTCGAGGCGGCGTCCTCGGCGCAGGGGGAGAGCCGTCTGGACCGGAACGTCAAGAAGTTCTTCGTCCAGCTCCACAAGCAGGTGGACCACCGGCACGCGTCGAGTGCCGCCTACTGAGGAACCGCGGGGCCCGGTCTCCTGGACCCGGCGGATCAGCCTCGGCTGCCTCTCGACCTTCCTGGGGGCGGTCAGCTGCGGCATGGTGGCCGTTCTGCTGTCCAAGGCCGTCGCCTACGTCACGCACCAGAAGGGGTGTCAGGACGTCCCCTCGTGCAATTGGTTAGAATATTGGGCTGTGGGGGCCGCCTTCGGGGCGATCACCCTCCCGATCCTGGTTTTCTGGGTCCTGGGCAAGCCGCCCAAGGGCGACACGTCTGATCGAGGGATGTAAGGTGGCACGGATTGATGTGATCATGCCCCAGATGGGGGAATCGATTGCGGAGGGGACGGTCTCGCGCTGGCTCAAGAAGGTCGGCGACGAGGTCAAGCGCGACGAGCCCATCTTCGAGATCAGCACCGACAAGGTGGACGCCGAGATCCCGTCGCCGGCCGCCGGCGTGCTGGCCGAGATCATCGTCGGGGAAGGGAAGACGGTCGGCGTGAACACCGTCGTCGCCCGGCTCGAGACCGACAAGAACGCCGCGCTGGGCGCCACGGCTCCGGCCCCCGCGCCTGCGGCCGCACCGGCCCCTGCGGCGCCGGTCGCCGCCGCTGCCGTCAGCGTGCCGGCACCGGTCGCTGCGGCATCGGTCGCGCCCGCCGCGAAGCCGGCGGCCGCGAACGGGTCGCTCGAGGAGCGCCTGCGGACCAAGAGCTCTCCGCTCGTCCGCCGCATCGCCGCCGAACACGGTGTCGAGATCTCCGGGCTGCAGGGAAGCGGGATCCAGGGCCGTGTCACGAAGAAGGACCTCGTGTCCTTCCTCGAGAGCGGCGCCGCCGCTCCGGCGGCCCCCGCTCCTGCGGCGGCCCCGAGTCACGCCGCGCCCGCCGACTCCCACGCCCCGGCCGCGACGGCCTGGGCCGGCGATGTCGTCGAGCCGATGTCCAAGATGCGCCGCCTGACCTCCGACCACATGGCGCTCGCGCGTCGCGTCGCGGCGCACGTGTCGACCTTCTGGGAAGTCGACCTCACCCGCGTCGCGCGCGTCCGCAACGGCATGCGCGCCGCCTTCGAGGCGCAGAACGGGCAGAAGCTGACCTTCATGCCCTTCATCATCCAGGCCGTCGTCGCGAACCTCAAGAAGCACCCGTACATCAACGCGGCCGTGAATGGCACGGACGTGATCTACCGCAAGCGCTACAACATCGGCATCGCCGTGGCGCTCGAGCCGAGCGGACTGATCGTGCCGGTCATCAAGCACGCCGAGGATCTCTCGCTCTCCGGGCTCGCGAAGGCGGCGAACGACCTCGCCGGCCGCGCGCGCAGCAAGAAGCTCGGACCGTCCGATGCGCAGGACGCGACGTTCACCATCACGAATCCCGGTGTCTTCGGTTCCCTCACCGGGACGCCGATCATCCCGGTCGGGACGACGTCCATCCTCTGCCTCGGCGCGATCGAGAAGCGGCCGAAGGTCATCACCGGCGCGGACGGTGAGGACACGATCGCGATCCGGACCTGCGCGTACTTCTCGCTCTCGTTCGACCACAAGGTGGTCGACGGGGCCGACGCCGACCGCTTCATGGGCGACCTGAAGCGGACGCTGGAGCAGATCCCGGATACCGGATTCTAGTTCGCGACTTCTCCCTCTTACGGCCCGGAGCACCGCATGGCGCGCGCGTTGAGCATGCAGCGATCGATCGTCCCCCTCGGCGACCGCGCCAAGTACTTCGAGAAGATCAAGGCCCGGAAGGAGCACTACAAGTCGGCGGGATGCCAGTTCTGGGTGTTCGAGGAGGCCGCGCTGACCGGCGCCTTCATCGAGTTCTCCGAGGCCCCCGATCCGGCCACGCTCGCGGCGGCGCATGCCGGGGCCCCTGGCTCCGTGCTCGATCCGTCCCGCATCTACACCGAAGTGGAGTTGAGCTGATATGCCGACGCGCCGTATCCATGTCGAAGGGCAGGAGTGGGCCGTATACCCCTCCGGGCAGGTCACGCAGTACGACGGTGACGAGTTCGGATTGCTGTTCGTGCGCGGCAGCGGCGCGTCGCGCGAGGTGCGCGTGACCCGCTATTCGCCCCGCGGCGTGCGCTCGCGCGAGGCGTCGCTGGTCGCGATGAGCGATGCCGATCTGCACGCGCTCTTCGCCACATCGCAGTCGAGCGTGAACTCGCCGGAGGCGGGCTACGCGTCGTGAGTGAGGTGTCCGTGGCCTGCGTCGATCTGCACGCGCATTCCACGGCTTCCGACGGCGCGGCCACACCCGAGGAGTTCGTCGCGACGGCCCACAAGGCCGGACTCGCCGCCGTCGCCCTCACCGACCACGACACGCTCGCCGGCGTCCGCACCGCGCAACGCGCGGCCGAGCCGCTGGGCATCCGTGTGATCGCCGGTGTCGAACTCAGCACCGTCGATCAGGGGCACGAGGTGCACCTGCTCGGACTCCATATCCGCGACGTCGAAGCGATGGAGGACGAGCTCGCCGACTTCCGCGGCTCGCGTCGCACGCGCGCGATCGCCATCGTCGAGCGGCTCAACGCCCTCGGGGTCCCCGTGACGGTGGATGCGGTCTTCGAAGCGGCCGGCGACGGGGCGGTGGGTCGCCCGCACATCGCGCGCGCACTGATCGCCGGCGGCTTCGTGAAGGACAACCGCGAAGCGTTCGACAAGTGGCTCGGCAACGGTCGTCCCGCGAACATCGAGAAGGAGAAACTCGCCATCGCCGACGCGATCGCGATGATCCATCGCTACGGCGGACTCGCGGTCTGGGCGCATCCGGGCCCGGACGGCCGGCGTGACCGCGTGGAGCCGCTCGTCGCGATGGGGATCGACGGACTCGAGGTGCGCCATCCCGGTCATCAGAGCGACGACACGCAGCGACTCGGCGCGCTCGTCGCGCACTTCAAGCTCGTGCCGAGCGGCGGCTCCGACTGGCACGGCGCGGCGGGCGGATCGCGCGCGCTCGGCGCGATGCAGATCGACGCCGGATGGCTCGCGCAGCAGGATGCACGGCTCGCCGAACGTTACGGCGCACCGGTACCGGAGCCGCGCGCGTGACCGACGCGTCCGTCCCGCGTTCGATGGACGGCCGCGTCGTCCTCGTGACGGGGGCCGGCCAGCGGGTGGGGCAGGCGATCGCGGTCGCGCTCGGTGCGGCCGGGGCGCGCGTGGCGGTGCACTATCATCGCTCACGCGAGGGCGCCGACCAGACCGTCGCGACGATCGCGGCCGCCGGCGGCGAGGCCTTCGCCATCGCCGGCGATCTCGGTGATCCGGCGACGCCCGATGCACTCGTGTCGGGAGTGGTCGAGCATTTCGGCGCGCTCCATGCGCTCGTGAACTCCGCGGCATCGATGCTGCGCACCCCGCTCGACACCTTGACCGTGGCGCAGTGGGATGAGGTCTTCGCCCTGAACCTCCGCGGCCCGTTCTTCCTCTCGCTCGCGGCCGCCAAGGCGATGCCCGCGGAGGGCGGAGCGATCGTGAGTATCTCCGACCACATGGCGTTCGAATCGTGGCCGGCCTTCGTGCCGCACGGCGTCGCCAAGGGAGGGGTCGCCTCGATGACCCACGCGCTCGCGGCCGCACTCGCGCCACGGGTCCGGGTGAACGCTGTCGCACCGGGCGCGGTCCTCGCGCCCCCCAGCTGGCCCGAGGAGGAGCAACGTCGCTTCGCCGACGCCACGCCGCTGCGACGCATCGGCACACCGTCGGATGTGGCGGGCGCGGTGCTCTACCTGCTGACCGCCCCGTACGTGACGGGGCAGCTCCTCTTCGTCGATGGCGGACGACACGGGGCCCGCTGATCCTGCGCGCCCGAACGGCGAGCCGCCCGCGCTCGCCTTCGGTCGTGTCATCGTGGTCGGAGGCGGTTGCTACGGATCGTACTACGTCCGGCAGCTCTCCCGGGCCCGGGCGCGCGGCGCGGTCCGGATCGGGGAGGTCATCGTCGTGGATCGGGACCCGAGGTGCGCGGTGGCGCTCGCCATCGCCGAGGCGGGACCGACCGCACCGGCCGACACACCGACGGGTCCCCTGCGCTTCGTCCGCGCCGAGTGGAGCGAGTATCTGGCCGAGCTGCTCAGCGCCCCGATCGGCGCGGACGACGCGATCGTTCCCTCGCCCCTGATGCCGCATCTCTTCCTGCACTGGCTGCGCGAGCGCGCGATCGAGCGCGCGCGTACGGAAGCGGCGGCCGAGGCGGCCACGGGCGCGATGCCTCGACCGCGCGCGGTCACCATCGAGCTGCCCGACGAGGTCGCCGGCGTGCCGTGGCAGCGCGCCGGCACCGATGGCTCACGCTACGTGAGCTTCGCCGAGTGGATGTGTCCCGTGAACTGCATCGAACCCCGGATCTGTCCGCATACGAAGGGGGTGCGCGACTGGGACATGTCGCGCACCGCGGCGGCCGCGGGCGGCGTGGATGCGGCGGCGGTGCTGCATTGCACGCACCGCGCGTACGGGGTCGGGATGGTGGACCTGCAGGCGCTGCTCGACGCCGATGCGACCATCGCGGCGGCGACGGTGCAGCGGGCGGCCCGGGTGCTGGTCGGCACCGTCTCGAACTGTCACGGCGCCCTGGGCGTTCTGCATGTGGGTGGTTCCCCCGTGGCCCCCTCGGGGTGAAATTGCGGCAACTAATCTTTCAGGATTGAATCGTGGCAGTCTTCGACCATGAAGTCGTCATCATCGGCGCGGGTCCGGCCGGGATGTGTGCAGGGATGTACGCGGGGCGTTCGATGCTCAACGCGGTGGTGCTCGAGCAGGGGCTGCCCGGTGGCGAGCTCCTGAACACCGAGGTGATCGAGGATTACATCGGGTTCGAGCACGTGCTGGGCTCGGAGCTCGCGGAGAAGTTCGCCGCGCACGCGACCAAGTTCGGGGCCGATATCCGTCCCTTCACCCGCGTCGAGAAGGTGAAGAAGGTCGCCGACGGCACCTTCGAGACCTCGGTCGAGAGCGGGGACATCCACAAGTCCCCGGCGGTGATCATCACCGCCGGCGGGACGCCGATCAAGCTCGAGGTGCCGGGCGAATTCGAGTACGCCGGCAAGGGCGTCTCCTACTGCGCGATCTGCGACGGCGCCTTCTTCAAGGGGCACACGATCATCGTGGTGGGCGGCGGCGACGCGGCGTGCGAGGAAGCCGACTTCCTCACCCGGTACGCGGCCAAGGTCTATCTCGTGCATCGTCGTCACGAGTTCCGGGCCTCCAAGATCGTGCAGCAGCGGCTCTTCGCGAACCCCAAGATCGAGGTCGTCTGGGACACGGTGGTCGAGGAGATCGCCGGCACCGACGGACTCATGACGCATGCGCGGCTCAAGCACGTGCCCACGGGGGAGACGCGCAATCTCGATGCGACCGGGATCTTCATCTTCGTCGGCTTCAAGCCGAACACCGGCGTGATCGACGGTCATGTGGAGCACGACGCGGCGGGCTACCTGCTGACCGACTCCAACATGCAGACCTCGATCCCCGGGCTCTACGCCGCCGGGGACGTGCGGGTGCAGCTCACGCGTCAGGTCACGACCGCGGTCGGGGACGCGACGACGGCGGCGATCGCGGTCGAGAAGTTCCTCACCGCGCGGAAGAACGGCCATCCGGCCCCGGACCCCGTGCCGACCCTGGTGCGCACCACGTGATGCAGGTCGCGACGGCGACCGTCGGCCCGTTCCAGGAGAACAGCTGGCTGATCGTCGATCCTGACGCTCGGGCGGCCGTGCTCGTGGACCCGGGGGACGAACCCGCCCGGCTGATCGCCATGGTGGAGGCGAGCGGTGCCACGCTGCAGGCCATCTGGCTCACGCACGCGCATCTCGACCACATCGGCGGCATCGCCGGTGTCCGGCGTCGGTGGAAGGTGCCGGTGCTCCTGCATCCGCTGGATCAGCCGTTGTACGCGCGCGGCGCGTCGCAGGCGGCGATGTACGGCGTCCCCTTCGAGCAGCCCGACCCGACGGACGGGGAGCTCGCCGAGGGGATGGTCCTGACGGTCGGTGGGCTGCGGTTCGAGGTGCTGCATCTGCCCGGGCATGCCCCGGGGCACGTCGCCTTCGTGGGGGAAGGCGCGATCTTCGGCGGCGACTGTCTCTTCGCCGGCTCGATCGGCCGCACGGATCTGCCGGGCTCCGACCCGGTCGCCATGCGGGAGTCGCTCGCGCGGATCGCGGCACTCCCGCCCGAACTCGACGTCCACTCCGGTCATGGCCCCTCGACGACCATCGGCGAGGAGCTCCAGTCCAACCCGTTCCTGAACGGACTCGCACGGGTGAAGCTCTAGATGAATCACCGCTCGCGACTGCTCACCGGCGCCCTGCTGCTCAGTGCCTGGGGCGGCGCCTCGCTCCTGACCATCGCCGTCGTCGCGCCGGGCGCGTTCCGGGCGTTGCCGTCCCGCGCCATGGCCGGGGCGGTCGTCGGACAGGTGCTCCCCGTGGTCTTCCTCTCCGGACTGCTGATCGGGATCGTCGTCGCCCTGCTCGCCGGGCGTCGGGGAGCCGGAGCCGGGGCCTCGGCGGCGGCCCTCGCCTCGTCCGCGGCCTGCGCCGTGGCCCAGTTCGGGATCAACCCCAAGATCGCGCGGCTTCGGGCGATGGCCGGGGGGGCGATCGACTCCTGGACCCAGGATGACCCGCGTCGTGTAATGTTCGGGCTGTTGCACGGGTATAGCGTTGGGGCCCTCGCGGTCGCGATGCTCGCCGGCGCGGTGGCTTTGGTGTATCTCCTGTACGGCGTTCGCGCGGAAACCCCGTCGGCGCCTTCACCCACAGCATGAGTGTCGCAATGATGCGTCGTCTCGCTCCGCTTCTCTCGGCCGTCGTTCTGCTCCCCGTCCTGGCCGCGTGCAAGGGGAACGCGAATTCCGCGGCCGGGTCGCCGCTCGCGTTGCTCGACATGAGCGCCCGCGCCAAGACGGTGGGCTACAGCACCGCGCCGACCGCGAACTTCTATCGCGCCGGCGGATTCGTCCTGAGTTCGGCCGCGAGCGCGTCCGACACGTGCGTCATCGCCTCCTACCCGATCTCGAGCTTCAACGAGGGCACGGTGATCAGCGGCGGGGTCGGCGTGGTCGTGACCGTCCCCGGTGGTCTCGACACGCTCAAGCGCGTGACGACCTCCGACGGCACCTACCGCGGGCGCACCGCCGGGCTCACCTACACCCCCGGTGACACCGTCGTCTTCAGCATCCTCGGCGACCTCGGCGGCTTCACCGCGAACACGGTGAAGGCCAAGTCGGCGGAGGCGTTCACGATGTCCGCCGCCACGCCGCCCGCGGCCGGACAGCCGCTCAATCTCACCTGGGCGCCGGTCGCGCCGGGCGCGGCGATGCTCGTCTCGCTCCGCTACAACGACGGCACCACCACCAGCACCGCGGTGAACGCGCAGATCCTCTGCGACTTCATCGACGACGGCACGGGCACGGTGCCCGCCGCGCTGGCCGCTCGCTGGGCCGCCGGGAACGCCGCCACCCGCACCGCCGCGTATCAGCGCCTGCGCACGGTGGTCACCCGCGGGCTCGATCCCTCGTCGTTCATCAACGTGCGTTCGACCTTCGACCTCCCGACGCCTATCTCGCCGTGATCGCGGCACCCCGGAGGAGCGATGACTGATCCCACGCACCGGATCGAGCGCGACCCGCTCGGTCCGGTCGAAGTCCCTGCGATGGCGCTCTGGGGCGCCCAGACGGCCCGCGCGGTCGCCAACTTCCCGATCAGCGGGCTCCGCCCGCTCCCCGAGTTCGTCGACGCCGTCGTGCGCATCAAGCGCGCGGCGGCGTCGGTGCATCTCCGTTCCTCCCGGCTCGACGCGCGCCGCGCCGAAGCCATCATCGCCGCCGCCGACGAGATCCTCGGCGG
>CAZAGK010000125.1:0-8981 GCA_964484775.1 uncultured Gemmatimonas sp. | reverse complement strand
TCCTCAAGCAGGCCATCGGCACGCAGACCGCGCCGCCGGCCCAGCTCGTCGCCGGCCTCGCCCTGCTCCTCACGGGCTTCGTGATGGCCCCGACCCTCACCGAAGTGAACAAGACCGCCATCGAACCCTGGATGGACGGCAAGATCGAGCAGACCACCATGCTCGCCGAAGGGGTGAAGCCCTTCCGCGCCTTCATGCTCAAGCAGGTGCGCGAGCGTGACCTCAACATGTTCATGGACCTCAGCCACAACGCGCCCGTCGCGACCGCGGCTGACGTTCCCCTCGTCGTGCTGATGTCCGCCTTCGTCACCAGCGAACTCCGCACCTCGTTCCAGATCGGCTTCGCGCTCTTCCTCCCCTTCATCGTCATCGATATCGTCGTCGCCGCCGTCCTCATGTCCATGGGCATGATGATGGTGCCCCCGGCGATGATCGCCCTGCCCTTCAAGCTCCTCCTCTTCGTGCTCGTCGACGGGTGGGCGCTCGTGATCTCCGGCCTCGTCCAGAGCTTCAAGTGAACGACGCCTTCATCGTCGACCTCGCCCGCAACGCGCTGCTCATGGCGCTCACCCTCGCCGCGCCGATGCTCATGGTCGCGCTCGGCGTCGGGTTGCTCGTGAGCATCCTGCAGGCGGTCACGCAGATCCAGGAACAGACGCTCGCCTTCGTCCCCAAGCTGCTCGCCGTCGCCACGGTCTTCCTGATCGGACTCCCGTGGATGATCCAGATGGCGGTCAAGTACACCACCGAGCTGCTCCGGCAGATCCCAGCGCTGGCTGGCTGATGTCGGCCGTCGCCTTCGACGCCTTCGCTCCGGGATCGGCCGAGACCCTCGTCCTCTTCGGCGCCCGCGTCGGCGGGATGATGCTCGTCGCCCCCGTCCTCTCCGAGACGGTGATCCCGCGCCAGGTGCGCGTGGCGCTCCTCATCGTGCTCACCGTTCTCATGCAGCCGATCGCGCTGGCGTCGACGCACGGGATCCCCGCGCTCACGCCGGCCGCCTTCCTCTCCGAGACGCTGATCGGATTCGCCATCGGCTTCGGGGCCGCGATGTTCATCGCCGCCGCCGAGACCGCGGGCGACATCATGTCGATCCAGATCGGACTCAGCGGCGCGGCGATCATGGACCCCACCAACCACACGCAGATCCCGGTGCTCGGGTCGCTCACCCGCACCCTCGCGATCGTCGTGCTCCTCTCGCTCGACCTCCACGCCGTCATGTTGAGCGCGCTCGCTGACAGCGTGCAGGCGCTCCCCGTGGGCGTCCCGGTCCATCTGGCCGCGGGGAGCAAGTCGATCCTCATGAACGCCGGCGCGATGTTCGCCATCGGCGTGCGCCTCGCCGCTCCGGTGATGGCCGCCGTGCTCATCGCCAACGTCGCGATCGCGGTGCTCGGCCGCGCCGCGCCTCAGCTCAACATCCTCTCCGTCTCCTTCCCGATCCAGATCGCCGTCGGGATGCTCGCCCTGATCGCCTCGCTCCCCGCCATGGCCCGCCTCCTCGGCGGCTGGCAGGGTACCTACGACCACATGCTGGGGACCGTGGTGCGCGCATTCGCGGCGCTCCCGATCCGCTGATCCGAGGCACGATCCGTGGCCGAAGACAGCGACCAGGAGAAGACAGAAGCACCAACTCCTCGAAAAGCTCAGGAGGCCCGGGACGAAGGCAAGATCCCGCGGTCTCCGGAGCTCGGAACGGCCGTCGCCCTCCTCGGCGCCGCGATGACGGTGAGCGCGATCATGCCCGCCGTCGCCTCGCGTGCCACCCAGCTGTTCGGGAGCGGGCTGCGGGCCATCGGCTCGCAGAACGGCAGCCCCGACGCGGCCATCGAGCTCCTCCAGATCACCGGCAAGGAGATGGTGACGATGATCGTCATCCTCGGCTCCGGACTCAGCGCCACGGCGCTGGCCGTGGGCGCACTGCAGGGGCGCGGCGTCTTCACCTTCTCGCCGCTGGCGCCGAAGTGGGAGCGGATCAACCCGATGTCCAACGCCGGTCGCATGCTGGGCATGCAACCGATCGTGGAGTTACTCAAGTCGCTCCTCAAGCTGACGATCGTCGGCGCCGCCGTCTGGAAGGCGCTCGGTGCCGCCTGGCCGGATCTCATGGATCTGTCGTCGCGCGACACCATGAGCCTCATGACGACCGTCCAGGCCTACGCCGTGAAGCTCCTGACCACGGCGGGGATGTCGTATCTGGCCCTGGCCGGGGCCGACTACGCCTGGCAGCTCTGGCAGTTCATCAAGAGCCAGCGGATGACCAAGGAGGAGGTCAAGCAGGAGTCCAAGCAGAGCGATGGCGACCCGATGCTGAAGTCGCGCATGCGGTCGATCGCCCGCAGCCGGCTCCGGCGCCAGATGATGGCGGCCGTCCCCAAGGCCGACGTCGTGATCGTGAACCCGACCCATATCGCGATCGCCCTGAAATACGACCCCAACGAGGCCCCGGCCCCGGTGGTCCTGGCCATGGGCCAGGAGCTGATCGCCCTCAAGATCAAGGAATTGGCCTACCAGCATGGCATCCCGGTCATCGAGAACCGCCCTCTGGCACGAGGCTTGCTTGCATCTGCCTCAGTGGGGCTGATGATCCCGGCCGAGCTGTATGCGGCGGTCGCGGAAATCCTGGCCTTCGTGATCCGGCAGCGCGCCGCCGCCGGCAAGTCCACATCCTGGAACCGCACCTGAGCTGAATGTCCACTACCGCGTTGTCGCTGGCCGAAACCAAGGGAGGGCGCAACGCCGAGATCGGTGTCGCGGTCGCGATCGTGGGTGTGATCGGGCTCCTGATCGTGCCGCTCCCGCCGTTCATGCTGGACCTCTTCATCTCGCTCTCGATCGGCACCTCCCTCGTGGTGCTGCTCTTGGCGCTCTACACGAGCGACCCGCTCGAGTTCAGCTCCTTCCCCTCGCTGCTCCTCCTGCTCACGCTCTTCCGCCTCGCGCTGAACGTGAGTTCGACCCGTCTGATCCTGGCCGAGGGGCATGCCGGCCAGGTGATCCAGGCGTTCGGCCAGTTCGTGATCGGGGGCAACTACGCCGTGGGCGTGGTGCTCTTCCTGATCCTGGTCGGCATCAACTTCATCGTGATCACCAAGGGTGCCGGGCGAGTGGCAGAAGTTGCCGCCCGCTTCACCCTCGATGCCATGCCCGGCAAGCAGATGGCCATCGATGCCGACCTGGGCGCCGGCCTGATCGATGAGGCCACCGCCCGGCAGCGCCGTGCGGTGATCTCGCAGTCGGCCGATTTCTACGGCGCCATGGACGGTGCCTCCAAGTTCGTGAAGGGGGACGCCATCGCGGGCCTCCTCATCACGGCCATCAACATCATCGGCGGCATCTTCATCGGCGTGGTCCAGAAGGGACTCCCGATCGGACAGGCCGCCTCGACCTATACCATCCTGACCGTCGGTGACGGTCTCGTGGCGCAGGTGCCGGCGCTGATCGTCTCGACGGCCGCCGGCCTCATGGTCACGCACAGCGCCGGCGGCAATCGCCTCGGCAACGTGCTCGCCAAGCAGCTCGGCGCGCAGCCGCGCGTGATGTACATCTCCGGCGGCGTGCTCGCCGTGTTCGCGCTGATCCCGGGGCTCCCCTCGCTGCCGTTCCTGATCCTCGGCGGCGGCTTCGCGATGATGGGACGCATGTCGGCCAAGGCCAAGGTCGAGCGTGAGGCCGCGGAAGCGCTGGCTTCGGCGCCGATCGAGACCGTGGCTCCGCCGGCCGACCCGATGCAGGACCTCCTGCAGCTCGACCCGATCGAACTCGAAGTCGGCTACGCGCTGATCCCGCTCGTGGACGAAGCGCAGGGCGGCGATCTGCTCGAGCGCATCGGCATGCTGCGCAAGCAGGCCGCGCTCGAGTCCGGCATCCTGATCCCACCCATCCGCATCCGCGACGACGTCCGTCTGCCGGCGAGCGAGTATGTGATCCGTCTGCGCGGCTCGGAAGTCGCGCGCGGCGAGATCATGCCCCGCTTCCTCCTGGCCCTCGACACCGGCGGCGTGATCGACACGATCGACGGGCTCGAGACCACCGATCCGAGCTTCGGCATGCCGGCGCGCTGGATCCAGCCCGCCAAGCGCAGCGAAGCCGAGGCCCTCGGCTACGTGGTGGTCGAAGCGACCACGATGATCGCCACGCACATGATGGAGACGCTCAAGTCCAACGCCGCCGAACTGCTCGGTCGCCAGGACGTGCAGGAGATGGTGGACACCATCAAGAAGACGCATCCGGCGCTCGTGAACGATCTGGTCCCGGCCAAGGTGTCGCTCGCCACGCTGCACCGCGTGCTGCAGCGCCTGCTGCGCGAGCGCGTGCCGATCCGCGACCTGATCACGATCCTCGAGGCGGTGGGTGACGCCGCCGAGACGGTGAAGGACCCGGAGCAGCTCACCGAACATGCGCGTCGTGCCCTCGGGCATGTGATCGCGCAGCAGTACACGGAGGAGGACGGCACGTTGCGTGGCGTCACCCTCGGTCCCCGTCTGGAGGCGGCGCTGATGTCGCTCTTCGCTCCGCGGAGCGCGCAGCCCGGCCAGGCGATGATCACCCCGAACACGCTCGCCACGCTGCTACGCGAACTGCAGCAGATGACGACGACGACCGCCGACGCGCGGCCGCTCCCCCTGATCGTCCCCCCGGGTCTGCGCATCGGCGTCCGCCGCTTCGTGGAACCCGTGATGCCCCAGCTGCCGGTGCTCTCGCTGGCCGAACTGCCCCCGTACGTGAACCTCAACACCACTGCCATGTGGGAGATGCAACATGCGGCTTGAGACCTTTCGTGCTTCCGACCTGACCACGGCCTTCTCGCTCGCGCGCAAGGCGCTCGGCGAGGATGCGATGATCACGCACGCGCGCCTCGTGCGCGACGGACGCTCGACGGCCCACGAAGTCGTGGCCTGCGATGCCGCCGACCTGTTGGCCTTCCGTCAGATGCTCTCGCCCGAGGCTCCGGCCATCGGGCGCAGTCGCGTCCGCGGCGGCACGGCGCGTCCCTACATGGTGGCGCTCGTCGGTCCGACCGGCGCCGGCAAGACGACCACGGTCGCCAAGCTCGCCGTGAACGAGAACGCCTTCGCCGGCCGCGAGGTCGGGCTGATCTCGCTCGACACGTATCGTGCCGGCGCCATCGAGCAGCTCAGCGGATTCGCCGATGCGGCGGAGCTGCGGCTCGAGGTGGTGTTCGAACCGACCGACATCCCCGGCGCGCTGAAGCGCATGGCCGGATGCGACGTGGTGATCATCGACACCCCGGGACGCGGTCCGAAGGGACAGGACGGTGACTGGCGCGCGATCCTGCAGGAGCTGCAGCCGGACGAGACGCATCTCGTGGTCCCCGCGACCACGCGCGTCGATCTCGCCCCGCGCCTGCTGGCGACCTACGCCGCGACGCAGCCGACGCATGCGCTCCTCACCAAGCTCGACGAGGTCCCGAACGACGCGTCGATCGCGCATCTCGCCGCGGCGCTCGATCTCTCCATGCGCTTCATCACCGACGGACAGGATGTGCCCGCCGATCTGCATCCCGCAGGTCCGCGTGTCTTCCCGACCTTGAGCATCGCTCCGGAACTCCTGGCGACCGCGTGAGCACTCAGACGGAAGGACTCCGCCGCTTCGTCGCGCAACGCGCGCCGGAGCCGTGGAGTTCGGCGACGGGACGTACGATCGTCATCGGCAGCGGCAAGGGTGGGAGCGGAAGCTCCACCGTCGCCGCGCTGCTGGCGATGGCCACCGCGCAGGACGGCCGCCGTACGCTGCTCGTGGATGGCGACGACGCCATCGGCGCCCTTCATCACTATTTCGGTACCTCCCCGGCAGAACTGACCGGCGGACTCGGCGGACGTGCGGCCCCTCGTGACGAGGAAGTCGTGTGGATCGCGGAGACGCTGGCCCTGCTCCCCGGCGGGAGTGCGTCGCACCGGGTGCACGCGGGCGAACTGTCGCCGGCGGCACGTCGTGCCTACTACCGGCGGATCGCGCCGCTCGTGCGCGAGTTCGAGCTCGTCGTGATCGACGCCGGCTCGCGCCTCGACGGCGTGATGGCCGCCGCCGGCCCCAATGTCTGGCGCTACCTCGCCGTCAGCGGCGTGGAGCCCGCCTCGCTGGCCTCCTCCTACGCGCTCGTGAAGGCGCTGGAGAGCCGCATGCCCGGTGCGCCGGTCGAGCTGCTCATCAACGGCCACGACGATGCCCGGGGCCGAGAGGCCTACGCCCAGGTGCTCGCGGCCACGGAACGGTTCCTCGGACGCCGTCTCGGATACGCTGGCACGATTCCTGAATGTAGTGAGGTCAGAGCGGCGATTCTTGCCGGGCAGCCGCTCGATCAGATGCCCAGCCGTGCCCGCGCATCGCTCGCCTCACAACTGTTGGCCGCCCGTCTGCTCGCGGAACTCGATGCCGATGGCACCCCCCCGGTGCACTCGTCGAGAACCCTCTCTTGGAGATCCTGACTCAATGACCGACCGTACCACCTGGACGCAGTTCGCCGCCGGCGATGACGCCGCTCGCGAGACGCTGCTCAAGGAACACCTGGGCCTCGTGCACTTCGTGGCCCGCCAACTCGCCCGCGGCCTCGCCTCGGAAGCCGAATACGACGAGCTCGTGAGCTGCGGCACGCTCGGGCTGATGTCCGCCCTCGACAGCTTCGACGTCTCGCGCGGACTCGCCTTCAGCACCTACGCTGCCCCGCGCATCCGCGGCGCGATCCTCGACGAACTCCGTCGCCAGGATCACGTCCCGCGCTCGGTCCGCAAGAAGGCCCGCGACCTGAACGCCGCGCGCGAGAAGATCGCCCGTCGCGGCAGCACCGTCCCGACCGATCAGGAGACGGCCGCCGAACTCGGCGTCGACCTCCAGACGCTTTGGCGCTGGCAGGCCGATGTGGAAGGTTCCGTCCAGGTCCCGATCGATGGTGGCACCTCCAGCCACGACGAGGGCGCCCCGACGCCGGGCGAGACGCTCGCCGGTGAGGACGATTTCGATATCGAAGCCAAGCTGACCTTCGACGCCGAAGTGTCGATCCTGCGCGATGCGCTGATGACGCTCTCCAAGCAGGAACGTCTGGTGCTCACGCTGTACTTCTACGAGGAGCTCAAGTTGCACGAGATCGCCACGATCCTCGAGTTGACCGAGTCGCGGGTGAGTCAGATCCGCAGCAAGGCGCTCGGCAAGCTGCGCGCTCACATGAGCCCGCTGCGGGAGCAGGTCGCATGAGCCGCACCGAGATGGCCGGCATGGCGTCGGGCGCGGTGGCCACCCTGCTCAGCCCGTTCCTGATCCGCCGCAAGCGGACCGCCCACAAGACCGCCCGGGAGCTCGCGGCCCGTGGCGCCGGCATCCACGCCATCGCGCGTCGGACCGGACTCCCCCGCGACGTGGTCGCCATGCTGGTCGCCAGCTGCGCGATTCCGGCGGCGGCGCCACGGCAGAAGATGCCTTCCGCGGCAGCTCCTGCCGCCGCGACCCAGGACCGCCGCGCGGGCGCCAACACGGGCCTCACTGGCAACTCCAAGAACAACAACAACTTGCAGATTCGCTCTCGTGGCACGGGTGTTGCTCTAGCCTAGAGCAGACACTCGGAGGCTACCATGGGAATTGGAATTCGACCCACCGGACTCGACCACGCTGCCGCTGCGCTCCGCTACTGGGAGCGCCGGCAGGAGGTCGTCGCGAACAACCTGGCGAACGTCAGCACGGATGGGTTCAAGGGAGAACGCGCTTTCGCGCGACTTCTCGCGGACGGCGGCACCCCGGCGGTCGATTCGGCCACCGACATGCGCGCCGGTCCGATGACATCGACCAACAATCCGCTCGATCTGGCCATCACCGGTCAGGGCTTCTTCGTGGTGCAGACCCCGACCGGCGAGAAGCTCTCGCGTGGCGGCGCGCTGCACCTCGACGATCAGCGGCGTGTGGTCGATCAGAACGGGAACCCGTTGCTCTCTGATTCCGAGGGCCCCGACGGGAGCCGCGCCCCCATCATCCTCCCCTCCGCAACCGCCTCGGTCACGATCGACGCCGCCGGCAATGTCAGCGCCGACGGGGCCAAGGTCGGCCAACTCCGACTGGAGACCGTCGCCCCCGGCACCGCCCTGCAGCATGAGGGACAGGGACTCTTCGGCGCTCCCGCCGGCCGCACCCGCATCGCCGACGACCAGCGCACCATCCGTCAGGGGATGCGCGAGGAGAGCAACGTGAACTCCATGGACGCCATGGTCGATATGATCGCCGTCCAACGGGCCTACGCCAGTGTCCAGAAAGTCATGACCACGCTCGACTCGGTCCGCGGCATCGCCGCCTCCGAGCTGGGCAAACCGGCATAAGCGAACCACTCCCACGATACCCGCCACTTCAGCACTCGAGCACTCATATGGATCCCGCACTCCGCGCCGCCGCGACGGGCATGTCCGCCCAGCAGACCCGCACCGAGGTCATCGCGAACAACCTCGCCAACGTCAACACCACCGGCTTCAAGCGCAGCCACGCCCACTTCGTGGACCTGCTCTACCAGACGGTCCAGGGCGCGCAGGCCGTCGGCTCCGCCGATGCCAACGTCACCCCGGCCATCCAGGTCGGCCGCGGCACCCGGCTCGCCGGCGTGGACCGTGACCATGCGCAGGGCTCGATGGAGCAGACCTCCCGCCCCATGGATCTCGCGATCCAGGGCGAGGGCTTCTTTCAGGTGCAGATGCCCAATGGCCAGATCGGCTACACCCGCGACGGCTCCTTCCAGATCAGCGACACCGGCACTCTGGTTACCTCCGGCGGCATGACCGTCGTCCCCGGCATCAAGATCCCCACCGATGCGTCGAGCGTCACGATCGCCCCCACGGGCATCGTCTCGGTGACCACCGGGAGCAGCATCACCGCCACCGAGATCGGCCGCATCGAGCTCGCCCGATTCGCGAACCCCGCCGGGCTCCAAGCCATGGGTGAGAACCTCTACCTCCCCACCTCCGCTGCCGGCGAGCCCACGACCGGGT
>CAZAGK010000124.1:0-9004 GCA_964484775.1 uncultured Gemmatimonas sp. | reverse complement strand
AGCTTCCAGCGATACATTCCCGAGCCGTGGATGACGACGATCCGGCGCGGCGCGGTGACGCCCGAGATCAGCGGACGCTCGTCGAAGCGCCGCGCACGACGCACCGCCAGCGCCGTCCACTCGGCGTCCTTGGACGGCTCCCCGACCTCCACCGGCGGGAGCGAGTCCCACGGCAGCGCCGACAGCGCCCCCATCAGCGGCGACGGCGGGGCCGACATCGCGTAGTACTCCTCGGTGCGCGTGCTCGGCGCCATGAGCGCGAGCGCGCCCCGGGTGAGCGCGCGCGGTGCGCCGAAGATGGCGGTGTCGCCGTGCAGCATCGCGAGCGGCGCTTCGGCCAGCGCGCGCTTCACCTCCGCTTCGGCGATCGGGGCCAGGCTGCCGTCCACACGCCACTGTCCCGGCGCCACGCGCAGATAGCCGCGCGTCGGGACGGCGAGGGTGCCGCGCAGCACGGCCAGGGCCTCACGGGCATCGACGTCCGGCGCAGTGGACACGAACACCGCCGACGCCCCGCGCGCGACCTCGAGCGAGGCCGAGAGGGTGTCGTTGCGCGGCACGGCGTCACCGGCGCTCGTCACCACGGCCCGCAGCAGGCGGTACCCCGGCTCACCGCCGATCGCGGTCCGCACCCTCACTTCGCGTTCGGCATACGGCGCCAGCGAGTCGAGTGCCGCGCCGCCGATCGACGCACCGGCCAAGGTCAGTTCCACTCGCCCCGACGCTGCGCCTGCGGCACCGCCGCTCACGACGACGGTGAACTCCGCCGTGTCGCCCGCGACCGCCGCGCCGGGACCGTCGAGTGAGACGATCGCCGCGTCGCGCGTGCCGGCACCGTCGAGGGTGATCACCTTGGAGCCTGCGGGAAGTTCGGCGAGTCGCGCCGGATCGTCGATCCGGCCATCGGTCACGAGCACCACCGGTCGGCCGGCGCCGAGCGCACGCTCGACCAGGGGAGTCACGCGGGTCGCGCCGTCGGTCGGCGAAGCGGGTGCCGTGCCGACGCGAAGCGAATCGCCGAGGAGCAGCAGAGTGTCTCCGCCAGCCTGATCGGCGGCGGCCTTCGCCTTGGTCCAGAGTGCCGCGTCACCGGCCACCTGCCAGCTCGACGAGGCGTCGAGCGCCACGTAGTGCCCCACCGCCGACGACGGACCGATCGGGGCGTCGAGCAACAACGCGATGCCGATGGTGAAGACGGTCGCGCGCAACGCGAGCGGCACCGGCGCGTTGGCGCGGACCCCGAACCGATACTGCAGCACCGCCGCGGCGGACCCCGCCAGTGCGGCGAGCAGCCAGAGCATCATCGCGTCACGCGCACATCACGGGCATTTCACCGCCGGTGCGTTGCGGGACTTGGCGAACTGCTGTTCGGCGGCGCAGGCGGTCTTGAGATTGATCAATCCTTCCCGCGCATCGCGGATCAGATCCGGGAGCAGCGCCGAGGGCGACGCCTGCGTCCAGCCGATCGCGAGCTCCGAGACGGCGTCAGCGATCAACTCCGCGGCGTCCTGGAACAGCCCCTTCTTGCTGCTGAGCGTGGCGAGCTCGAGCTTCTCGTGCACGCTCTTCTCGATCGTCGCGCGCTGCGACACGCCGGCCGCACGCTGCGCCGCGAGCCGTTCCTCGGCCTCGCGCAGACGCCGGATGCGTTCGAGCAGCGGGATCGTCTCGAGCGTCGTGTCGAAGGGGACGGCCGGCGCGGGACAGGGCCAGAGCTTGTTGATGTTCCCGCCGTCGCCGGAGCCCAGATCGCGCGGCTTGTTGCAGAGCGCCGTCGCGTTCTCGAGGTCGAAGCGGACGAGTTCTCCCTGCCAGCGCGCCGACTCACGATCGCCGGCGAGGGCGAACGACTCGGCGGTCCAGGCGCGCATCACCGCTTCGAGCACGTACATGTCGCGCAGGCTCGGCTTGTCCACCGCGACCTGCGGCGTGGCGCCGTCGGAGCAGTCCTTGCAGCTCGGACGCTGCCAGCCCACGATCTTGGCGAGCAGGTAACGACTCTGCGCCGCGCCGACGGAGCCGTAGTACCACTCCCCCTGCGCCAACGCTGGCGCGGCCGACAGCACGAGCGCCGTCGCGGCGATCGCCGCGACGGACGCGAACTTACGGAGCCCGAACGCTACTTCTTGTCGCGGCAACGGCGGTCGTCCCATCCGAGCGCGCACGCCCGATCGAAGAACTTGTTGGCTTCATCGCGGTCCTTCGGGATCAGCTCGCCACGGTCGTACATCTCGGCGAGGCTCACGCACCCGGAGGAATCGTCATCGGCGCACGAACCCTTGAAGAGTTCGAAGGCCTTGTTGCCGTCCTTGGTGATCCCGTCGTCGCCCCGGAGCACGAGCTTGCCGAAGTTCCAGCAGGCGTGCGGGCTGCTCGCGAGGCAGGCCTTCTCGAAGAGCGTCGCCGCCTTGGGGCGGTCACGGCTGACGCCGGCACCGCGCACGTAGGCGTCGCCCAGGTCGCCGCAGGCGTCGGCGTAGTTCTTGTCGCAGGCAGCGGTGAGGAGCGTCACGGCACGCTTCTCGTCGCGCGCCACCCCTTCACCGCGCATGAGCAGGTCGGCCGCGTAGTCGCAGGCGGCCATGTCACCGTTCTTGCACGCCTCTTCGAACTGCGTGAGGAACGGCGCGGCGTCCTTCGCCGTGCGGGTCACGAACTTGATGCGCGCCGACTGCACGCACCCGCGCGTCGAACGCGCCGAACAGGCCTTGTCGAGGAGCGTCGAGGCGGCGGTGAGGTCGCGCGCGCCGCCACGTCCGGTGGCGATGAGCACGCCGAGCTCGACACAGCTGTTCACGACGCCGGCATCGCAGGCGAGCTGATAGTGCGCGCGCGCTTCGACGAGGTTGCGATCGGCCCGACGCCCGGCACGCTTGAGATCACCGAGGAAACCGCAGCCCGGGCCGTCCTTCTTGTCGCAGGCGGTCTTGAAGCTCGCGAACGCGCGCGCCGTGTCGGGCTTCCCTTCCACGCGGAGCAGCAGGTCGCCCAGCAGACGGCAGCTGACCGGCCGGCCGGCCTCGCACGCGCCGGGGAGATGCGCGATGGCGGCCGTCATGTTCTTGAGTGCGAACTCGATCTCCCCGCCCTTCTCGCAGCTGTCCACCGACTTGGCGGTGCACCCGACGGCGAACCGCTTGGCGGCGGCCGCGCTGTCCACCGGCACGCCCGCCCCTTCGATGAGCAGCTTTCCGGCCACTTCACAATCGGCGGCGTTGCCGCCGTCGCAGGTCTTGCCCAGAACGCCGACCGCCCACGCCGCGTCCTTCTTGGTGTACTCCTTCTTCACCACGAGGTTCGCGATGTTCGAGCAGCTCTTCAGATCGTTCCCGTCGCAGGCGCGCACGAGGGCGTCGCCGCCGCGCACGAGGTCCTTCGGGAAGCGTTTGTCGTTGGTGAGGGCGTCGCCGAGCTTTGAGCAGCTCTCGACATTCCCTTCCTTGCACGCCTTCTCGCGCATCGTCGACCAGCGATCGATGTCGGCGGTGGTGAGCTCCCCCTTCTCGATCGCGTCAGCGGCCTTGGCACAACCGGCGACCGCACCGAAGTCACACGCCTGCGCGTACATCTTTCCCGCGCGCACCGGATCCGCCGGAACCCCGCGCCCGTTCTCGAACCCCTTGCCGAGGCGGAGGCAGAACTTGGCGATGTTGCGCTCGCACTGCACCGCCATCAGGCGGGCGGCGTTCACGATGTCGGCGGTGTCCTTGCTCGCATCGTAGAGGTCGATGCTCTTGTCGCACGCCCCCTCGATCCCGCTCGAGCAGGCCATCAGATACAGCTCGGCGGCGCGATGCTTGTCCTGCGGGGCGTAGATCCCTTCCTCGTACTTGAAGGCGGCACTGTCGCAGGCGACGGCGGTGCCAGCGGTGCACGCCTGCTCCAGTTCGCGCACCTTCGGCGTGACCTTGCTGTCGTCGAGGAGGCTCGTGAGCGCGGTCGTCTTGGCCTTCTCGACGCACGCCGACTTCATCTTGGCGATCAGGTCGTCCTTGGCACCGGCCGCGCTGAGCGTCTTCTCGTCGGCCGGGGTGAGTGCGGCAGCGAGGCAGTTCTGCTCGACCTTGTCGAGGATCAGCACCGCCGCCTGCTTCGCGCGCACCAAGGTCTCGATCTCGGCGACGGTCATCGCCTTCTTGGCCGTGCCGGTCGGATTCCCGCCACCGGCGCCGCCGGCAGCCTGCGCCACGAGCCGCGACGGAGCCGCGGCACACGCAATCATCAATAGCGCAACGGAAGTCCGACGCAGCCACGTCGTGAATAGATGCATCGAAATTTGACGTTTGAACACGAGATCACCCCGCGAGCCTTCGGTGGGAATGCTGCGGATCGTTGGCGTTCGGGCCTCGGCTCGAACACGCTAACCTGTTCCTAGTCAATAGATTGTAGCGCCAACGGGACGCCAGTGCAAGCGTCAAACCGGCCTGACGGTTAGTGACTGCCCGTGGGTCCGAGCACTGTCCCGGTCGGACGCTCCATCTCGCGCTCCACGCGTGTCTGGATGCTCTGGAACGGCCCCAGGTCCGATCGAGCCAACGGGACCCCCGCCGTTCGGCTCAGCGCCCCGCGCGGATCGCGCTGCACACCGCCGACCAGCACCTCGAAGTGCAGATGGGGCGCGGTGGCGAGCCCGGTCATCCCCACGTAGCCGATGGTGCTCCCCATCGCCACGCGCGAGCCGCCGCGAACCCCCTTGGCGAAGCCCCGCAGATGCCCGTAGCGGGTCACGAAGCCATTGGGATGCCGCACCTCCATCGTGTTGCCGTAGCCGTTTTTGACCCCGGCGAAGAGCACCACGCCGTCGCCGATCGAGCGCACCGGGGTCCCGCTCGCCGCGGAGTAGTCGGTGCCCTTGTGGGCGCGCCACTCGCCGAGGATCGGATGCTTGCGCATGCCGAAGACGCTGGAGATGCGGCGGAAGCTGAGCGGGGCGCGCAGGAACTGCGCCCGGAGCGACCGCCCCTTCTGGTCGAAGTACTCGGGCTTGGTGCCGTCGCGCGGCTTGTAGCGGACGGCCTGGAGCTCGTCGCCGTTGCGCTCGACGCCGACGGCGATGATGGTGCCGATCTTCGTGCGCCCCGATGGGAGCCGCGAGCGCTCGAAGACGGCGCGCACACGATCGCCGTCCTGGAGCTCCCGGCTCATATCGATCCGGTACTCATAGATATCGGCGATGGTCCACGCCAACTCGGCACGCGCCCCCTTGGGGAGCAGCGTGCCCGCGCCGTCGTCGAGGGCGTCGTAGAGGGTGCGATGGATGACTGCGTGCACGACGACCGTGTCGGTGGTCCAGGCGGTCTTCTCTTCCTTGGCGGTCCAGTGATCGCCGTCGCGCGTGAGGTGCACCGCGCGCTCGGGGGAGAGCTGGAAGATGATGTCGGTGGGCGGCCCCTCAGTGCGGCCGCTGTCGCCGTCGACGCGCACTTCCATCCCCGCGGGGATCCGACGGTCGTTCAGCCCGTCGGCCGCGCGCAGGGCATCGGCGGCCTCGGCCGGCTCGAGCCCGGCGCGGGCGAGGAGCGCGGCCAGCGATTCACCGCGCGCGAGGGTGTCGCGCCGGCTCCAGAGCTTGGGGACCTTGATGCTGCCGAGCCGTTCGCCGGGGGCGCGGAGCTCGGGCGGATTGAGACGAAGCGCGGCGGCAGCCCCGAGGGCCACCGCCGCCACGATGCCGAGCGCGATGAGCTGCGCGCTGCGACGGTTCAATCCATCTGCCTCCGGATGAACGTCGGGATCTCGAGGTCATCGAGATCGGCCGACGCGCGAGGAGCCGGCGCGGGCGACGGACGACGCGACGGCACGGCGTTCCCCGGTGCGGCGGGATTGATCTGCCCCGCGACGCCAGGCGCCGCCGGGCCTCCGTTGTAGGCGCTGCCGATCACCGGGCGCGGACGGGCACCGTCGATCGGGATGACCGGAGTGCCGACCGGGGCCGAGGGACGGGTGTTGTTCACGCCATGCTGATTCATCGCCTTGCCGAAGCCGGTGGCGACGACGGTCACGCGGATCTCACCCTGCATCGCCGGTTCCTTGACCGAGCCGAAGATGATCTCGGCGTCCTCGCCCGCGGCGTCGTGGATGATCTCCGCGACCTGCGTGACGTCGCCGAGGGTGAGGTCATCACCGCCGGTGACATTGATGAGCACGCCGCGCGCACCGGCGATGGAGACGTTGTCGAGCAGCGGGCTGCTGATGGCCATCTGCGCGGCATCCATGGCGCGGTTCTCACCGCGACCGATGCCGGTGCCCATCAGGGCGGCGCCGCCGTCCTTCATGATCGTCTTGACGTCGGCGAAGTCCACGTTGATCTGGCCGATGCCGGAGATGATCGTGGAGATGCCGCTCGTGGCGTGCAGCAGCACTTCGTCGGCCTTCTTGAGGGCGTCCTGGAAGGGGATCCCCTTCCCGACCACGGCGAGGAGGCGCTCGTTGGGGACGACGATCATCGTGTCCACATACTTGGCCATCTCGGCGATCCCTTCGTCGGCCTGCCGCATGCGCTTGCGCCCTTCGAAGAGGAAGGGCTTGGTGACGATGCCGACGGTGAGGGCGCCCGACTCGCGCGCCAGCTCGCAGACGATGGGGGCCGCGCCGGTGCCGGTGCCGCCGCCCATGCCGCAGGTGACGAAGACGAGGTCGGAGGAACCGAGGACGCGCGCGACTTCGTCGCGGTTCTCGTCGATGGCCTGGCGGCCGATCTCGGGGCGCGCGCCGGCGCCGAGGCCGCGGGTGAGCTTCTTGCCGATCTGGATCTTCACATCGGACTTCGAGGCGATGAGCGCCTGCGCATCGGTGTTCACCGAGATGAACTCGACGCTGCTGAGGTTCTCCTCGATCATGCGGTTGACCGCATTGCCACCGCCGCCACCGACGCCCACGACCTTCATGCGGGCGGTCTGCGCGGGTGTTTCCTCGAATTCGAAGGTGCTCATGCGCGTGGGGCTCCGAGTGTGTAACGGATGGGTCGCGATCGGCCACGGCGACGGCCGATTGATTGGGCGGAAATATACGCGCGTGATGCTTGCGCACCACGGTTATTAGACGAGTCAAATGCAAAAGCGGCACAGGGTTAGGCTGTGCCGCGTTTTCCACCTGGAGTCAGGAATGTCAGTTTTGTGACATAGTACGGGAGCCCATCGAGCGGGCCCTTGCGACGCGCCAAGCGCGTCGCAAGGGTCTAGAAGAAATCCTGCAACCAGGTCTTCAGCTTCTGCCCGATCCCGTCCATGCTCGGCACCGAGCCGGCCACGCTGAGACGCTTCCCCTTCCCGCCCGTCGCGCCCATCGCCATGCGATGCGCGCCGTACTCCACGAGGCCGACAGCCGTGCTGAAGCGCGGCGCATGCACCTTGTCGGCGAGGCCGCCGAGGAACTCCCCAGGCGCGCCAAGCCGCGCCCCAGTCCCGAAGATGTCCGACGCGAGCTCCGGAGTCCCCGGCTGCGCCGCGGCGCCACCGGTCACCACCACTCCCGCCGCCAACTTCTTGATGAAACCGGCCTGCTCCACGTCGCGCACCACGAGCTCGAAGATCTCAGCCGTGCGCTGATGGATGATGTGCGCCATCAACTCGCGCGGGATCTGCCGATCGCCCTGTGCCACGGTGCTCGGCAGCTTGATCACTTCGCTGTGGTCCACCATCGGCTCGTAGGCGCAGCCGTAGAGCTCCTTCAGTCGCTCGGCATCGGCCTGCGTCACGCCGAGCCCGTGCACGATGTCGCTCGTGACGTTGTTCCCGCCGTAGTTGATCGTGCCCAGATGGCGGATCTTCCCCTCATGGAAGACGGCGACGTCCGTGGTGCCCGCGCCCATCTCTACCAGGCAGACGCCGAGTTCCTTCTCGTCTTCCGTCAACACACTCAGCGCGCTCGCCAACGGCTCGAGTACCAGCTCGCCCACCTTGTATCCGCTCTTCTCCACGGCCTTGCGCAGGTTCATGGCCGGGCTACTGCCGATCGTGACCAGATACATCTCGGTCTCGAGGCGCGTGCCGATCATGCCGAGCGGGTCGCGGATGCCGATATTCTTGTCGACCGTGTATTCCTGCGGGATCGCATGGATCAGCTCGCGGTCCTGCGGAATGGCCTGCGCACGAGCGACCGCATTGGCGCGCTCGATGTCGGCCTTGCTGATCTCGCTCCCGGTCACGGAGGCGATCCCCTTGGAGGTCATCGCCTGCACGTGCTCGCCGGCGATGCCGGCGTAGAGCGTCTGCACCTGCGCCCCGGCCATCTGCTCGGCTTCCTGCAGCGCCTTGGTGATGGAGCGCGTGGTCTCGTCGATGTCGGCCACCACCCCGCGGCGCAACCCGGTGGTGCGCGTCTGCCCCACCCCGAGGATGTTGAGGTTGGGGTGCTTGGGGAAATCGCCGACGACCTCCGCGATGATCGCGGTGGTCTTGGCACTTCCGATGTCCAGGCCGGCTACGAGGCGCTCTACATTCATGGCAGTCTTGCGATCACTTGGTCGCGATAACGCAGGTCGAGTTCCGTGGCGCGTTGGTTTCTGTTGATCAGGTCCTGCTCCACCGGGATCACGTCGGTCAGGCGTTCGGCTGTCACACCAGCAGCGGCGAGGATCTCGAACGTGCCGCTCTCGTTGAGCCGGACCAGCAGATCGCCCTTCGCGTTGCGGCGGATCTCCCCGATCCTCGTGTAGAACCCCGGTGCCAGATCGCGCAGATCGCCGAGCAACTTGAGCGCGGCGGTGTCACGAGTGGCCAGCACCGGCAGATCCACATCGGCGGTGGCCGGGTCCACGGGGAGCGACCGCCCCGCCGCATCGACCGGCACCAACCCCGATGCTGCCGGCACGAGTGCCACCGGCAAGTTCTCCGTGATCCGAACGACGAGCGTTCCCGGCAGCCGCCGCGTGATGTGCACCTCGCGCACCGACGGATGCAACCGGACCCGCTTCTCGAAGAGTTCCACGTCGTCGAACACCGACGCGGTGGTATCCACCCTCAATCGCGAAACGATTTGATCGGGACTGACGTAACGGGTCCCC
>CAZAGK010000123.1:0-9027 GCA_964484775.1 uncultured Gemmatimonas sp. | reverse complement strand
GTGGCGCGCACGTATCGCGCGCGCCACGCCGTCCTCGAGTCGTCGGTCCCCGGCGACACGAGCGACATCGCGCTCCGCAGCGGCCCGATGCTCGCCGTGCCGGTCATGTGGAAGTCGCCGCAGGAAGGCGCGGTCGCGCTCGGCGTGGTGGTACTCAGCGGCAAGCGCAGCGACGCCGGCTTCACCGCGAGTGACGAGAAGCTCGTGAGCGCGATCGCGGCACAGATCGGCACCGCGATCCAGATCGAAGGGCTCGTCCGCGCCTCGGTGGCGCAGCAGCGCCTCGCGCACGAGATGGGGCTCGCGCATGAGCTGCAGATGCGCCTCCTGCCGGCGCCGAGCGTCGTGCAGCCCGAGGCGCAGTGCGCGGCCCGCGTGGAACCGGCGCAGAGCGTGGGCGGCGACTTCTACCACCTGTTCCGCCTGTCGGGCGGGCGCACCGGCGTGCTGATCGGTGACGTGTCGAGCCACGGGTATCAGGCGGCGCTCATCATGGCGCTCACGATGAGCGCCATGGCGATCCACGCCCAGACGAGCGCCGATCCGGCCCGCACGGTGCAGGCGCTGCTCACCTCGCTCGCCGACGAGCTGCGGCAGACGGAGATGTTCCTCTCGCTCTGCTACGCCGTGGTCGATCCGGCGGCGGGCTCGGTGTGTTACACCAACACCGGGCACCCGCACGCGTTCATCGTCGCGGCCGATGGTCCGGTGCAGCGCCTCGACGCGACCGATCCCCCGCTCGGCCTCGGGCTCGATGCGCCGCACGCGGCATGCCTCCCCTGGCACGCCGGCAGCGACCTCCTCGTGCTCTTCACCGACGGCATCAGCGATGCCCGCGATGAATCGGGGGCCGCGCTGGGGGAATCGCGCGTGCTGGACGTGGTCCGCGCCCGTCGTCACGATGCCCCGTCGCGTGTGGTCGATGGCGTCTTCTCGCTGCTCGAAGGGCACATGGGGGACACCGCCCCGGCCGACGATCAGGCGATCGTCGTGCTGCGCTCGTGAGCAAGGACTTCTACCCGCGGCCCCGCAAGGCGCTCGGCCAGCACTTCCTCACCGATCCGCGCATCCTCGGCCGCATCGCCGACGCGCTCGGCGCCGCGGCAGGGGAGACGGTCGTGGAGATCGGCCCCGGACGCGGCGCGCTCACCGACATCCTGCTCGCGCGCGGGCTCCGCGTCGTGGCGATCGAGGTGGACCGCGATCTGGCACCGATGCTGGAACAACGCCACGCCGGCAACCCGGCGCTCACGGTGATCCCCCGGGACGTGCTCGAGGTCGATCTGGCGGATGCCGCGGGCGTCTCTCCGTATCTGCTGGTGGGGAACGTCCCCTACAACATCACGACGCCGATCCTCTTCCACGCGCTGCAGCGACCACGCGCGGCCCGCGCCGTGTATCTCGTGCAGAAGGAAGTCGCGGAACGGGTGGTCGCGAAGGCGGGAGACGAATCGTACGGCGCGCTCACCGCGAACGTGCAGGTGGTCGCGAAGGCCGAGCTGCTGTTCACGGTACCGGCGGGGGCGTTCATCCCGCCCCCGAAGGTCGAGAGCGCGGTGCTCCGCATCACCCCGCTCGAGGCGCCGCTCGTCGCCGCCGACGAGGAGGCGCCGTACCGACTGATGGTGCAGGGGGCGTTCGGGATGCGGCGCAAGCAGATGCTGCGCGTGGTGCGTGAACTCTGGTCGCTCGACCCGTCAGCGGCCGGTGCGCTCCTGGAGGCGGCGGGGATCACCCCGACCGATCGTCCCGAAGTCCTCACGCCGGACGACTTCGCCCGGTTGCTGCGCGCGCGCCTTCAGGTGTCGCGGTTGACGAGCGCGTAGGAGAGGATCTCGAGTTCGAGCGCCATGTTCACGCTGCGGAGCGTGACATGCGACGGGACCTGCAGCGGCGTGGAGGCGAAGTTCAGGATCGCGCCGATCCCTGCCTTCACCAGTCGGTCGGCCAACGCCTGCGCGACCTCGGCGGGAACGGCGAGAAGCGCGATGTCCGGGTGCAGCGCCTCGATATCGGCCTCCATCTGTCCCTGGTCGCGCACGGTCACCCCGTCGAGTGGCACGCCGATGGCGGCGGGGTCCACATCGTACACGCCGACCACGCGGAACCCCCGCTCGCGGAAGCCGCGATACTGGGCCAGCGCCGCGCCGATCTTCCCGGCGCCGACGATGATCACCTTCCACGGGCGCCCGAGTCCGAGGATCTGCCGGAGGCTCGCCGAGAGGTCGGCGACCGAGTATCCCAGTCCGCGCTTGCCGAACGAGCCGAAGAACGACAGATCCTTGCGGACCTGCGCTGAGGTCGTGCCCCCCTGGGCGGCCAGCTCCCCACTGGAGATGGTCTGATGCCCATGCGCCTCGAACTCCTCGAGGAAGCGCAAGTAGAGGGACAGCCGTCGGACGGTTGATTCGGCGATGTGCTTCACGGCGTCGGGTGCTTGTGAATGATTTCACAAGGTAATGCTGGGCCTCGGCGGGAGGAAGGTCGGCGCCCCTGCTATCTTGCGCGGTATGGATGGCACCCCCTTCGCCGATGTCCCCTTCGTCGTGGTCGACGTCGAGACCACCGGGACCAGCCCCCTCCACGGGGACAGGGTCACCGAGGTCGCGGCGGTCATCGTGGAACGCCATCCCGACCATATCGGACTCACGGTGCGCGAGGGGTTCCACTCGCTGGTGAACCCCGGTCGGCCCATCCCCTGGCACATCACCCGCCTGACCGGGATCAGCGACGAGATGGTGCGCCACGCCCCCAGCTTCGGCGACATCGCCGGCGATCTGGCCGCGCAGCTCGTGGGGCGGGTGTTCGTGGCGCATAACGCCGCCTTCGACTGGGGATTCCTCTCCGCGGAGTTCTCGCGCGTCTCGGCCACGCCGCTCGATGTGCTCGCCACGAGCCAGCTCTGCACGGTGCGGCTGGCGCGGCGGCTCCTGGCCCACCTGCCGCGTCGCAACCTCGATGCCGTCTCGGCGCACTACGGTGTCACCATCGACGGGCGCCACCGCGCTGCCGGCGACGCCCACGCCACCGCGCAGGTGCTGCTCGGGCTGCTCCAGGACGCCGAACGCAACGGGATGTACACGCTGGAGGAGGTGCAGGGGATGCTCGCCCGCCGCACGGCGGCCGCCCGACGGACGCGCTGGGGGATCCCGCGCCCGACCGACGGGGCGGACGGGGTCTGACCGCTGTTCCACCCGCTCGCGACGCCCCCTACCTTTCGAGCATGACTCCGCCCACCCCGCTGGTCCAGACGCGCCGTGTCGGCCGTTTCACCGTCCATGAGATCCAGGCCGGCGGGCAGCAGCTCGATGGTGGCGCGATGTTCGGTGTGGTCCCCAAGCCCCTCTGGGAGCGGCGGCTCCCGGCCGACGCGCGCAACCGGATCCCGATGGGGATGCGGTGCCTGCTGGTGGAGCACGAGAGCGGGCTGGTGCTGATCGACAGCGGCTCGGGGAACAAGGAGACGCAGAAGTTCCACGACATCTATGGCATCGAGAACGCGGGTCCCGAGATCGACGGGGTGCGTCGCACGGCGCTGGAGGAGGGGATCCTCGCACTGGGGCACCGGATCGAGGATGTCTCGCTGGTGATCAACACGCACCTGCATTTCGACCATGCCGGAGGGAACACCTTCGCCGATGCGAGCGGCGCGGTGCACGCGACCTTCCCCAACGCGCGCTACGTGGTGCAGGCCGGCGAGCATCACTACGCCACGCACACGAACGAGCGGACGGCGGCGAGCTACTTCGACCGCAACTGGGAGCCGATCCGAGAGGCGGGGAACCTCGACCTGATCGACGGGGACCGGAAGATCGTGGCCGGGGTCTCGGTGCTGCGGACCCCGGGGCATGTGCCGCACCATCAGAGCGTCCTGGTCGACGGGGGCGGGGAGATCGCCTGCTTCCTGGGCGATGTGTGTCCCACCTCGTACCATCTGCCGCTCCCCTGGATCATGGGGTACGACGTCGAGCCGCTGGTGACGCTGGAGTCCAAGCGGTGGCTGCTCAAGCGGGCGCACGAGGAGCGGTGGCTGGTGGTGTTCGAGCACGACGCGACCCACGACGGGGGGCGGGTGGGGCACGACGGGAAGGCCTATGTGCTCGAGCCCGTCGCGTAGGGTGAGGTTCGGCACCTTGACCTAAGTGCCGGTTTGACTTAGCTTTGAAGGACATCGCAGGACAAGTGACCCGGATTGGCTGCCGGGTCCACCCTGAAGGCCTCTCCGCTTCGTGCGGAGTTGAGCTGCAGGAGTCGCCGACACGACACGTCCCGGGGCATGGCCCGTGCGTGTGATTTGCGTCGCGGACTCCGGAATCGGGGTTCGCGATTTGTTTTTGCTGGACCACGGAGGAGACGAGTATTCAGGACACGACGAAGCGGCCGCCGCGCGTCAACCGGCAGATCCGCATCAGCCCAGTCCGGGTGATCGGCGCAGACGGGGCACAGCTCGGGATCATGGAAGTCGATGTCGCGCTCGGACAGGCTGTCGAGCTTGGACTGGACCTGGTGGAGGTCGCTCCGCTGGCACGTCCGCCCGTGGTCCGCATCATGGACTACGGCAAGTACAAGTTCGAGATGGCCAAGCAGGCGCGACAGGCCAAGAAGAAGCAGCACGTGATCCAGATCAAGGAAGTGAAGTACCGTCCCGGCATCGAGGACCACGACTTCGAGACGAAGACCCGCCATGCGCGGCGCTTCCTCGAAGAGGGGAACAAGGTGAAGGTGACGTTGATGTTCCGGGGCCGTCAGATCGCGCATCCCGAACTCGGGCGCGCAGTGGTGGAACGGGTGGCCCAGGCTCTGCTGGACGTAGCGAAGATCGAGACGGACGCGCGCCTCGAGGGGAAAGCGCTGACGATGATTCTCACGCCGAAATGACGAGTTAGATCAATGCCGAAGATGAAGACCCACAAGGGCGCCAAGAAGCGCTTCTCCGTGACGGGGAAGGGCAAGGTGCGCCGGCTCAAGGCCTACAAGAGCCACATCCTGACCAAGAAGACCGCGAAGCGGAAGCGCAACCTCCGTCGCCCGACCACCGTCGCGACGAACGGTGAAGCCAAGAACCTCAAGCGCCTGCTTCAGGCCTAAGGAGACCGACCGATGCCTCGCGTCAAATCGAATGTCGTGCGCCTGAAGCGCAAGAAGCAGGTGATGAAGGCCGCCAAGGGAGCGTTCGGCGGTCGCAGCAAGCTCTGGAAGGCCGCCAAGGAGACCGTCGAGCGCGGTTGGGTCTACGCGTACCGGGATCGCAAGGCCAAGAAGCGCGACTTCCGCAAGCTGTGGATCATCCGCATCAACGCTGCTGCGCGTCAGCACGAGATGTCCTACAACGTGTTCATGCACGGGCTCAAGAAGGCCGGCATCGAAGTCGATCGCAAGATCCTCTCCGACCTCGCCATCAAGGACCCGACGGCCTTTGCGCTGCTCGCCGAGAAGGCGCGCGCTGCGCTGACGGCTGCGTAAGCAGAACTTCGCAGATCCGACGAGCGGCGGCGCCCCAAGGGGCTCCGCCGCTCGTTAGTTTTCACCCCGGTCCCATCACGTCCCCCGCTCAGCGATTCCCGTGACCCTCGACGAATTCAAAGCGGCCTGCGCCGCCCTCGCCGCCGACGCCCCCGCGCAGATCGCGGCCGTCGGCGACCTGGACGCCTGGACGACCCTGCGCAACGCCCTCGTCGGGCGCGCCAGCGGTCGTCTCACCGACATCATGGGCACCCTCGCCCAGCTGCCCAAGGAAGACCGCCGCGAAGCGGGGCAGGCCGCCAATGCGGTGAAGGTCGAGGTCGAGGCGCTCCTGGCCGCACGAGAGGCTGCGCTCTCCGCCGCCGCCAAGTCCGGCGGCGATCTCGACCTCACCATGCCCGAGCGCCGCCGCTGGAAGGGCGCCGCGCATCCGGTGTCGCTCGTGATCGACGAGATCGCCGAGATCTTCCGCGAACTGGGCTTCACCATCGCGCTCGGTCCCGAGGCGGAACACACCTGGTACAACTTTCAGGCGCTGAACTTCCCGGTGGACCACCCGGCGATGGACCTGCACGACACGCTCTACCTGCAGGGCGATCAGGTGCTGCGCACGCACACCTCGCCGGTGCAGGTGCGCACGCTGCAGCAGTACGCGCCGCCGATCCGCATTCTGGCCCCGGGGAACGTGCACCGTCGTGATCCGTTCGACGCCTCGCACGCGCCGACCTTCGCGCAGGTCGAGGGACTCGTCGTGGACGAAGGGATCACCTTCGCCGACCTCAAGGCCACGCTCTCGCATTTCGCGAACCGTTTCTTCGGCGCGACGCGCACCCGCTTCCGCCCCTCGTACTTCCCCTTCACCGAGCCGAGCGCGGAGATGGACGTGCTCTGCGGCGTCTGCAAGGGGAGCGGCTGCTCGGTGTGCAAGCACTCCGGCTGGGTGGAGATCCTCGGATCCGGCATGGTGCATCCGGCGGTGATCGAATCGGCCGGCCTCGACAGCACCAAGTACACCGGCTGGGCCTTCGGGCTCGGCCCCGCGCGCACCGCACTCGCGCGGCACGGCATCCCCGACATCCGCATCCTGTACGATTCCGACGTCCGTTTCCTGGAACAGTTCGCCCGATGAACATCTCGCACGAGTGGCTCAAGACGCTGGTCCCGCACACCCGCTCCGCGGAGGAGGTGCGCGATCTGCTCACCGCGCATGTCGCGACGGTGGAGGGGTTCGAGCACACGCGCGCCGATCTGGCGCCGTTCGTGGTGGCGCGCGTGGTGGAGTCGGAGAAGATCCCCGAGACCAAGCTGTCGTTCAACAAGGTCGATGACGGGAGCGGCACGCTGCTCGAGGTCGTGTGCGGCGCGCCGAACGTGACGGTGGGGACGATGTACCCCTTCGCGCGCACCGGCACGACGATGCCCGCCGGGTTGGTGATCGAGAAGCGGAAGATCCGCGGCTTCACCTCGAACGGGATGCTCTGTTCGGCGCGCGAGCTCGGGCTCGGGCAGGATCACGACGGGATCCTCCCGCTCGAGACCGATGCCGCGCCGGGGACGCCGCTACTCAGTGTGCTCCCGATCTCCGACGTGCGGCTCGTGGTCGATGTCCTGCCGAACCGTCCGGACCTGCTCTCGCACCGAGGCGTCGCGCGCGAGATCGCGGCGATCACCGGCGTGGCGATGGTCGAGCCGGCGGAGATGGGTGGCTCGGGGGCCGTGCCCGCCCCGGTCACTGGAGACGCTGAGGCGAGTGCACCCGGGATCACGGTGCGCCTCGCCGATCGCGAGGGGTGCCCGCGCTACGGCGCGGCGGTGGTGCGCGGGGTGAAGGTCGGGCCTAGTCCGGAGTGGCTCGTGAAGCGACTCGAAGCCATCGGGTCGCGCTCGATCAACAACGTTGTGGACGCCACGAACTACCTGCTGCACGGCTTCGGTCACCCGATGCACGCCTTCGATCTCGCGAAGATCGGCGGCGCGACGATCGTCGTGCGCCGCGCGAACGACGGTGAAGTGCTCACGACGCTCGACGGCACGGAGCGCAAGCTCACGAGCCAGATGCTGGTGATCGCCGACGCCGAGCGCGCGACGGCGGTGGCCGGCGTGATGGGTGGGCGCGACAGCGAAGTGACCGATGCGACGACGGACATCCTGCTCGAGGTCGCGTCGTTCCACGCGGGACTCGTGCGGAAGGGTCGTCGTGCGCTCGGGCTCTCGACCGACGCGAGCTACCGGTTCGAGCGCGGCGTGGACGATGCCGCGCTCCCCGAGCTGCTCGCGCGTGGTGCGGCCTTCATCGCCGCGGTGGCCGGCGGCACGGTGGAGCGCACGCTGCTCGTGGGCGCCGAGCCTGCCGCACGAGTGCGCGTGGAGTTCGCGCCGTCGCGTGTGGCGCGGTTGCTCGGCGATGCCGTCCCGCCGGACGAGGTCGTGTCGCTCCTGACGTCGATCGGGTTCACCGTGAGCGGCAGCGGCGACTCACTGAGTGTGCTTCCCCCGTCATGGCGTCACGACGTGACGCGCGATGTGGATCTGGTGGAGGAGGTCGCGCGGCTGCGCGGCTACGATCGACTCCCCGATACGCTGACCGGAGCGCGGCCGGGGAATGTGCCGGATCATCCGATGCATACGCTCGGCCGACGCGTGCGTGATGCGCTCGTCGCCGAAGGGTTGTTCGAGATCCGTCCGCTGCCCTTCACGAAGCAGCGTGCCGCATCGCAGGCGCGGGTGCTCAATCCGCTCGCGCAGGACGAGGCGTATCTGCGTCTCGATCTGCTCGATACCCTGAGCCGTCGCGCCGAGTACAACCTGAACCGCATGCAGGGGAATGTGCGGCTCTTCGAAGTCGGCACGGCGTTCCTCGCCAACGACGGAGCGGAGACGGTGCGTGGTGAGGAGATCCGCGTGGGTGCGCTGATCATGGGCGCGTCGCGCCCGCCGCACTTCACCGAGCCCAAGCCGCCGGCGTTCGATGCGTGGGATGCGAAGGCGCTGGCGTTGACGATCGCCGGGGCGGCGTGGCCGGGGGCGGAGGTCGCGCTCGTCGCGCGGCCGGACGATCACCGGGACGCCGACGGTGCGCCGTCGCTGCTCTGGACGGTGATGGTCGATGGCACGGAGCGCGGCCACGTGTCCGCGCTCACCGGACTCGACGCCCCCAACTGGGCCGCGCCGGCTTATGGCGTGGAACTCACCCTCGGCGCCATGCCCGCCGAGTACGTCGCCGCGAAGGGAGCCAACGCGCACGCCGACGCTTCGGCCGGCACGAGCGGCCCAGCGGTCACTCCGGTGCGCTTCGTGCCGCTCCCGGCCATGCCCGCCGCCGAGTTCGACCTCGCGCTGCTCGTGCCGAGTGGGACGTCGGCCGCGACCGTCGAGAACACCATCCGCGAAGCCGCCGGCGATCTCCTCGAGTCGCTCGTCGTCTTCGACGAATACCGCGGGCAGGGACTCCCCGCCGGCACCCGCTCCGTCGGCTGGCGGTTGACCTTCCGCCATCCGGAACGCACTCTACGCGACAAGGAGATCGACGGTCGTCGGTCCATGCTCCTCAAGACATTGGAGAAG
>CAZAGK010000122.1:0-9041 GCA_964484775.1 uncultured Gemmatimonas sp. | reverse complement strand
AGCGGCTGGTGCCCGTGTCGCTGGAACTGGGCGGCAAGAGCCCGAACATCATCTTTCCCGACATCGAGGACATCGACGCGGTGGTCGACAACGCGATGTTCGCGACCCTGTACTGCAACGGCCAGTCCTGCCTCGCGGGCACCCGGCTGTTCGTGCACGACGCGGTCTACGACGCCGTGATGGACCGCCTCGTCGCCGGGATGGAGCGCGTCGTCGATTCGCTCTACAACGGATACGGCGAAGGCGCGCCGCGGGGCAAAGGACCGAACCAGGGACAGATCTCCCGCGAGGGGAATGCCTACCTCGCGCGTGAGTTCCCCAAGCTCGACTCCATCGTGACGGCGCGGGTGATCAAGGAGTGGCGCCGCTGATGGCGCCGCCGGATACGCGCGCGCACGCGGCGCACCACGCCCTTGCGGCGGCACGGTGGAAGATCGCGATCATTCTCACGATCGCTGTGGTTGTGCTGTACTTCGGCTTCATCCTGCTGATCGCCTACCAGAAGCCCCTGATGGGGTCGATCGTCACCCCTGGCCTCAGCCTCGGCATCCTCCTCGGCGCGGCGGTGATCCTCGGCTCCTGGATCACCACCTGGATCTACGTCCGCTGGGCCAACGCGCACTATGACGCCCGGCTCGAGGCGCTGCGCCAGGAGTCGCGTCGATGATCCGCGCGCTCCTGCAGGCGGCAGCCGCATCGACAGCGCCCGCCGCCCCTGCCACCGCGATCGGTCAGCCCAACACCGTCGCGATGGCGTTCTTCTTCCTGTTCATCGCGGTCACCCTCGGCATCACCTGGTGGGCGGCGCGCAAGACGCAGACCACTGAACACTTCTACGCGGCCGGTCGCTCGATCAGCGCCGCGCAGAACGGGTTCGCCCTCGCGGGCGATTACATGAGCGCGGCGAGCTTCCTGGGGATCGCCGGCCTCGTTTCCACCACCGGCTTCGACGGACTCATCTACTCCACCGGATGGCTCGTCGGCTGGCCGGTGGTGCTCTTCCTCGTCGCCGAACCGCTCCGCAACCTCGGCAAGTACACCTTCGCCGATGTGGTCGCCACGCGTCTGCGCTCCACCCCGGTGCGCATGGCGGCGGCCTACGGCACGCTCTCGACCGTGATCTTCTATCTGATCGCGCAGATGGTCGGCGCGGGGTCGCTGATCAAGCTGATGTTCGGCCTGAGCTACGAGACCGCGGTGATGATCGTCGGTGCGGCGATGATCGCCTACGTGCTCTTCGGCGGGATGCTCGCCACGACCTGGGTGCAGATCGTGAAGGCCGGGCTCCTGCTTGGCGGTGCGTTCAGTCTCGCGATGCTCGTGCTGGCGAAGTTCGGGATGAACCCGCTCGCGCTCTTCGCGGCCGCCAGCGCGAAGTACGGCGACGCCGTGCTCGCCCCGGGGAAGCTCGTCGCGAACCCCTTCGACACGATCTCCCTCGGGATGGCGCTGATGTTCGGGACCGCCGGACTCCCGCACATCCTGATGCGCTTCTACACCGTCCCTGACGCGCGTGCAGCGCGCACCTCGGTGTTCTACGCCACGGGTCTGATCGGCTTCTTCTATCTCCTGACCTTCGTGCTCGGCTTCGGCGCGATGGTGCTCGTGGGCCCCGACGCCATCAAGGCGGTCGACAAGGGGGGCAACATGGCCGCCCCGTTGCTCGCCGAGTATCTCGGAGGGACGCCCTTCCTCGGCTTCATCGCCGCGGTGGCGTTCGCGACCATCCTCGCGGTCGTCGCGGGACTCACCCTCTCCGGTGCGGCCGCCCTCTCGCATGACCTCTGGACGAGCGTCGTGCGCAAGGGAGAGGCACGTCCCGGAGAGGAGCTCAAGGTCGCGCGCGCGGCGACGCTCGTGCTCGGCGTGATCGCGGTGGCCCTCGGGATCGTCTTCAAGGGACAGAACGTGGCCTTCATGGTGAGCCTCGCCTTCGCCATCGCGGCGAGCGCGAACTTCCCCGCCCTCGTGCTGTCGATCTTCTGGCGGCGCTGCACGACGGCGGGCGCGGTGGCCAGCATGGTCGTGGGCACGAGTGCGACGCTGATCCTGATCTGGCTCTCGCCGGTCGTGCAGGTGGACATCCTCAAGCACGAGGGGGCCTGGTTCGCGCTGAAGAACCCGGCGATCCTCACGATCCCCGGATCGTTCCTCGTGGGGATCGTGGTCTCACTCCTCACCACCGATGAAGCGGCGGCGGCCGGCTACGATGCGAGCGTCCGCGACATGATCGACGGCGCGAACGCCCACTAGCGTCGTCAGGGCACCACGACGGGATGCGCGCGCCCGCGCGCATCCACCGTCCAGCTCGACGCCACGTGGTCGCCGCGCACGCCGTACATGAGATCGTTCAGGTGCACCACGATGCACACGTGATTGGGGACGACGCGCACCGTGTCCCCCACCGCGGGACGCCAATCGGTGTTGGAGAGATCGAGGATCCCGTGCTCCTCGCTCATGCGTGAGACCACGACCTCGGGGCGGTCGAGCAACGCGCCGAAGCCCTCCCCCGCCGCTCCGCGCATCGGCTCGCGCCCGAGCGCCTTGGCCCCCGCGTCGATCACCGCTTGGCCCGCCACGCTCGTGCTCACCACGGTGGCGAGCACCGAGAACGCGCAGTCGTCCCACGCGCAGGCGCCGATCTCGGCGGTGGTCCGGTCGTTGTAGACGTACGTCCCGGGGCGCATCTCCGTGACACCGGTGATCTCGTGCGTCCGGTACATCGTGGGCGTCGAGCCTCCGCTGATCACCGGCGGCGTGAGGCCAGCGCGCTCGAACGCCGCGCGCATCCTGAGCAGCCCCGCGCCGAGTGCCTGCAACTCCGCGTCCTGCGTGTCGACCGCCGACCGGATGTGCCCCGGGTAGAACGCGACCCCGGCGAAACGCAGCGGTGCCCGCGCCGAGACCATCTGCGCCAGCGCGATCGCTTCCTCCACACTCGGGACGCCCACGCGGTGCATCCCCACATCCACTTCCACGTACACGCCGATCTCGCGATCGGTGCGATGCGCGACGATCGACAGGTCGTCGATGGCGCGTGCCGAGTCGAGGGCGACCGTGAGCCGCACGTCGCGCGGCACGGAGAGGAGCCGCTCCGCCTTCGCGCCGATCGGAGGATAGGCGAGCAGCAGGTCATCGCAGACCCCCGCCATCACGATGGCCTCCGCGGGGGTCGCACAGGTGAGCCCGACCGCGCCCGCCGCGATCTGCTGGGCGGCGACGCTCGTGGATTTGTGCGTCTTGATGTGCGGACGCAACGAGAGCCCGTGCGTCCGCGCGTACGTCGCCATGCGGGCGATGTTGCGTTCCATCCGGTCCAGATCGACCAGCGGCGCAGGCGTCTCGAGCGACGAGAGCGGGGCTCCCGTCGCGTGTTGGAGAAGGGTGCTCACATCCGGAACAGGTAGGAGGCCTTGAGGAAGAAGTTGTCGTTCTGCCGCACGAGGTTCCGGAAGGCGAACGACTCGGGCTCCGTCATCTGCGATCCGTAGCCGGCGTAGAACACCGTCCCCGGGTTGGGCTTGTAGGCGAAGAGGAACTCGCCGCGCACCCCGTTCGCGGTGGAGGCCGGCAGGTGGACCCACGAGGAGCCGACGCGCTGGAGCAGCGGGTATCCCGTGCGCGAGTCGTCGAACAGCTCGCTCGTGTAGTCGGCGAAGTACTCTCCGATGGCGCGGACGAAGATCGCCTGGCTCACCTGGTACTCGACGCGCACGCGCGGATCGATCTGACGCCCCGCGCGCTTGCCGTTCGTCTGACGACGGTAGTCGTTCAGCGTGTACGACAGCCCGACGCGCAGCTGCTCCGACGCCCGGATGTTCGCCGTGACGTTCAGGTACGTGATGGCGGCGCTCGACCACTCGTAGAAGTTCTCGTCCTGCCCCCAGATGTACGTCCCGGCGAAGGAGAAGTACTTGAACTGCGGCGTCCCCAGCGTGATCACGAAATCGCGATTCGGCAGGCGCGGCGTCCCGGTGAAGGCCAGGGTGTCGCTCGGCAGCCCGACGCGCGGCTTCTCGATGCGGTACCGCGACGAGTAGAAGGCGGGATCGTAGCCGAACGACTCGAGGAGGAGCGAGGCACCCATCGTCCAACCGCCACGCCACTGCGTGTTGAGGTCGAGGTGCAGCTTCTTGTCGCGGGCGTCGCCGGAGTGGAAGAAGTTCTTGTAGGCCCAGATCCCGTCGATGACGACGTCAGGGGAGATCTGTTCGAGGAGCGCCCCCCGCTCGCCGAAGAAGCTCCAGCGCGGGACGAACGCCGCGTGCACCTGCCCCGCGCGCGAAATGAATCCGGACTCGGTGCGGAAATCGTCGCCGATCCCCGTGAACTGCGAGCGCCACCCGAAGTTGCGCCCGTTGCGGTTGAAGCGGGAATCCCAGAGCGGGGCGTTGATCTGCTTCCCCGAGCGGTAGGTGGCGCTCCCCGCCGCCTGCCACTGCACGGAGTAGATCTTGTCCCACACCTGACGCCCGTCGAAGTCGAGGACGCGGTTCCAGTCCTTCCCGTTGATGCGGTCGGTGTACATCATGCCGATGCGCGACGACGGGCCGATGTCGCGCTGCAGGCGGATGATGTTGAAGATCGGGTTGTCGCGCCCCGTGGTGGAGGCGGTGGTGGCATCGACCGCCGAGAGCAGCGCGACGTCGGAGCTGCCGATCTTCCCCGCCAACTTCACTGCCGCGACCGGCTGCACGATACGGCGCGTGTAGATGAGTGAACTTGGTACCGCGAACTGTTCCGCCCCGTCGAGGAAGAAGGGGCGCTTCTCGGGGAAGGAGAGCGCCGCGCGCGGATCGAAAGTGATCTGGTTGGCGTCGGCCTCCACCTGACTGAAGTCGGGATTGATCGTCCCGTTCAACGTGAGGTTGTTCGTGATCCCCCAGCGCACATTGCCGCCCAGCTTGGGCGTCCCCGCCTTGTAGTCCCACCGTCCGCCGGCGGTCGCCGGCAAACCATCGGTGCGCTGCGTGACCTCCGGCGTCACGTCCACCACGAGTCCGCGCCGCAGATCGGTGAGATCGGTGAGCGTCCCGTTCTGTCCGAGGAAGGTCGCCGACCCGCGTTGCGCCGGCACCCAGCTGTTCTCGTGCCCGCGATACTGCACCACGCGCACGACGTTGATCCCCCACGACTGCACGTCGAGCGACTGGTACTTGAGACTCTTGAAGGGGATCCGGACCTCGATCTCATAGCCGAAATCGGTGACGCGTCCCTTGGAGGCGTACACATAGTCGGGGGTCAGGTCCGGCGTTTCGCGCGCGGCACCGATCCCGCCGCTGAATCCTCCGCCGGTGATGTTCCCGCGCTCCACGAGGATCCCGTCGGCCTGGATGCCGAGCGGGTTCACCATGAAGACCGTCGCCTGGCGGCCGTCGTTGAAGGTGCTCAGATACAGCTGGATGTTGTCGTCCTGCGAGATCCGGTCGCGATCGGCGAGCGTCGCGCGCACGGTGCCCTGCGGCTGGAAGGCGCGGATCCCGAAGTGCATGGCGTTCGGCGAGTACCAGACCAGCACCTGCGTCGAGTCCGCCGCCGGGAGCCCGTCGAGCGGGGCGTACTGCGAGAAGCCGGTCAACACCGCGGCCTCGCGCCACGCCGGCTCGTCCAGGACGCCATCCACGACCACCTGCGCATCGGTGCGCGGCGGCTTGACCTGCAGCTGCTTGGCGCGACCGTTGAAGATCGCACCGACCGGCGCCTTGGCGGGTGCCTTGGGAGCGGCCTTCAGCGGCGGCGTGACATGCAGGGCGGCGGCGAGCAGAGGAACGAGGAGCACGAGTTCGGTCCGGTTCGAGACGTGTCGAAGTTCGCGCATCGGGGCGTCCGGGGGAAGTCCGACGCACAGTGACACGCATTGGCCCTCGTTGCACACGGTCACGCATATTTCCGTCATGGCCGAACCCGAGCTCCCACCCCCAGCGCTCCCCCCCGCCCTCGAAGACAAGGGGGATCTGGGCTTCGGCGCCGTGGTGGCGTCGTACAGCGCCACGCGACTCCTCAACAAGGACGGCACCTTCAACGTCCGCCGTCGCGGACGCCGGTGGTGGGAGTCACACAGCGCGTACCATCACGCGCTCGCGATGACCTGGCCGCGGTTCCTCTGGGCGGTCGTCGGCGTGTACACGGGGCTGAACCTCGTCTTCGCCCTGCTCTTCGCGCTGTGTGGCGAGCCCGCGCTCGTGGGCGCCGCCCCGGAATTGATGGGCGGGACCTTCTGGCGGGCGTTCTTCTTCAGCGTCGAGACCTTCGCGACGATCGGCTACGGCAACATCAGCCCGGTGGGGCTCCCCGCGCACATCCTGATGTACGTCGAGTCGATCGTCGCGATCATGAGCCAGGCGCTGATCACGGGCCTCCTCTTCGCCCGCTTCTCGCGGCCGACCGCGGTGATCCGCTTCAGCTCGCAGATGGTCGTCGCCCCGTTCAAGGGTGGACGCGGGCTGATGTTCCGCATCACGAATCTGCGCGACAACCAGCTGATCGACCTGAAGGCGCGCGTGAACGCGAGTTGGATGCAGGAGAGCTCGCGCACGCTCGGGCGTCGCTTCCAGCTCCTCACGCTCGAGCGGTCGGAGGTGATGCTCTTCCCGCTCGCCTGGACGCTCGTGCATCCGATCACCGAGGAGAGCCCGCTCTTCGGACTCAGCGACGCCGACCTCCGCGCCGGCGCCTACGAGTTCATCGTCCTGATCAGCGGGACCGACGAGACCTTCGCGCAGGAGGTGCATGCGCGCTCCTCCTACCGCGCCGATGAGATCGTCTGGGGCGCGAAGTTCCGCAACATCTTCAACCCGCCCGACGCCGACGGCAATCTCTCGGTCGACATCCATCGACTCGACGAGTACGACGTCGTCCCCCTCCCCGAACGGTAGAACGCCAGAAGGGGCGCCCGCGATGCTCGCGGACGCCCCTCGGTACGGCCATCGAGCGATCAGCGCTCGTTCTTGGCCTTGCTCTTGGTCTTCGACTTCGACTTGGTCTTGGCCTTCGACTTGGATTTGGCCTTCGCCTTGGTGGTCGCCAGCTCATGCCCCGTGCGCGCCACCGAGTGCCGCGGATGGTGCCGCTTCTTGGCCGCCGCCGCACGCTTGCGCAGCTCGGCTTTGGTCAGCGCGGCGAGGATCGTCCCGCGGCAGCTCTTGGCCCCGCAGCGGCAGCCATAGAGCTGGAACTCATCCTCGGCCGTCTCCGATCCGTCGCGGGAGTACGCGTAGTCGTAGCAGAGCTCCTCCCCCTTGGGGATGTCGCGCTTCGCCTCGATGAACACGCGGGACTTCTCGATCACCGCTTCACAGTTCGGCGCGCAGGAGTGGTTGAGCCACCGCGACTCGTTCCCGTTGACGGCGCCGTCGATCACCACGCTCCGGTTCACCGCGAACAGGAAGGTGTGGTGCGTCTTCATCGCCGCGTCGTCGTAACGGTCGTCGGCGACGCCGTGCGAGATCCGCTCGCCGACGTACTCGATCAGCCGCTCCCCCTTCCTGATGTCGCGCCCCGCGAACCCGCCTCGTCCCGCGATCCTGGAGCGCTTGATCACCAGCGCCCCCTCAGCCATCGGCTTGACCTTCGCCTTCGCCTTCCGCTTCACCTTGCTGCGCGCCATCCGAGTTCCACTCCCAGGTAGTAGTTCCGCCGCGGCGCGGGTTCGAGCACCCGCCCCGCTGCGCCATTGATCGTCACCGCGCCCACGTACGCGCGGTCCGTCGCGTTGTTGATCCCCACGAAGGGCGACCACCGCACCGCCCCACTCTCACCGTTCCATCCGGCCCGGACGTTCATCACCCCGGCACCGTAGCCGTCCACCCGCTGCGTGTTGCGATCGTCGGCGTACTGCGCGTCGCTCCACGTGTGATCCACGGAGATCGTGCCCCGCGCGAACCGGGCATCGAGTCCCACGCGGATCACGCGCGAGGGGACCCCCGCTTCCCGCTTCCCGTCGAGCGTATCGGTCACGGCGCCACGCGGCACCAGGTACCGCACGAATCGATAGTCGGCCTCCGTCCACGAGCCGTTCGCCGACAGCCACCGGGCGACCTGCCACTGCACGCCGACCTCCACACCGCGGTGCCGCGTACGTCCCGCGTTGCGGAAGAACGACCGTCCGTCGAGCGCAAGATACTGGATGATCGCATCATCTGCGTAGGACTCGAACAGACTCAGCGTATAGCCCCCACGCCCGATCCGCCCGCGTGCCCCCACCTCGGTCGTGCGCACGCGCTGGGGGCCGAGGTCCGGATTGAATCCCCCTGCGCCGTCGGCCCGAGCGTTCAGCTCGGTCGTCGTCGGCGTCTCGAAGGCGCTCGACCAGTTGGCGTACGGCGTGAGCCAGTCCTGCCATGCCCAACTCGCGCCCACATGTCCCGTAGCCGCGGTCATGGAGCGCGCACCACTGTTGTCGAGCTTGTCGCCGAGGAAGTGATCACGGGCCTCGAAGCGGAGCTGGTCCCAGCGTGCGCCCGCATCCACCTGCACCGATCGCAGCGGCGTCCACGAGAGCTGCGCGAAGGGGCCGACCGACGACACGATCTCGTCCTGGAAGAGCAGCAGCGTGTCGGTGAGGGCGCTCGGATGGCCCCCCGTCGCCCGTGAGTTGCGCCGGATGTCGGTACTGCGCTGCGCATCGAGCCCGACCGACACCCGCGGGGACTCGTCACGATCCCCCAGCCGCTGCGAGAGATCGAACCGCGCCCCCGTGACCCACCGGTTGATCGTCGAATACGTCCCGACGTTGAAGACACTCGCCCCCGGGGGCGTGGTCGCGAGCGGGTTGTCCACGAACCGTCGCACCACGTACGCGGTCGCCGCCCACGAGCGGCCGTTCTCGTTCGCATGCGACGCGCGGACCGAGAACTGGTTCTGCGAGATCGCGCGACTCGCCCCGCGCGCCACGTTGATCGCCGCCGCGGAGTCGCGGTTCTTGGCGTACTCCGCCGCCGTGAGCGCCCCGGGATTCAGTGCCTCCGGCGTCTCGGCGAGCGCGGCCCGCAGCGCGATCGTGGTGCCGCTCGGGAGCGCCCAGTCGGCCGCGGCCATCAACT
>CAZAGK010000121.1:0-9057 GCA_964484775.1 uncultured Gemmatimonas sp. | reverse complement strand
CCGTGCCGGCGGACGGGAGTGTGGACGATGTCGCCGGGCGTGTGCTCGGCGCCGTGGTCGCCCACTTTCCCAATGTCGCGCGGACGCTGCAGGTGATCGCATGAACCGCCGGTTGATGATCTCGCTGTTCGTGATCGGCGCCGCCCTCGCGGCGGGGGGCTGGTTCATGCAGCAGGCGGTGCGACCGCCCGTCACGGAGTCGCGACTGACCGCCGCCGCTGGCGCACGCCTGTTCGAGTCGGTGATGAAGCGCGTGCAGAAGAACTGGGTGGACAGCATCTCGGTGGACGAGATGTATCGCAAGGCCGCGATCGGGATGGTCGGCGAGCTCGGTGATCCGAGCAGCTCCTATCTTCCGCCCGAGCGCCTGAAGCGACTGCGCGAGGTCACGAGCGGGAGCTATCGCGGTGTGGGACTCTCGGTCGATCTGCGTGAAGGGTGGATCGTCGTGATCCAGCCGCGCCTCGGCTCGCCAGCGGAACGCGCCGGGATCCGCGCCGGCGATCGGCTCGTGGAGCTCAACGGCCAGTCGATGCAGGGGTGGACGGTCGAGGAAGCGCGCGACGCGCTGCGGGGGCCGCTCGGATCGCAGCTGAAACTCACCGTGCAGCGTGGTTTCGTGAAGATCCCCTTCACGCTCGAGCGCAGCGACATCCACGTGAGTTCGGTGCAGCGTGCGCAGCTGTTGCCGCAGAGCGTCGGGTACTTCGCCCTGAGCGCCTTCAGCGACTCGACGGCCATCGAGGTGGCGTCGACGGTCGATTCGCTCGTGAAGGCCGGCGCCAAGGCGCTGATCTTCGATCTGCGCGGGAATCCGGGCGGACTGTTGAACCAGGGCGTCGCGGTGGCCGATCTCTTTCTCGATCAGGGGAAGAAGATCGTGAGCACGCGCGGGCGCATGCCGGGGACGACCACGGAGTTCGTGGACAAGAAGGGGCAGCAGTGGCCGACGCTCCCGCTCGTGGTGCTCGTGAACAGCGGCACGGCGAGCGCGGCGGAGATCGTCGCCGGCGCACTGCAGGATCACGACCGCGCCCTGGTGATCGGCCGCTCGAGCTACGGGAAGGGGAGTGCACAGCAGGTGATCGCGCTCGAGAACGGTGGGGCGATCCGCATCACGAACGCCTTCTGGTACACGCCGGTCGGGCGCACGATCAGCCGTCCGCATCATGCGGCGAACGCCGATTCCACCCTGAGCGACAGCGAACGCCCGCGCTACAGGACCGAGGGTGGACGCACGGTGGTCGGTGGTGGCGGGATCGTCCCCGACGTGGTCGCTGGCGACAGCGCGCCGCCGCCGGCAGAGCGCGCGTGGGTGACGGCGGTGGGAAGCCGTGTGCGTCCGTTCCGCGAAGCGCTCTCCTCGGTCGCGATCCAGATCGCGAAGCAGTCCGACGTGACCTCGCCCGACTTCACGGTCACGGCCGCGATGCGCGAGCTTCTCTGGGGACGCATGCAGTCGACCGGGCTCGACGTGTCGCGCGAGGTGTACGACAAGGCGCACGAGGCCATCGATCGCGTGATCGGACTGGAGGTGGCGCGCCAGAAGTTCGGCGTCCCCGGTGCCGCACAGCGCGCGGCCACCGGCGATCCGGTGGTGGCCAAGGCGCTCGAGCTGCTGCGCGGGATCACGGCGCCCGAGGCGTTGATGAAGCGGGTGGCCGAGCTGCCGGTGAAGAGCAGCGCGAAGCCGACGGTGGTGGGTTCGTCGGGACTCGAGCAGCCGCGGCACGAGCAGCGGCCGTAGCCGTTCGCGGTGAGCAGGATGCAGAAGGGGCGGTGGCCGATTAGGCCACCCCCCCTTCTTAGCAAACGGAGGCTCGCTTACGGGATCGGACGCGGCGCCGGGGGCGCCTTGCGCGGGAGCTTCTCGTCGCGCTGCGCGGCCTGCCAGGCGAAGGCGGCGAGCACCGCCGAGTTGAACTTCATGTCCTCGGCCTGGATGCGCTCGTAGACGTCGGCGTTCGAGTGGTGCGTGCGGGTGTTGTACTCGATGCCGTCCTGGATGAACTGGAAGCCCGGGAGTCCCACGCCGTCGAACGACTGGTGATCGGTGCCGCCCGTGTTGCCGATCGTGAGCGTCTTCATCCCGATGTCCTTGAAGGGACCCATCCAGGCGTTGAAGATCGGCCCGACATCGGCGTTCATCTGCTGGTACACGCCGCGGATCTTGCCGGTGCCGTTGTCCACGTTGAAGTACGCCGCGAACTTGGCGTGCTCGGCGGTCGGCGATCCGGCGGTGCCGAAGTGCTGCTGCACGTAGGCACGCGAGCCGAAGAGCCCCTGTTCCTCACCCGTCCAGAGCCCGATGCGGATGGTGCGGCGCGGGCTGAGGTTGAGCGTCTTGAGGATGCGCATGGCTTCCATCATCGTCGCCGAACCGGCGGCGTTGTCGGTCGCGCCCGTGCCGCCGTGCCAGGAGTCGAAGTGGCCGCCGATGATCACGACCTCGTCCTTCAGCTTCGGATCGGTGCCCGGGATCTCGGCGATCACGTTGAACGACGGCTGCTGGTCGTCGCCGTAGAACTTGTTCTGCATGTCCATCTCGAGGACCACCGGCTGCTTGCGCTCGAGTTCACGCGCGATGCGGCCGTAGCCTTCGATGGAGACGTGCACCACCGGGAGCTGCGGCGAGGTGCTGTTGCGGTTGTTGCCGTTGTCGGTGAAGATCGTGCCGCCGTCGCCGCGCGAGGGGACGAGGATCGCGGCGATCCCTTCCTTCTCGAGCCAGCGGAGCGCGGTCGTGTCCTGCATGACGTTTACGGGACGGACCGGAGGCGTGCCGCCCGGGCCGCCGCCGCGACCGCCACGGCCGCCAGCGCCCGGAGCAGGGGGCTGTGCGTTGGCCATCACGGTGAGCGCGGAGTCGCTGAGGCGCGAGGCTTCCGGGGTAAGGTGCATGTTCACGTCGCGGAGCGCGCCGATCATCACGAACTTCCCCTTGAGCTGGCCCTGCATCTTCTGGAGGTCGTCGAGCGACGTGACGCTGAGCATCACCGGGCTCCCGCTGACCTTCCCCTTGGTGCTGGCGCTCCAGGCGCGCGGCACGGCCGCGATCTGGAAGGGATGCGGCGCGGTGGCCTGGAAGGAGAAGCGCTCGTTGGTCCAGCCGCGTCCGAAGGGGCCCCACGACTCGAAGTGCGGGTTGGTGAGCCCCCAGCCCTTCATCGTCGTGATGGCCCACTCACCCGCCGCCTGCGTGATGGGCGAGTTGGTGAGGCGCGGTCCGTGGACGTCGGTGAGCCAGGACATGAGATCCATGACCTGGGACTTCTGCATGGCTTCGGTCTTGATCCGTTCGATGGTGGCCACATCGACCTTCTCCTGCGCCGAGAGCGCGAGGGGAAGGGCAGTGACCGCGAAGGCGGTGGCCGTGGCGGCGCGCCAGATGCGGCGCGCGGTCGGGGCGAGATGCATGGAGATTCTCCCGTAGGGTGGTGACGGAGAATCTACGAGGGGCGCGGGCCCTTCGTTGGGGGTGGCGCGGTGCGTCCGGGTTACGGCTTCCCGGCCATCATGGCCTGCGGATCGACCACCTTCACGCCCGGGGGCGGGGTGAAGGTCAGGACGCCATCGGGGAGCGCGGCGCCCAGCTGCATGGTCGTGAAGCGCACGCGCCGCACCAGCCCGCTCGGCTCCACCGTCTCGACCATCCAGAGTCGCGCATCGTCGCGGCCGATCCAGAGCGTGGCGCGGAGGAAGGGGGTGTTCGGCTTCTTCGGCGTGAGCCCGTACACGGCGGTGCGATGGGCACCGAGCGTGGTATCGGCACGCGCCGTGACGGTGTATCCCTCCCGCGGTGCGCGGAGGAGCTGGGAGAGGAAGTCGAAGTTCCCGCCGGCCGCCATGGGGAGCTTCATCACCTGACCCGGCATCGTGCTCGGGAGATACACCCAGAGCGACTTCCCGTCGTTGACGATCGCGTCGGCGGCGGGCTCGGTGAAGCGGAGCGCGAACTGCTTTCGGTCGCGCTGGAACAACTCCCCCTTGGACAGGTAGCTGCTCTTGGCCTGCGGATTCGTGATCGTCTGCTCGAGCCTGGCACGGACGGTGCCCACCGCGCCGTACTGCGACACGGCGCGGTCCAGGAGTGCGAAGGTGGTATCCTGCGCGCCGAGCGTTCGGCCTGCACCGAACGGCAACGCGGCGGCCAGCAGAGCGGCCGCCGCGAATGCGACGCGTGTCACCGTGCGGCGACGATCGATCAAACGACTCCCGCGGTGCTGCCGGCGATCGAGCGGTCCACCGCTTCGGCCACGCGACGGAGCTGCTTCATGCAGTCCGCGAACTGCTCCGGGTAGAGCGACTGCGCCCCGTCCGACTTGGCCTGCTCGGGTTGCGGATGCACCTCGATCATCAGACCGTCGGCGCCGCAGGCGACCGCCGCGCGCGACATCGCCGTGACCTTGTCGCGTCGGCCGGTGCCGTGGCTGGGATCGGCGATGATCGGCAGATGCGAGAGCGACTTCACGACCGGGATGGCGGTGAGGTCGAAGAGATTGCGCGACGTGGAATCGAAGCTGCGGAGCCCGCGCTCGCAGAGGATCACGTGCGGGTTCCCCTCGCTCAGGATGTACTCCGCGCTCAGGAGCAGGTCCTGGATGGTGGCGGCCATCCCGCGCTTCAGGAGCACCGGCTTGCCGATCTTGCCGACGGTCTTGAGGAGCGAGTAGTTCTGCATGTTGCGCGCGCCGAGCTGGATGCAGTCGGCGTACTCGGCCACGAGGTGGGCGCCCTCGTCGTCCATCGCCTCGGTGACGATCGGGAGCCCCGTCTCGCGCTTGGCGAGGGCGAGGAGCTCGAGTCCCTTCTTCCCCATCCCCTGGAACGAGTAGGGGGAGCTGCGGGGCTTGAAGGCACCGCCGCGGAGCGCGGAGGCGCCCGCGGCCTTCACCGCGTGCGCGGCGGCGAGGATCTGCTTCTCGCTCTCGACGGAGCAGGGCCCCGCGATCACCGGGATCTCCTCGCCGCCGAAGCTCACGCCCGGCGCGATCGTGACGATGGTGTTCTCCGGTCGCCACTCGCGCGAGACCTGCTTGTACGGATTCGACACGTGGATCACCCGCGACACGCCCGGCAGTTCGGCGATCAGCGAATCGTCCACGCGACCATCATTGCCCACCAGACCGACGGCCGTGCGCTGAGCGCCGGGCATCGGGGCGGGAGTGTAACCCATGGCGCGGATGGTCGAGCAGACGCGCTCGACATCGTCCTGGGTGGCGGTATGCGACATCACGACCAGCATGACAAAAACCCCTTAAAGACAGGAACGCCCCCCATCTAGGGGCGAACCTGAAAATATAACGGAAATCCCCCCGGAATCGACATTCCGGGGGGATTTCGTGACCCCTTGGGGGGACGCGTCAGGAGGCCCTGCCAGCCGCGGTCAGCTGGTGGTGGCCGCCTCCGGTTCCGCCTCGTCCACCGCCGGCCCCTTCATCCGCACGCTCACCAGCGAGCTGACCCCGGGCTCCTGCATCGTCACGCCGTACACGGCATCGGCCGCCTCGGTCGTGGTGCGCGGGTTGTGCGTGATGACGATGAACTGGGTGTTCGTCTTGAACTGGTTCAGCATCTTCACGAAGCGCCCCACGTTCGCGTCGTCGAGCGGGGCGTCGACTTCGTCCAGCAGACAGAACGGACTGGGCTTGGTCAGGAAGATGCCGAAGAGCAGCGAGAGCGCGACCAGCGCCCGCTCGCCACTGGACAGGAGATGGATACGCTGCGTCTTCTTGCCGCGCGGTGACGCATGCACCTCGATGTCGCAGTCGAGCGGCGCATCGGGGTTCTCGAGCTTCAGGTCGCACTCGCCGCCGCCGAACAGCGTCTGGAAGATCTGGCGGAAGTTCTCGCGGACCTCGGTGAAGGTCTTCATGAACATCTCGCGCGCGGTGACGTCGATCTCCTTGATGGCCTGCTGCAGGGAGATCTGTGCCGCCGCCAGGTCCGCCCGCTGACCGGTGAGGAAGTCGAGGCGCTTCACTTCCTCCTCGTGCTCCTCGATCGCCAGCGGGTTCACCGGGCCCATCGTCTCGATGAGCTGGCGCAGTTCATCGGCCTCCTCGCGCAGCGGCTGATCCTCGATCTCGAGCGGGGCGAAGTCCGCGAACAGATCGGCGAGCGGCTTGCGCCACTCGGCCTCGAGACGCTCGCTCACCGCCACGCGCTTGCCCGCCAGTTCCGTGTGGCGCAGTTCGGCCACGTGCAGCGCCTCGCCCAGCGCCGTGACGTCGTGACGCGACTGATCGAGCGCCTGCTCCACGGCCGCGAGTTCGGCGTCGGCGGTGCGCACGCCCTGTTCGGCCTCGGTCAGTGCAGTCTCGGCCTCGGCGAGCGTCTGCTGGCGCCCGGTGAGGGCGTCGCGCCATTCCTGCATCTGGCGCTCGAGCACGGCGTCGCCTTCGGCGAGGGCGCTGAGTTCCTTCTGCAGCGTCTCGAGGCGTGCGGCCGCGTTGGCCCGCTCGCGTTCGAGTCGGGCTCGACGCTCGGTGGCCACCTCGCGACGGGCCTGCGCCTGCGCGTGGGTGACCTGCGCGGCGGCCCGGGCTTCTCGCGCCGCATCCTGCGCGCGATCCGACTCCCCGAGTGCGTCGCGCGCAGTGGACGCGCCCTGTTCGGCGGCGGCCAGGGCCACGCTCTGCTCCTCCTGCGCGGCGATGCTCGCCGTCACGCGGGTGGAGAGCTCGTTGCGACGTCCGGACAGACGCTCGCTCAGCGCGACCGCGTCGGCCAGCTCGCGCGTAGCGCGCTGGTAGGCGCGCTCGCGTTCGGCACGCTGCAACGCCACCTGCTGCGAGCGGGCGTGCGCCTGCGTCGAGGCATCGGCGCAGGCGGTGGCCTGCGACTCGGCGGTCAGCAGCGCCGCGTGGACTTCAGCGAGTGCGGCCGTGGCGTTGTCGCGCGAAGCCTCGCTCAGCGTCAACGACTCGCGGAGCTTGGTGAGTTCGGCGCGTCGGCGCAGCGGACCTTCCGACGACGTCGAGTCCGGTAGCCACACCGCACCACGCGCATCGACGAACGCCGAGCCCGAATCGACCGCCTTCACGCGCCCGAGCAGGGTGCGGACCCACCCGCGGACCGGACCCTCGGTCTGCACCGACGCCGAGAGTTCGCCCGCTTCTGCCGCTTCCGGCAACTGCGAGACGACGTCGAGCGGGAGGAGCAGGAGAGCGCCGGGGTTCGTGCGCGCGTGCCACTCGCGCACCGCGGTGGCGACGGCGGCGTCGCGGATCACCACCGCGTGCACCGTCGGCCCGAGGAAGCGCTCGACGAGCATGGCGGTGTTGGCGTCGGCACCGATGTAGTCGGAGAGCGGGCCGAGGATGGCCCCTTCGCCGAACTGTTCGCGGTCCTTGAGCAGACGCGCCGCGCCCGGGGCGAGCCCCACGCGCTCACGCTCGAGCCCTTCGATCGCGTTCACGCGACCGGCGAGCTTGGCCGTCTCTTCCTCCGCCTTGCGCGCTTCCGCGCGGGCGGCGGTGTCCTTCTCACGCCAGTCGCGCGCGTGGTCACGGGCCTGCGAGAGGGCGGCATCGGCCTCGAGTGCCGCGCCCTGCGCGATGGTCAACTGTTCGTCGGCGGTCGCGAGCTCACGCTCGGCGAGCCGCTGCGTCGAGGCGAGCGCCTCGTGCTCCACCGCGAGCGTCGCCGTGCGCTGCGCGACGTCGGCGAGCTCACGCTCGGCGCTTTCACGATCCAGCTCGATGCGCCGCAGTGCGTCGCGCAGCGACCGCACATGCTGATCGGCACGCTCGAGCGCGGTGCGGGCCTGCGCGACGGCCGTGCGGGTGGTCTCCTCGACCGCCACCTGCTGCTGGAGCGCTTCGAGTGCGCTCTGCAGGGCGGTGGTGGTCTGTTCCTCTTCGGCGCGTGCGGCTTCCCACTCGGCCACCACGCGTTCGCCCATCGCGGCCCCTTCACTGCGCTCCGCTTCGGCGCGCTCACGACGGCTCACGGCGTTGCGGTGCCGTTCTTCGGCGACGGCGATCTCGCCTTGCAGCTTGAGCGTGGCCTCACGGGCCTCGCCGGCGACGCGGGCGCGCTCGTGACGCACCGTCTCGGCGGCGGCGCGGGCGGCGTGCGCGGTGTCGCGGGCGGCTTCCTGGATCACCACCGCGGCCTGCGCCGTCGGGAGCTGCTCGCGCAGCTGCACCAGACGCTCGTCCAGCTGTTCGAGTTCGTCCTTCCATGCCGCCATCTCGCGCGAGGCGAGCGTGAGCTCGACGGCGAAGCGACGGGTGGTGATCTCGGCGTGCCGTTCGGCGCGCTTGCGCTGACGCGCGAGCGAGCGGACCTGGCTCGTGACCTCGTTGATGAGATCGTCGAGGCGCGCCATGTCGGCGGTGGTCTGCTCGAGGCTGCGCTCGGTGCTGCGACGGCGATCGCGATACAGGCCGACGCCCGCCGCCTCCTCGAACAGCTCACGACGATCGTCGGGGCGGTCGGAGAGGAGGGCGTCGATCATCTTGCTCTCGATCACCACGCCGCTGTCGGCGCCGAGGCCGGTGCCGCGCACGAGATCGTGGATGTCGCGCAGACGGCACGGGGCACGGTTCAGGAAGTACTCGCTCTCACCGGCGCGCGAGAGGCGGCGGGTGATCACGACCTCCTTGAACGGCACCGGGAGGGCGCCGTCGTCGTTCTCGAAGTGCAGGGAGACCTCGGCCAGGTTCACGGCGCGACGCGCCGAGGAGCCCTGGAAGATCACTTCCTCCATCTTGGCGCCGCGCAGCAGGCGCGCGCGCTGTTCGCCGAGCACCCAGCGCACGGCGTCGGAGACGTTGGACTTGCCGCAACCGTTCGGACCGACGACCGCGGTCACCCCCTGGCTGAACAGGAGTTCAGTGGGATCGGCGAACGACTTGAAGCCATGCAACTCGAGTTTGGTCAACCGCACGTTAGAACACTCTCCCTAGACGATAAGCGACGGTGGCCGGAATCCCGTCCCGTCGCAACTGCGCTGCCAGCGGTGCCGCCTGTGCCGGCGTCTCGAACGCTCCGGCCAGAATGCGTGCCCGCCCATTCGACTGCAGGAGCGCATACGCCATGACATCCTTG
>CAZAGK010000120.1:0-9218 GCA_964484775.1 uncultured Gemmatimonas sp. | reverse complement strand
GGCCCAGAAGCTGGGCTTCTTCATGCGACCGGCTTCGTCGAAGATGGCGATGCCGACGCCGAGTCCGCCGAGGCCGAAGGTCGGCACGGCGGCCTTGGTGGCCGAGACCGCAGCAGACGAGGGGGCGACCGGAGCCGACACCGACTGCGCCGAAGCGACAGCGGAGATCGACAGGGTGGCGACGACGACCGAGAGACAACGCGTGATGGACTTCATCTGAGACTCCTCCTGGGCATGCGGCCCTGATTCACCCACCCGCCCCCGATGGGGAGGGCAGCACTCGCTCTGGGAAAGCTACTGCAACCTGGCACGTGCAACCACACGGGGGAGCGACCGGCCCGGCTGGGCGCAGCCGGTCACTCCCCACCCCCGTTAGGGGATGGTGTTCTGCTTCACTGCTATGATGGTGCCGATACTGACGCCTGCCGTGGTACCGGTGACGGTCGCGCTCACCGCTCCTGTCGTCTGCACGTTCCGCTGGATGACGATGAAGGTCGGCATCGGCGAGTTGGCGGTCTGATCGCTCTTCGCGATCTGGGTCCACCCGCTCGGCACGGTGAAGCGCTGCCCCGTGCCGTCCGCATCCACCGTGATCACCGCGAAGACCTTCTCCTTCGCGTGCGTCGTCGTGATCGACGGCGTGGAGAACGAGGTACCGCTCGCGTTCGCCTGGCCGTTGCTCACGTCGATCAGGTTCGCTCCCGCCGATGTCGTATCGGCACCGCGGAAGGTGAAGAGCACACCCGCACCGTAGCCCTGGCCGCTGAAGCCCCAGGCAATCGGGTTCGCTTCGGCCGAAGCGCCGCGGATCTTCTTGTAGACGTAGGTGACGAGGTCGTTCGGGTCCGCCGTGACATCCTTCCGGACCAGCGTCCACCCGGTCGGGACCGAGGTGATGAAGCCGCTGGATCCGTCACCCGGACCGACGCGCGGATCGTTGCTGTTGGTGCGTCCGCGGAAGGTGAGCACCGCGAACATGGCGTCGTTCGCGAGTGTGGTGAAGGGGTTGCTGCCGGTGGCGAAGCTGAGCGACGTGACCGCCGGGTTGCTGCCCGTCTGGTTCACGACCGCGCTGGTCGCGAGCTTGACCACACCCGCCTCGAGCGTGCCCGATCCGACGAAGGGCGAGCCCGACGCACCGGTCGGAGCGCTGGAGAGTCCGGCCACCGCGCCCGAACCGTCGGTGGCGGTGAAGATGTAGCGGCGTCCCGCAGTGTCGGCCGCGGTGTTCATGGCGAGCGCGACCGCCTTCGTCGCCGTCTGACCCGCCGCCAGCGTCGAGGTCGCGCCGCCGGTGAAGGTCTCATTGCACGACCCACCGTCCGAGGTGCTGCACGACCAGGTCACCGTACGGCTGGAGAGCGAGACCTGGTTGCCGCCGACCGCGTCCCTGAGCTTGGCGACGAGGTTGAAGTTCTGCGAGCTCCCCTTGGTCAGCGCCTGCGCCGAGATGGCCGCACCGTTGACCACCGTGACGTTGCTGCTCACGCTGTTCGCCGTTGCGCCGGTCGTACCTGTGCCCGATGCGATGCTCACATCGTAGAGGTTCGGACGGTTGATGACTGCGCCCGCGCCCGGGGAGTAGTTCGTCCCGGTCATCGGTGCCGTCGTCGTGGTGATCGTGAATCCGAGCGTCGTCGTCGCCGAGCCCGAGGTGTAGATCACGGATGCCTTGCCCGTGGCATCGGTATTGATGGTGATCGATGCCGTCGGATCGTTGGCGTCGTTCAGGTTGTTGGCATTGATCGAGCCCGATGTCGCGTCGAGCTGGTTCTTCTCGAACTTGATCGGCACGCCGGCCAGTGCGACCGGGTTCGACGAGGCGTCGATGATCTGCGCGCTCACCGTCATCGTGCTGCCGCCGACGATCACGCGACCGCCGTTGGTGAAGGTGGCCGAGATGCTGTTCGCCGCGCCGGCCGCCGTCACCGTGACGCTACCGGTGCGCGCCGACCCGTCGGTCGCGGTCGTGGTGTTGGCCCCCGCATGCAGGGTGTCGACCACCGTCGCGATCCCCGAGGAGTTGGTCACGCTCGAGGCGACCTGCAGACCGTTGGTGCCGAAGGCGCCGACGTTGCTGGTCCAGTTGACCGTCACACCCGCCGTCGAGACGGCGTTGTTGTTGGCGTCAGCGAGCTGCGCCGACACGGTGATCCGGTCGTTCGCCGAACCGGCCGCCGGGTTCGCGGTCACGATGTACTTGCTTGCCGCACCGGCCACCACGAGGATGTTCGGCGAGGTGTTGGCGGTCTTGGCCGGATCGGTCAGATCCGAGGCGGTGATCGTCTGGTTTCCGGCCGTCTTGAGCGTCAGGCTGCTCGAGAAGGTCCGCGTCCCGGAGCTGAGGAAGGCCGCCGACGGGATCGTTGCGTTGCCGTCGCTGGTCGCGAGGCTCACCTGGTCACTCACCGAGCTGACCACGTTCCAGTTGTCGTCCACCGCGTTCACGATGACGCTCGTGAGCGCCGTGCCCGCCGTCGCATTGCTCGGCGTCCCCGTCTTGCCCGTGCCGGTGCCCGGCGCCGCCGTCTCACCCGGCACGAGCACCTGCATCTTCACGTGCGAGCCCGCCACGACATCGAAGGTCGCCGTGCCGGTCTTGGTGCTGCCGGTCGCCGTGAGCGTCACCCCCGTCCCGGCGCGCGTCAGCGTCACCGAGTGCGAGGAGAGGACGCCGGCGCTGAAGGCCGCCGTCGCGCCGTTCCCCGAGCCGAACAGGCTGCTCGAGGTGATGTCCACCGTGCTGGTGTAGGTCGTGACCGTGTTGTTGGCCGCGTCCTGCGCCACGATCTTCACCGGGAAGGCCGTCCCCGCCACCTGGGTGGTCAGCGCCGTGCCATCCGTTCTGGTCACCGCGAAGTGGTCGAGCGCGCCCGCCGTGATGGCGAAGCTGCTGCTGGTCCCCGAGGTGAGCCCCGTGCTCGCCGCGGTCAGCGTGTAGTTCCCCGACTTGTCCACCTTGCACCCGGCGAACGTCGCCACGCCGGCCGTCGCATTGAGCGGGTTGGTGGTGCAGGTCAGTGTCGCACCGGCCGGCGTCGTGAGCGTGAAGGTGATCGCCGCCGTCGAGCTCGTGACGGTGTTCCCCGCCGCGTCCTGGATGACCGCGACCGGCTGCGTGGTGAGCGCCGTGTTCGACGTGCCGTCAGACGGCTGCGTGGTGAAGCCGACCTTGGCCGCCGCGCCTGCCGTGATAGTGAACGCCGGGCTCGTCGTCGCCGAGGTCAGTCCGGCGCTCGTCGCCGTCAGCACCTTGTCGGTGCCGGCGAGGTTGATGTTGAGACCGGTGAAGGTCGCGACACCAGCCACCGCATTGACCGTCGCGGTACCGGCGAGCGTGCCCGTGCCCGTCGTCAGCGCCAGCGTCACCGCTGCCGTCGACCCGGTCACCGTGTTGCCCTGCGCATCCTGGATCGTGACCACCGGCTGCTGCGCGAAGGCCGTCGACGACACCGTGCTCGCCGAGGGCTGCGTGGTGACGGCGAGCTTGGTCGCCGTACCGGCCGAGATCGTGAAGTTGTTCGAGGTGCCCGAGGTGAGGCCGGTGGCCGCCGCGGTCAGCGTGTAGGTCCCCGACTTGTCGACCTTGCACCCGGCGAACGTCGCCACACCAGAGGTGGCGTTCAGCGGATTCGTGGTGCAGCTCAGCGTCGCGCCACCCGGCGTGGTCAACGTCAGCGTCACCGCCGCCGTCGAGCCCGTCACCGTGTTGCCCGCCGCGTCCTGTACCGCCACCACCGGCTGCGTGCCGAGCGCGGTGTTGGAAGTTCCGTCAGACGGTTGCGTGGTCACGACCACCTTGGCCGCCGCACCTTCCGTGATCGCGAAGGCCGGACTCGTGGTCGCCGAGGTCAGCGTGCCGCTCGTCGCCGTCAGCACCTTGTTGGCGCCCACGAGGTTGATGCTCAAACCGGTGAACGTCGCCACGCCGTTGACCGCGGCGACCGTCGCCGTGCCCGCGAGCGTACCGGTGCCCGTCGTCAGGGCCAGCGTGACGTTATCCGTCGCCGTGGTCACCGTGTTGCCCTGCGCATCCTGGATCGTGACCACCGGCTGCTGCGCGAAGGCCGTCGAGGAGACAGTGCTGGCCGACGGCTGCGTGGTCACAGCGAGCTTCGCCGCCGTGCCGACCGTGATCGCGAAGGCCGGGCTCGTCGTCGCCGACGTCAGCCCCGCGCTCGTGGCGGTCAGCACCTTGTCGTTGCCGACGAGGTTGATGCTCAAGCCGGTGAACGTCGCCACACCGGCCACCGCATTCACCGTCGCGGTGCCGCTGAGCGTCCCGGTCCCGGTCGTGAGTGCGAGCGTCACCGCGGCCGTGGAGCCGGTCACGGTGTTGCCCTGCGCATCCTGGATCGTGACCACCGGCTGCTGCGCGAACGCCGCACCGGCCGCTGTGCTGGCCGACGGCTGCGTCGTCACGGCGAGCTTGGTCGCCGTGCCCGCCGTGATCGTGAAGGCCGGCGTCGTGGTGCCCGAGGTCAGGCCGGCGCTCGTCGCCGTCAGGACCTTGTCGGTGCCGGTCAGGTTGATGCTCAAGCCCGCGAAGGTCGCCACACCGGCCACCGCATTCACCGTCGCGGTGCCGCTGAGCGTACCCGTGCCCGTCGTCAACGCCAGCGTCACCGCCGCCGTCGAGCTGGTCACAGTATTCCCCGCCGCGTCCTGGATGGTGACCACCGGCTGCTGCGCGAACGCGGTCGCCGCCGCCGTGCTGGCCGAGGGCTGCGTCGTCACGACGACCTTGGTCGCCGCACCCGCCGTGATGGCGAAGGCAGGGCTCGTGGTCGCCGCCGTCAGCGCACCGCTCGTCGCGGTGAGCACCTTGTTCGCACCCACCAGATCGATGTTCAAGCCTGCGAACGTCGCCACACCGGCGACCGCGGCCACCGTCGCCGTGCCGCTCAGCGTGCCGGTGCCGGTCGTCAGCGCCAACGTGACGTTGTTCGTCGCCGTGGTCACCGTGTTACCGGCCGCATCCTGAATGGTGACGACCGGCTGCTGCGCGAACGCCGCGCCCGAGGCCGTGCTGGCCGAAGGTTGCGTCGTGACCGCGAGCTTGGTCGCCGCACCCGCCGTGATGGCGAAGGCAGGGCTCGTCGTGGCGGCCGTCAGCGCACCGCTCGTCGCGGTGAGCACCTTGTTCGCACCCACCAGATCGATGTTCAAGCCTGCGAACGTCGCCACACCGGCGACCGCGGCCACCGTCGCCGTGCCGCTCAGCGTGCCGGTGCCGGTCGTCAGCGCCAACGTGACGTTGTTCGTCGCCGTGGTCACCGTGTTACCGGCCGCATCCTGAATGGTGACCACCGGCTGCTGCGCGAACGCCGCGCCCGAGGCCGTGCTGGCCGAAGGCTGCGTCGTGAACACCAGCTTGGTCGCGGCACCAGCCGAGATCGTGAAGTTGTTCGTCGTCGCCGAGGTCAATCCGGCGCTCGTCGCGGTGATCGTGTAGACCCCCGTCTTGTCGACCGCGCAGCCCGCGAACGTCGTCACACCCGCGACGGCGTTCGTCGGGTTCGCGGTGCAGGTCAGCGTCGCACCACCCGGCGTCGTCAGCGCGAGCGTCACCGCCGCGGTGGAGCCGGTCACGGTGTTCCCCTGCGCATCCTGGACCGTGATCACCGGCTGCGCCGACAGCGCGGCACCCGACGCCGCGTTCCCCGGCTGCGTCGTGACCGCCAGCTTCGTCGCCACACCGGCCGCGATCGTGAAGGCCGAGCTCGTCGCCGAGGTCAGCCCCGCGCTCGTCGCGGTGAGCGTGTACGTGTTGGCCAGATTCACCTGGCAACCGGCGAAGGTCGCCACACCGGCCGTCGCATTCACCGGATTCGCGGTGCAGGTGAGCGTCGCACCGGCCGGGGTCGTCAGCGCGATCGTGATCGGCGCCGTGGATCCGGTCACCGTGTTCCCGTTCGCATCCTGGATCGTGACCTGCGGCTGCGTGCCGAGCGCCGTCGCCGGACCGGCGTTCGTCGGCTGCGCCGTGAAGGCCAGCTTGGTCGCCGCACCCGGGGTCAGCGTCACCGTCGCCGGGTTGCTGGCGTTGGTGAGCGCGTTCCCGCCGACACTGGCCGAGAAGGTCGCCGCACCGGCCACCGTCCCCTTCACCGTCGCGGTGTACGTACCGTTGTTGTTGTCCGTCACGGCGCTCAGCGTCACCGCCGGCCCCGTCGTCTTGGTGATCGTCACCGTGCCGCCCGACGCCACCAGGTTGTTCCCGGTCGCATCCTTGAGCTGCACCGTCAGCGTGCTCGTCGTCACACCGTCGGCCGTGATGCTGGTCGGCGCGGCGGTGATCGTCGAGTTCGCCAGCGAGGCCACCGACGCGGTCGCCGTCGCCGTGATGGTCAACGGCGATCCGGTCAGCCCGGTCGAGCTCGCCGTCAACGTATTGGCCCCCGCGGCCGCGCCGAGCGTCCACGAGCCGACCGTCGCGATGCCGTTCGCATCGGTGGTCTGCGCGCCGCCCGTCACCGTGCCACCGCCGGTCCCGACGGCGAAGGTCACCGCCGTCCCCTGCACCACGTTGCCGTACTGGTCCTTCACCACCACACTCGGCGGCGTGACCGCGGTGTTGGCCGCGACCGACTGGTTGTTCCCGCTGTTCACTTCGAGCTTCGATGCCGTGCTGGCCGAAGCCGCCACGGTGAAGGTCACCGGCGAGCCCGTCAGCGTGCCGCTCGTAGCCGTCGCCGTGTTGGTGCCGACGATCGTGCCGAGCGTCCAGCCGCCGACCGTCGCGATGCCCTGCGCATTCGTGATCTGCGTGGTGCCCGTCATGCTGCCACCACCACCGGTGACCGCGAAGGTCACGGTGACGCCGGCGACCGGATTCCCCGCCGCATCCTTCACGATGACCGCCGGGTTCGTCGCGACCACCGCGCCGACCGTACCGGTCACGCTCCCCGCGTAGCTGGCGATCTGCGTCGCCGGCGCCGTGCTGGCCGTGGCGGTGATCGTCAGCGGCGAGTTGGTGAGGCCGGTGCTCGTCGCCACGATGGTGTTCGCACCCGCGTTGGCACCGAGCGTCCAGCTGCCGACCGTCGCGATACCCTGCGCGTTCGTCGTCTGCGTGGCGCCCGTCACCGAGCCGCCACCCGTCGCGACCGCGAACGTCACGAGCACGTTCGCGACCGGGTTGTTGTTCGCATCCTTGACGATCACGCTCGGCGGCGTCGCCACCGCCTGGCCGGCGGTACCCGTCGTGCTACCGCCGTTGAGCGCCATCTGCGTCGCACCGGTCACGACACTCGAGGCGCTGATGGTCAGCGGCGAGTTCGTGAGACCGACCGACGTCGCCGTCAGCGTGTTGACGCCGGCGACCGCGCCGAGCGTCCAGCTGCCGACCGTCGCGATGCCCTGCGCATTCGTCACCGCCGTCGCGCCGGTGATCGACCCGCCGCCCGTGGCGACGGCGAAGGTCACCGTGACACCGGCGACCGGATTGTTATTGATGTCGCGGACGAGCACGCTCGGCGGCACGTCGACCGCCCGGTTCACGCTGCCGGTGGTGCTGCCGCCGTTGAGCGCCATCTGCGTTGCCGCACCAGCCGTACCGGTCGCGGTGATGGTCAGCGGCGAGTTGGTGAGGCCAGCGCTCGTCGCGATGACCGTGTTCGTTCCGGCGACGGCGCCGAGCGTCCAGCTGCCCAGCGTCGCCACACCGTTCGCGCCCGAGACCTGATTGACGCCGGTGATGCTGCCACCGCCGGTGCCGATCGAGAAGGTCACCGGCACGCCGGCGACCGGATTGCCATTCGCATCCTTGATGATGACGCTCGGCGCGACCGCCACCGCCTGGCCGGCGATCCCGTTCGTGCTGCCGCCGTTGAGTGCCATCTGCGTGGCCGCATTCGTGAGGCCGGTGGCCGCGATCGTCAGCGGCGACCCGCCGAGCGTCCCGCTCGTGGCCGTCATCGTGTTGGCGCCGACGAGCGCACCGAGCGTCCACGAACCCACCGTGGCGATACCCTGCGCGTTCGTCGTCTGCGTGAGCGCCGTGGCCGTACCGCCGCCCGTGGCGACGGCGAAGGTCACCGTCACGCCCGAAACCGGGTTGTTGTTCGCATCACGCGCGATCACGCTCGGCGGAACGGCGAGGGCGGTCGAGACCGCACCCGAGGTGCTGCCGCCGTTGAGCGAGAGCTGCGTGGCCGGACCCGCGACACTCGCGATCGTGAAGGTCACGGGCGAGCCCGTGAGTCCCGTGCTCGATGCGGTGAGCGTGTTCGTCGCGACAAGCGTGCCCATCGTCCAGCTGCCGACGGTGGCGATGCCGTTCGCATTGGTGGTCTGCGTGGCGCCGGTGATCGATCCCGCGCCCGTGCCGACGGCGAAGGTGACCGACGTGCCCTGCACCACGTTGCCGTACTGGTCCTTGACCACGACACTCGGCGGCACCGCGACGGCGGCACCGGCGATGGCGGTCGTGCTGCCACCGGCGGCCGTGATCGACGCCGCCGTGCTGGCCGAGGCCGCCACGGTGAAGGTCACCGGCGAGCCCGTCAGCGTGCCGCTGGTCGCGGTCGCGGTGTTGGTGCCCACGATCGTGCCGAGGGTCCAGCCGCCGACCGTCGCGATACCCTGCGCGTTGGTCTTCTGCGTGAGACCGGTCATCGTGCCGCCGCCACCGGTGACCGCGAAGGTCACATCGACGCCGGCGACCGGATTACCCGCCGCATCCTTCACGATCACGGCCGGGTTGGTGGCGACCACTGCGCCCACCGTCCCCGTCACACTCCCCGCGTAGCTGGCGATCTGCGTCGCCGGCGCCGTGCTGGCCGTGGCGGTGATCGTCAGCGGCGAGTTGGTGAGGCCGGTGCTCGTCGCCACGATGGTGTTCGCACCCGCGTTGGCACCGAGCGTCCAGCTGCCGACCGTCGCGATACCCTGCGCGTTCGTCGTCTGCGTGGCGCCCGTCACCGAGCCACCACCCGTACCGACCGCGAAGGTCACGATGACCCCGGCGACCGGATTGTTGTTCGCATCCTTGACGATCACGCTCGGCGGCGTGGCCACGTTCTGGCCCGCCGTGCCGGTCGTGCTGCCGCCATTGAGCGCCATCTGCGTGGCACCCGACTGCACGCTCGACGCGCTGATCGTCAGCGGCGAGTTGGTGAGACCGGTGCTCGTGGCGGTCAGCGTGTTCACGCCGGCCACTGCGCCGAGCGTCCAGCTGCCGACCGTCGCGATGCCCTGCGCATTCGTCACCGCCG
>CAZAGK010000119.1:0-9317 GCA_964484775.1 uncultured Gemmatimonas sp. | reverse complement strand
GATGACCGGCGAAGGACTCGTGACCGCTCCGGCGGGGACGACGATCGACGCGGCCGAGCAGATCATGGGGCAGCACCGCATCGAGAAGCTCCCCGTCATCGACGGCGACGGGAAGCTGATCGGGCTCATCACGGTGAAGGACATCCTCAAGCGCCGTCAGTACCCGATGGCGGCCAAGGACAAGCACGGGCGCCTGCTGGTCGCGGCGGCGATCGGTGCCGGCGGCAACTTCCTCGACCGCGCGCGCGCCCTCGTGGACGCGGGCGTCGATGCCCTCGTGCTCGACACCGCCCACGGCCACAGTCAGGGGGTGCTCGACGCGACGGCCAAGGTCCGCGAGCTCTTCCCCGACGTGCAGCTCGTCGCCGGGAACATCGCGACCCGCGAGGCGGCCCGTGCGCTCGTGGAGATCGGCGTCGACGCAGTGAAGGTCGGCGTCGGCCCGGGCTCGATCTGCACCACCCGCGTCGTCACCGGGATCGGCGTCCCGCAGCTCACCGCGGTGCTCGACTCGGTCGAAGGGGCCGGGGACATCCCCGTGATCGCCGACGGCGGCATCAAGTACTCGGGCGACATCGTCAAGGCGATCGCCGCCGGTGCCACCACCGTCATGATGGGCTCCATGCTCGCCGGCACCGAAGAGAGCCCGGGGGAGTCGCTCCTCATGGAAGGACGCCGCTTCAAGATGATCCGCGGCATGGGCTCGATGAGCGCGATGCAGGACGGCAGCGCCGACCGCTACTTCCAGGACGGCGAGATGAGCGCCCGCAAGTTCGTCCCCGAGGGGATCGAAGGGCGCGTGCCGTACAAGGGACCGGTGGGCGACGTGCTCTACCAGATGGTCGGCGGACTCCGCAGCGGCATGGGCTACGCTGGCTGCGCCACCATCGACGCGTTGCGCACCGAGGCCGAGTTCGTACGGATCACCGCGGCCGGGCTGCGCGAGTCGCATCCGCACGACGTGACCATCACGCGCGAGGCCCCGAACTACAGCGTTTGAGCCCGCTCGGGCGTTGACTGCACATCGGTCAGCGCCCGGCGGCTCGTTCCCTCCCACGGGGACAGCGCCTGCCGGGCGCTCCGCTTGACTCTGTCCGGACCGTGGGTCAAGTTTGCCGACTGCGACGAGTGGCCGGTTTTCTGTTCCTGCGCCGATCGTCAGAACAGCGGTGTACTAGGTGCCATCGCGGTTTCCACCGAAGCACACTCCAAGGGGGTTTTGCGTGGCTAATGTCTTCACCCGAACGAAGTCGATCGATCGCCTGATGGCCGATAGCGGGGCCGGTGGCGAGAGCGGCCTCAAGCGGACGCTCGGCGCCTGGTCGCTGATCGGCCTCGGGATCGGCGCCATCATCGGTGCCGGTCTCTTCGTGCGCACGGCGGCCGCCATCGCGGAACGCGCGGGACCCTCGGTCACGCTCGCCTTCATCGTCGCCGGCATCGGCTGCGCCTTCGCCGGGCTCTGCTACGCCGAGTTCGCGTCGATGATCCCGATCGCCGGCTCGGCCTACACGTACAGCTACACCACGATGGGCGAGCTCGTCGCCTGGATCATCGGCTGGGATCTGGTGCTCGAGTACGCGGTCGGTGCCGCCACGGTCGCCATCGCGTGGAGCCAGTACCTCAACAACCTGCTCGGGATATTGGGGGTCAGTACCGTCCCCTACCAATGGAGCCACTCGGCGTTCGAAGTCTCGGCGAGCGGCGTGCACGGCATCATGAACATCCCGGCCATCGTCATCCTCGGCCTGCTCTCGCTGGTCCTCGTGCGCGGCACGCAGGAATCGGCGCTGCTCAACGGCATCATCGTCATCACCAAGGTCTGCATCGTGATGATGGTCATCGCGATCGGCTGGGGCTTCATGGTCCCCGCCAACCACGTGCCCTACATCCCGGAGCCGAGCACCTTCACGACGGCGCAGGGCGTGACGCACGCGTACGGTGGCATCATGGGCGTGCTCGGCGCGGCCGGTGTGGTGTTCTTCGCCTATATCGGGTTCGACGCCGTCTCGACCGCCGCGCAGGAAGCCAAGAATCCGTCGCGCGACATGCCGATCGGCATCCTCGGCTCGCTCGTGATCTGCACCATCCTGTACGTCCTCTTCGCCCATGTGCTCTCGGGCGTCGCCTCGGTCGACTTCTTCCGCGGCGCGGGTGGTGAGGCGTCGGTGGCCAAGGCGATCGAGACCTACTTCATCGGCTACGGCTGGCTCGCCAAGTTCGTCACGGTGGCCATCCTCGCCGGCTTCAGCTCGGTCATCCTCGTGATGCTCCTGGGCCAGAGCCGCGTGTTCTACTCGATGAGCCGCGACGGGCTCGTGCCGAAGATCTTCTCCGACACGCACCCGAAGTACCGCACGCCGTGGAAGTCGAACCTCCTGTTCTTCGTCTTCACGTCGCTCTTCGCCGGCTTCCTCCCCGACAGCATCGTGGGCGAGATGACCTCGATCGGTACCCTCTTCGCCTTCATCCTGGTCTGCGTCGGCATCCTGATCCTTCGCAAGAAGCGTCCGGAACTCGAGCGCGCGTTCAAGGTGCCGGCGGTCTGGATCGTGGCGCCCCTCGGCGTCGTGACCTGCGGCGCGATGATCTACGGCCTCGGCTGGACCAACTGGGTCCGTCTCGCCGGCTGGCTCGCGATCGGCATGGTGATCTACTTCGGCTACAGCCAGAAGCACAGCCTGCTCAACAAGGGCTGAGTCCTGTAGCACCACCCGGATCGGTTAGATTGAACGGCGCCCGGAGCTCTCCGGGCGCCGTTCTCTTTTCCCCCGGATCCGTGACCCAGTTCGACCCCGCGCACGACCCGATCGCCGTCCCCGCGCATCGTCGCGACGCCATCCTGCAGCTGATGGCCGAGCTCGGCGATGCCAAGAAGGTGGCGCTCAGTACCCATATGAACTCCGATGGCGACGGCTGCGGCTCCGAGGCCGCCCTCGCCCTCCTGCTCGGCCAGCGTGGCATCGCGGTGCACATCGTGAACCCGACGCCCTGGCCCACGATGTTCCAGTGGCTCCTCACGGACGGGGTGCTGGATCGCACGCCGCAGGGCGCGAAGGCGCTGAAGGGGATCGACCGCCTGATCGTGCTGGACATCTCCGATGTGCGCCGCCTGGGCGTGCTCACCGACACCGTGAAGGCGCTCTCGCCGGCGCCGCTGACGATCGACCACCACCTGCCGGGCGACGAGCCTCCGGGGACGGTGTTCGTGACCGATACCAAGGCCTGCGCCACCGGCGAGTTGATCTGGGATCTGGCCAGCGTGCTCGGGCTGGAGATCACCCCCGCGATCGCGACCGCGCTCTATACCGCGCTGCTCACCGACACCGGCGGCTTCCGCTTCTCCAACACGTCGCCCCGCTGCCTGGCGATCGCCTCGCGCCTGCTCGCCGCCGGGGTGAACCCGGAGGAGATGTATCGACGTATATATGCCTCCGTCCCCAAGGGGCGGCTCGGTCTGCTGCGTGATGCCCTCGGCACGCTCGGTGTGGACGACACTCTGGGGCTCGCCTGGGTCTCCGTGGCCGCCGGCGCGTTGGAGGAGTACGGGGTGAGCGGCGAGGATCTGGACGGGATCGCCGAGTACCCGCGGTCGGTCGCCGGGGTGCGGCTCGCGCTGCTTTTCCGCGACCTGGGGCACGGGAAGGTGAAGATCTCCTTCCGTTCGGTCGGGAATGTGGACTCGAATGCGCTGGCGCGGCGGTTCGGCGGCGGTGGGCACGCCAAGGCCTCCGGGGCGATGGTGCCGGGGACGCTCGCCGAGGTGCAGGCGCAGGTCATCGCGGCGGCCAAGGCGCATCTGGCGGCTACGGGCCCCCGCTAACCCCCCGCTAGATTTCAGTCATGACCGAGTCACTCCCCGCGCGTGTCGAAGCCGCGCTTGCCACGATCGTGAATTCCCGCACCGGCGCCGACCTGATGTCCGGCGGCCAGGTGCGCGATGTTGCCACTACGACGGACGGGAAAGTCCGCTTCACCCTGCTCCTCGCCGCCGTGGACGAAGCCACGCTTGCACGCGCGGCGCGGCAGATCGTCGAGCACGTGCCCGGTGTTACCGCCGTTCAGGTGGACGTGAAGGATGCCAAGGAGTTCGCCGACCAGCGCGCGGCCTCGACGGCGACCAACGCCGCCGCTGCCGCCGCCAGCAAGGGACGCGCCCTCCCCGTGATGGACGCCGCGCCGGCGCAGGCGCGGAGCTCGGCGCCGACTCCCGTGTCGTATCCGAACCTCGGCAAGATCATCGCCGTGTCGTCGGGGAAGGGCGGGGTGGGGAAGTCCACCGTCACGGTGAACCTCGCCTGTGCGCTCGCGAAGATGGGGAAGAAGGTCGGACTGATGGACGCCGACATCTATGGCCCCAACATTCCGCGCATGATGGGGGTGAACTCCGCACCGCCGGTGGATGACGAGAAGATCATCCCGCTCGAGGCGCATGGGGTGAAGCTCATCTCGATCGGCTTCCTGATCGAGCGTGATCAGCCCGCCATCTGGCGCGGTCCGATCGTGATGAAGATCATCACCCAGTTCCTGCGCGACGTGGCCTGGGGGAAGCTCGACTACTTCCTCGTGGACATGCCCCCGGGCACCGGCGACGCCCAGCTCTCCCTCGTGCAGGCGACGCAGGTGAGTGGCGCGGTGATCGTCACCACGCCGCAGGAGGTCGCCGTCGGTGACGCGCTCCGCGGCGCCAAGATGTTCGAGCGCGTCGGTGTGCCGGTGATCGGGATCGTCGAGAACATGAGCTACTTCGAGAGCCCTGAGACCGGAAAGCCCATCGCGCTCTTCGGGACCGGGGGCGGGAATCGTCTCGCGACCGAGCTCGGCGTTCCGCTCCTCGGCGAAGTGCCGCTCTATCCCCCGGTGATGGAAGGGGGCGACGGCGGCAAGCCGATCGTGCTCGCGGATCCGAACTGTTCCGCGGCGCGGAAGCTCACGGCGATCGCCGAGAAGCTCTGAACGACGCGATGCCCCGTGACACGCGCGACGTGTCACGGGGTATCTGCTGTACGGACCCCCACCTCACGCTCACATCGCCTGAGGACTCCGATGAGCATTCGTCGTTCGATCGTATCGCTGGTCACTCTCGTCGCGCTCAGCGCGTGCCGGCGAGGACCGACCACTCCCGCGTCCGTGTTGCTCGAGGTCACGGCAGCCGTCTCGCCGGCGAGCATCGTCGTGGGCGATACCGCGCACATCACCATCACGGTGAAGAACATCAGCGATCAGACGCTGCAGGTGACGAGCGGTGGGTGCAACACCGAGTTCCGCTTCGTGAATCTCACCGGCAAGACCTTCTATCCTGCCGAGACGATCGCCTGCACCTTGATCGCGAATCTCCCGCTGACGCTGGCGCCGGGTGAATCGCGCGCGCTCTCCGCGTTCACGACCGGTCGTGCGATCGATCCCCTCGCGAACTTCTCGATGCAGCTCGCGCCGGGATCGTATTTCGTGCAGGGGCAGGTGACCGTCTGGCGGAACGACGAGGAGCCGTCACCGGTGCGGAACATCCCGGCGGCGTTGACGGTCAGGTAGCGAGCCGACCGGCAGTCTCCCGCACGAGCTCCACCACCATCTCCACCGGCGCCCGCTCGATCGGGTGCCCCACGCCCTCGAGTGTGCGCGCAGCACCGTTCCCGAGCTGGGCGGCAACCCGCGCAGTCTCGGCAGCATCGACCGCGTCGTCCTTCGCGCCGACCGCGAGCGTCACCGGACACCCTACGCGCACCAGTCGCTCGGCCGTGAGCAGCGGCTCGCGGCCGGCGTCGCGGAGCAGCGCCGCCGTGTGGCCGAGCACCGCTTCCCATCCGAGCGCACCAGCGTGCCGTGCTTCGAGAACGGCCGCGAACTTCGGGACCTTCTCGGCGATCACCGCCGGATCCAATCGCGATGCTTCCCGCTCGGCGTTCTCCGGCGTCCACTCGAACTTGGTGCCGAGTGTGGTGATGCTCGTGAAACGCCCCGGCGCACGCGACTCCAGCGCCAGTGCCACGTAGCCGCCCATCGAGTAGCCGAACACGGCCGGGCGCGAGTCGCCGAGCTGTGCGTCGAGCCAGTCGGTGAATCCGCCGAGCGTGAAGGGGCAGCCGTCGAGGAGGGTGTCGCCGTGGCCAGGGAACTCCAGCACGCGCGTGGCACCGAGCGAGGTCAGGGCATCGGCGATCGGCCGCATCTGCGCGGCGGAACCCAGGGCGCCGTGGAGGATCAGGATCTCGGGGGTTTCTGCCGGCATCGTCCAGAGGTGAGAGGAGCGGAGCGGAGCTCGGTTCGGAAGCTGTGCCCGGCGCGCATCGCCGGGAAGGGCCCGACGGGGTGACACCCCTACCGGGTGCTTGCGACCGGGCGCCCTTTGTCGGAGTTTGGGAGACCTCGACCGCCGCCCTCACCCCGCGCGCCGCCTTCGCCGATGCCCCGTCCGATCATCACCCTCCTCACCGACTTCGGGACCGCCGACGGCTACGTCGCGGAGCTGAAGGGGGTGATCTACTCGATCGCCGGTGACGTGGAGATCGTCGACGCCTCGCATGAAATCCCGCCGCAGGACGTCGAGCTCGGCCGTCTCACCCTCGCGCGTTACTGGCGGCGCTACCCGCTCGGCACCGTGCATCTGGTGGTGGTCGATCCCGGTGTGGGGACCGCCCGCGCGGCGATCGCGGTGGCAGCCGAGGGGCAGTATGTGGTGGGCCCTGACAACGGGGTGCTCTCGCCCGCGCTCCTCTCGCACGGCGCGCGGAGCGTCTGGCTCGGCGTCCCGACCTCGGCGTCGCCGACCTTCCACGGCCGCGATGTCTTCGGGCCGGTGGCGGCACGACTCGCGGGGGGTGACCCGCTCGAGGCCGTCGGGACCTCGTTTCACGACCCCGTCATCCGCCGCACCCCGGACGCCACTCGCCTCCCCGACGGGCGGATCCAGGGGCAGGTGATCGCCGTGGATCACTTCGGGAACGCCGTCACCAACCTGATCGGGCATGTCGGGGGGAGCATCGAACTCGACGTCCACCGGCTGGAAATCGTGCGGACCTATGCCGATGTGCCCAGCGGGGCGCTCTGTGCGCTTGTGGGGTCGTCGGGGCTGGTGGAGATCTCCCAGCGCGACGGGAGCGCCGCCGTGGCCCTGCGGCTGAGCCGCGGCTCGACGGTGCATCTGCGCCAGGGGCGCTGAGCCTCCTACGTCGGATCGGCACGCAGCGGCCGCCGCCCCCGCTGGCTTTCCGGCCCCGTTCAGGAAACCTTTATAGCTGGATTCCCGTCCAATAGTGGGTGACCGCCCCCGTTCGGGGCCCCCTCTCTCCAACCCCCTGGAAATGCACACGCACATTTTCGGCCGTTCGGCGCGCGCGCTGTTCGCCACGGCTCTGCTCCCCGCTGCGCTCATCGCGCAGGGCAAGGAGCTCCCGCTCAAGTACGTCGGCCCGGCCACCAAGCCGGAGATCAGCGCCGGCGACCTCATGACCCGCCTCTACAAGTTCGCCGACGACTCCATGATGGGGCGCCAGGTCGGCACCGAGTGGAACATCAAGGGCACGGCGTACATCGAGGCCGAGGTCCGGAAGCTCGGACTCAAGCCGGGTGGCGACAACGGCACCTACTTCCAGAATCTGCCGCTGTACCTGCGGGCGCTCGATTCCACCTCGACGCTGGAGATCGGTGGTCAGACCTTCAAGGCCGGTGTCGATTTCACCGCTGGCTCGGCCGGTGTGAAGCCGACGCCGCTGGCCGGTCTCCCCGCCGTCTACCTCGGCATGCAGTACGACACGAGCGTCACGCCCACGCTCGACATGGTGCGCGGCAAGCTCGTGATCGTGCGGCAGTTCACGCCGGGCCCGGGCTTCAATCAGGGGGCGTTCGTCAGCTCCGCGTCGTTCAAGGCGTGGCAGGCGGCGATCCCCGAGGCCGCCGGGATCATCACGATCCTCGCCACGCCGATCAACCCGGCCGCCGCCGCTCGCGCCTTCAAGCCGACGGCGCCGTCGTTCCTTTCACAGCCGACCGCGCGTACGGCGCTGCAGGTGACGGCGAAGGTCGGTGAGGCCCTGCTCGGCGGCCCGGTCGCTGATGCCAAGGCCGGCGCCACCGTGAAGCCGATCACCGCGAATGTGAAGTTCAACGACACGTTCAAGGAACTCGGCCGCAACGTGATCGCGATCCTGCCGGGATCCGATCCGAAGCTGAAGGGTCAGTACGTCGCCATCGGCGCACACAACGACCACGTCGGCTTCAATAATCGCCCGGCCGATCACGACTCGGTGAAGGCCTTCATGCAGATCGCCCGCCCGCAGGGCGCCGATAACGCTCCGACCCCGGTGACCGCCGAGCAGACCGCGCAGATCAAGGCGCTCACGGACTCGCTCCGCAAGCTCCACGGCGGCGCCCGCCCCGACTCGATCTTCAACGGCGCCGACGACGACGGCTCCGGCTCGGTCTCCGTGCTCGAACTCGCCGAGGCCTTCGCCAAGACCGGCGTGAAGCCCAAGCGCTCGATCATCTTCGTCTGGCATGCCGGCGAGGAAGCGGGGCTCTGGGGCTCGCAGTACTTCACCGACAACCCGACCGTCCCGCGCGACTCGATCGTCGCGCAGCTCAACATGGACATGGTCGGCCGCGGCCGCGCCACCGACGCCACGGGTGAGGCCAAGGACGGCTCGCTCCTGCACGGCGGCAAGGGCTACCTGCAGCTCGTCGGCTCGCGTCGCCTCTCCACCGAACTCGGCGATCTCGTCGAAGCGGTGAACAAGGCGGAGAAACTCGGCTTCGTGTTCGACTACAATATCGACGCTGACGGCCACCCGCAGAACATCTACTGCCGCTCGGACCACTACGAGTATGCGCGCTACGGCATCCCGGTGGTGTTCATGACCACCGGCGGCCACGCCGACTACCACCAGGTCACCGACGAGCCGCAGTACATCGACTACGACCACATGGCCAACGTCGGCCGCCTCGTGATGGCGAGCGCCATGAAGATCGCCAACCTCGATCACCGCATCGTGGTCGACAAGCCGAAGCCGAACCCGAAGGGCGCCTGCGTGCAGTAAGCACCACGCGCGACCGCTGAAACGAACCGCCCGCCGGACATCGTCCGGCGGGCGGTTCTGCGTCTGCTGCCGATCGTCGAGCGAGCCGGCGCCTTACTTCGCGTCCCGCGTGATGCTCACCCCGCCGAACGCCCCGTGCAGCTCGAGCCGCACCTTCCGCGGCGCCGCATCGTAGTCGTTCGAATACCAGTCGTTGCCGCGCTTGCGGAACGCCGACTTGTCGAAGTCCACCAGGAAAGCGCTCGACTCGATCATCACCCCGACATCCGGGGGCACGCGCAGGGT
>CAZAGK010000118.1:0-9378 GCA_964484775.1 uncultured Gemmatimonas sp. | reverse complement strand
CGCTAATGGGGTGGAGCTGTACCGGGGTCGGGTTAATGCACGATGGGGGGCATCCTCTCGGATGCCGCCCTTCGCATGTCCACTGACGTGGAGGCGGGGAGATTCGAACTCCCGTCTTGCATAGGATCTTCCGCAACGTCTACGCGCGTATCCCACCGATTGATGTTTCCAACGGCTGGCCAGTGGGCCGCCCATCGTTGGATGAGCCCTCTAGAGTTTCGCCCGACGACGGAAGGCGCGCCGCCAGACTATCCCGGATTTGCGATACCAATCAAGCCGCCCCGGGAGGGCTTCCTGATAGGCACTGCTGGACGTAACTAAGAGTTACGCAGCAAGGGCGAAGTTGTTGTTCGCAGTTGGATCTTTCCCGAGTGTTTTACCAGGAACCCGAGGACCTGGGCGCGCAGCTACAGGGTCACTTACACAATCGATTCCGGTCGCCCCCGTACACACATACAACCTAAAGTTACTGCAGCGGCGCCAAGGGGCAAGCGCGCTAATTGCGGTTCCTCCGTGTGGCGTCCATCGGGATGCATTCGTGGTCGCTGGCCACTTGGCGCAAAAATGCAGGAAGACCCTTGCGCTTTTGACACGGACGCGATAGGCTTTCCGATCAGCAGCTAACGGCTGCTCTCTCAAGCACGGCTAACGTTGGTGAGTACATTCCCCGTTTTTCGCCGGAGGCATTTGGATGTCGAAAAGAGCTCGTTTTTTTTTCCGTCGGACTCTACCTGCTTTTCCCCACCATGCTCGCAGGCGTTGTCACGACTGCAGCCTCAGCTCAAAGCACCTCAGCATCGTCGCCGCGCACGACACCGCCAGCCACCGCGCCTGCGCGACCTCTTCTCGGTATCGATTCGCTTTTCCTGGAGATTGAGCGTGAGGCGCCTGGCTTCGCCGGAGCGTTCATCGATCCGCTCTCAGGCGACGTCGTGATGCGTCAAGTCGGCATCCAGAGGCGCGAGCGGGCACGGGCACGCATTCAGGCAATGCTCGCAGCCCGCCGCCGAGGAACCGCCCGCACGCGCTTTGTGGACGCCGAATATTCGATTAGCCAACTCGTGTCTTGGCGCAACCGCATTCAGTCGATCGTCTTTGCGGCAGCGCCTGGGAACGTAAGCACGATTGGCATTCTGCACGACGCCAACCGCGTTCTTGTTGGGCTCACGGACACTCGCATTGAAGGTGCATTGCGACGCGCTATGCGCGCAAACGGCATTCCCGCAGCCGCCGTGCGGTTTGAGCTTCGCGAACGGATGTCACTTGCTAGCTCCCTCGCTGAAGACACTAGCCTCCCAGCGAAAGCGGGCACCCAGATCATTCACCTACTGTACCCTCACATCGACAGCGTATTCATGCGCTGCACGCTCGGATTCAATGCCACCGCCTGGACTCCCCAGGTTGGCACCACAAACAGTATCATTACCGCTTCTCACTGCACTCGCCAGCGGAGCGTCGTGGAATCAGTCGACGTGACGTACCAATCGGTACCGGGCACCAACTATATTCGTCGCCTCGGGCCGAAGGCAGTAGACCCCGCCTTCTTCCACTGCCCTGACACGACCGTGGTCGGCGTGGACACCACCTTGAACATGAATTACTACGATCACTGCCGATACAGTGACGCTGCGATCGTACGCTACGACTCTGGGGGGCCGCAGTACGGCTCTATCGCGATCCCTGCAGGAATGAACGACTCGGCATCGGCGGTCTCCGCACTACTGACGATTGCAAACGACGATATCGATTGGCCTCTCCAAGGCGACACCTTGGACGCGATCGGCGTCTCGAGTGGGCACCGGCGCGGAGTGGTAATCTGCGCTGGATGTCACATGTATCAAGCAGACCACGACACATGGATGCTCCTGCAGACGCTTGTTGCGCTACCGGCCAAGGGCGGAGACAGTGGCGGGCCCGTCTTTCGCTTCAACGCAGACTCCACCGCATCTTTGGCTGGACTCATCTGGGGCGGCAACCTCTCGTATTCGGCAGTCAGCCCAATGGGAGGCATCAAGGCGGACCTGCCCCTGATCGCCGCGATGAATCGATTCCCAGGCGACCGCGGTCCAATCTCAGCGGGGTCCATCCTTCCCGGCCTGCCTCCCGCCGCGTATGAGGCGCAGAGGTTCTGGGTGAACGCGGTCGGCGGCGTTGGCGCACTGTCATGCTCTTGGACTGCAGATGGCATTCCAATTGAAGCGTCGCTATGCGAGACGACGTTCACGAATAGCGGAACAGAGTTCTTCTTGGCTGTCGTGATCTCCGACTCTTTCGGCCACAACGCGTCCATCGGGAGATGGGTCACTCCAAGCAATCCATGCTATCCGTACGACTGCGCGACCGCGCTCGTAGATATGCCGGGCAGAAACGCAGACGGCACGGTGAATAAGCGATTGCGCGCATTGCCTTACCATACTTCTACTCAAGCTTTGCATTCCCAGGCCGCCTCATGGAATCACTGAAACCAACAAGAGACCCGCTCAAACGAACGTCTCCCTATTCGGCCATCGCAACGCGCTGTGCGAGCGCCGCCTTGGCGATCTCGTTGGCGAGCTGTGCGCCGTCCCAGTCACTGCCGATCGGACCACCGGCGGAATCGCTACAAGACCCGAATGCGATGTCTGTGCGCATCGCGGTGGACAGTAGTTCATACACAGCTGGACTAGATGCATTCGGCCTGTACTCGTTCTCGATCGGCGTCACGATAGACAATACTGGCCCCGGCCCGGTCTACCTCGAGAGACTCTGCCAGGTGCTCGACTCGCCAGCAGCCGATTTTCTGCGGCCGACAGGCAATTCACAGGCCACCTTTCTCGTCACCGGCGGCGTATGTAGTGCGGTAGGATATTCCGACGCCGCGTTGCCTGCGCCGATTCTGGTGGCTGCGGGGAGCCGCTACAGTTGGAGGCTGAAGGTAAGCAGCATCGGAGCGCGAGGGCAGATTCCTGTGGGAAACGTGACTGGCGATTTTCATCTTTCACTACCGATCATCGCCAATAACCACCGTGGAACTCAGGTGAAGCAGTCGGACTACCTACCGTCCGACCGCCGACTGAGCGCCCGCTTTACTGTTCTGGCTCCGCCCTGAATCCGGCAACTGACCGATGGGATCGGCCGAGGCGGCACTGCATCGCATGCGCGGTGCAGTGCCGCTCATCTTTGCTCCCCCAGAATCCTCGCCGCCGCCATCGCCGCACCGAACCCGTTGTCGATGTTGCACACCACCACCCCGGCGGCACAGCTGTTCAACATCGTGAGCAACGCCGCGAGTCCGTTGAAGCTCGCGCCATAGCCGACGCTCGACGGCACGGCGATCACCGGCACACGCACCAGTCCGCCGACCACCGACGGCAGCGCCCCGTCCATCCCGGCCACCACGATGATCGCGGCGGCATCACGCAGCGCGTCCTGCTTCGCGAGCAGACGATGGATCCCTGCGACGCCCACATCACTGAGCCGCTGCACGGCGATTCCGAGCGCACCGAGCGTGACGGCAGCCTCTTCCGCCACGGGGAGATCGCTCGTCCCGGCCGTCACGATCAGGCACGCCCCGCGAGAACTCGCAGACGCAGGACTCGTCGGCGCCAAGTACACCGTGCGGCCAAGCGCATTCACCATAGCTGCGGGGAAACGCGACATCAGCGCACGCTGCTGTTCGGCGTCGGTCCGCGTGACCAGGAATCCATCCCGATGCTCGGCGATCCGCTCGCAGATCGCCACCACCTGCTCGACGGTCTTCCCTTCCCCGAACACGACCTCGGGATACCCGCTCCGCAGCGACCGATGGTGATCGATGCTCGCGAAGCCGAGCGACTCCACCGGGTCGGCGTCGAGGGCGCGGAGCGCCTCGTCCACCGTCGCGCGTCCTGCCGAGAGCTCCTCGAGCAACGCGCGGACGCGATCGCGACGCACTAGTGCTCGGCCTCGAGCAGCTCGGCGTCGAGGTCGGCGGCTGCCGCGGCATCGGCGAGCGCGATCACCGACGCGTCCGCGGTCGCGTCCATCGCCTCGCGATGCCACCCGCTCGCGAGATAGCCGGCGAAGATCCCCTCGACCTCGTCGAAGCTGTTCACCGTGTGCAGCGCGCGGCGCAGTTCGGCCGAGTTCGGGAGCCCCTTCACGTACCAGCCCAGGTGCTTGCGGAACTCGAGTGCGGCGCCGATCAGGTCGGTCTCGTACTCCATCACCATGCGGCAGTGCTCGAGCGCGATCGCGAAGCGCTCCTCGACGCTCGGCGTCGGGGGCATCGGCGTACCGTCGAGCAGGGCACGCGCCTGCGTGAAGATCCACGGCTGCCCGAAGGAACCACGCGCGATCATCACGCCGGCGCACCCCGTCTCGTTGCGCATGCGGAGTGCATCGTGCGCCGTCTTGATGTCGCCGTTGCCGATCACCGGGATCTCGAGCGCCTCGACGACGGCCGCGATCTCGTCCCAGTGCGCGTGTCCCGTGTACATCTGGGTGCGCGTGCGCGGATGCAGCGCGATCGCCCCGACGCCGGCGGCCTGACAGCGCAGCGCGATCTTGACCGGGTCGCGCATCTCCTCGTTCCAGCCGCTGCGGATCTTGCAGGTCACGGGGAGATTCGTCCCCGAACGCACGGCACGGATCACCTGCTCCACCAGATCGAGGTCCTTGAGGCACCCCGAGCCGCCGTTGCGCTTCACGACCTTCTTGACCGGGCAGCCGAAGTTGATGTCGATGAACTCGGGCTGGAAGACGTCGGTGACCAGCGCCGCGGCCTCACGCATCGCGTCCGGCTCGGCGCCGAAGATCTGCACCCCGATCGTCCGCTCGTCAGCCCCAAAGCGGAGCTTCGACATGGTCGCCTCGTTCTCCCGGCGGATCCCCTCGGCAGACAGGAACTCGGTGACCACCACGTCGGCTCCCCACTTCCGGCAGAGGCGCCGGAACGGGGACTCCGAGACCCCGGCCATGGGGGCCAGGATCAGCGGGACCTCGTGGGTCGTCGGATACGGGAAAACGGGCATACTCGCAAGCTAAGCGCCCCTGCAACTGCTTGCAACGCCGATATTTGACGCCACTCTGCCCCATGGTTAGCTTGACGGGATATCCACTGCAACGAGGGGGCGCGTCTTGCGTCCCCGGACACCGAGGAGCGGAATGGAACTGCGCGAGTTTTTCTCCGAAGACGCCGTCAAGCTCGACCTCGAAGGCACGACGAAGGACGACGTGCTCAAGGAGCTCATCGCCCTGCTCGGCCTCGACGAGAAGAACGAGGCGATGCTGTTCAAGATGCTCAAGCGTCGCGAGAACCTCGGCTCCACGGGGATCGGGCGCGGGATCGCCATCCCGCACTGCCGCTCGCTCGTGGTGAACAAGCTCCGCGTCGCCTTCGGCCGCAAGAAGGAAGGGCTCGACTTCAAGGCGATCGACGAGAAGCCGGTGCATTTCTTCTTCCTGATCGTCGCCCCGCCGCTCGAGGTCTCCAACCAGTACCTCCCGGTGCTCGGCAAGATCGCGCAGTTCTCCAAGGAAGCCGATGTCCCGGAGCGCCTGCTGACGATCACGCAGCCTTCGGAGTTCATGCGGTTACTGGAAGAAAAGGGCGTCTAGTATCAGGCGTTGCAGGGGCGCATCTTTCACGGATGCGCCCCTTTTTCACGTCCATGATCGGCCCGGCGAGACGCTTCGGCGTCGCCGCCACGCTGCTGACGATGACACTCCTGCCCGGCGGAGCGGCAGAGGGCGCGTCATCGGTCCGAGTCGGGTCCATCCAAGGCGCGAAGACCCCGAGCAAGACTCAGGCGAAGACCTCGGCCAAGTCGACGGCCAAGTCGACGGCCAAGTCGGCGCCGAAATCGACGTCCAAGCCGCAAGGAAAGACTACCGCGAAGAAGAGCACGCGGCGCCCGGCACGGAAGCCCGCGCCGCCCAAGGAACCCCCGCCGAAGCTCGGCGCCCCCTACTCCGCGGACACGATCACCGTCGGCACCGCGAGCGCGACCCGCGGGACGCGCGTCGAGGGGGTCCTCTCCCCCACCGGCGAGAACGCTCCCTCGATCGCGCTCACCGTGATCCACGGCGCGCAGCCGGGGCCCGTCGTGGCCTACATCTCGAGCGCGCCGAGCGCCGACTATTCCTCGGCCATCGCGCTCAGCAAACTCCCGGCGCTGATCGACCCCGCGAAGGTGAGCGGCACGCTGATCATCGTGCCGCAGATGAGCACGGGGGGCGTCGCGTATCCGGGCGATCCCACAGGCTCGGCCGACGCGCGCCTCGTGGCACTCGTGAGTTCGCAGATCATCGCACGGGCGGATGTGGTCGTGGACATCCACGCGGGCGACCCTGACGTGCCCCGGCGGCCGTACGGACAGTGGACGCGCACCGGCGTGGCCACTCAGGACAAGGCGGGACGCTCACTGGCGCTCGCCTTCGGCCTCGACATGATCGTGGTGCGCGACATCGATGTCCGCGCCATCACGACGAGTCGCGACCTCGGCGACTACGCACTCTCCCGCGGCAAGAACACGCTCGACGTCGAGTCGGGAGGCGCCGGGAAGCTCACCTCCAGCGAGAGCAGCGCGCTGATCGCCGGATGCATGAACATCCTCGGAGCGATCCAGGTGATCACCCGCGCGGTCGGCATGGATGGCAAGGTCGCGTGGATCGGCGCCGACCAAGCCGTGACCGCGAGCGACTCCGGTACCTTCGCTCCCGAGGTCGAACGCGGGAACAAGGTCCGCAAGGGCGAGAAGCTCGGCACGCTGACCGATGCGCGGACCGGCACCGCCCGCGACGTGCTCGCACCGCGCGACGGGATCGTCACCTTCATCCGCGGCGCGATCAGCGTGTCCGAAGGCGCCACGCTCGTGACGGTCGCGCTGAATCACGGCACCACTCCCCCTCCCTACAGCACACCGCGTCCATGACCTCACCCTGGATGATCGCCGAATCCACCTGGCGCACGGTCGGAGCCACGTCGTACGATCTCGCCGTGCTCCCCTGGGGCGCGACCGAGGCGCACAACTTCCATCTCCCCTACGCGACCGACAACTACCAAAGCGATGCGGTCGCGGCGGAAGCCGCGAAGCGGGCGTGGGAGCGCGGCGCGCGCACCGCGGTGCTGCCCTGTGTCCCCTTCGGCGTGAACACCGGGCAGCTCGACATCCCGTTCTGCATCAATCTCAATCCGTCGACGCAGGCGCTGCTGCTGGCGGACGTGGTGCACGCACTCGAGGTCCAAGAGATCCGCAAGCTGGTGATCCTCAACGGTCACGGCGGGAACGACTTCCGGCAGATGATCCGCGAACTGCAACCGCGCACCACAGTCTTCCTCTCGGCCATCAACTGGTACAAGGTCGTCGATCCGCGCGGACACTTCGACGATCTCGGTGATCACGCCGGTGAACTCGAAACGAGTGTCATGCAGCACATCCAGCCGACCCTCGTGCGCCCGCTCGATGAAGCGGGACCAGGCGCCGAGCACAAGAGCCGCCTCCAGGGGATCCGCGAAGGCTGGGCGTGGGCGCCACGACAGTGGACCAAGGTCACGGTCGACACGGGGATCGGCGACCCGAAGGCGGCGACCCGGGAGAAGGGCGCTCGCTTCTTTGACGAGGTGTGCGAACGGGTGGCCGGCTACTTCGTCGAGCTCGCCGCGCTCGACCCTGCGGATCCGTATCTGCCCTGAGGCGCCGGTTCAGCTCGCCAGATCGGGGAGCGGATACTCGTGTGACTCATCGATCTGCAGTCGCTGCACATCCTGCGCGAGCCGCCAGCGCACCCGGAGCAGCTGCAGCAGCGCGACCACGGCCAGGCTGATCACGTAGGCCCACCAGACCCCCTGGGGTCCGAGCCCGGCCCAGAAGGCGAGACCGAACATCAGCGGGATCCCGATCCCCCAGAAGCCGCCAAGGTGTAGCAGCATCGGCACCCGCGTGTCGCCCGTGCCGCGCAGGATGCCGGCCGATACGCACTGGATGCCGTCGAACACCTGGAAGGTGCCGGCGATCACGATCAGCGAGGCGGCCAGCTTGGCGGTCGCCGGATCGGCGATGAACAGATGCGCGAGCTGCGTCGGCAGCAGCAGGAACACACCGGCCGCGAACACCATGAAGCCGAGCCCGATGGCGATCGCGGCCACCGCATCGCGGCGCGCGCCCGCGAGGTCGCCGCGCCCGATCGCGCGTCCGACCATCGCCGCGGCAGCGCCGGAGACACCGAGCGGGACCATGAAGGTCATGGAGGCCAGGTTCAGCGCGATCTCATGTGCCGCGAGCGGACTCGCGCCGAGCCAGCCGATGATCACCGCGCCGAGCGAGAACACCGCCATCTCGAGCCACATCTGGAAGGCCACCGGCGCGCCGATCGCGACCATGCGCCCCAACGGCTGCCAACGGGCGATCCCGGCGCGGCGCGGCAACAGCTGCGGGCCGAGCTGCTTCCATCCGAGCCCGAGGATGATCGCGAACATCAGCCACCGGCTCGCCACCGTGGAGAGCGCCGACCCGAGTGCACCGAGCGGCGGGAAGCCGAGGTGGCCGTAGATGAGGACCCAGTTGAAGCCCGCGTTGGCGACGTTCGCGAGCAGGATGGCGATGACCACCGCACGGACCGTCCCCATGGATTGCAGCGTCACGCGCATGACCACGAACAGATAGAACGGGACCACGCCGAGTGCCGACCACCGCGAGAACTCCGCCGCGATCGTCGAGACTTCCGCGGGCTGGCGGATCGCGGCGAAGAAGAGCTCGCCCGGAATCAGCAGGAGCATCGTCGGGAGGCTCAGCGCGAGGGCGAGCAGCACCCCGCGCTGGACGCCGCGTGCGATGGACTCATGGTCACGCGCGCCGACCGCCTGTGAGACGACAGGATCGAGCACGAGCAGGAGTCCGAGCCCGGGCATCGTGAGGTTGACCCAATAGATATGCCCGAGGGCGACGGCGGCCACGGTGGCGGGCGACACGCGCCCCACCATCGCCGTGTCGACGACGCCCATGAGCATGATCCCCACCTGTGCGAGCACGATGGGAGCGGCGAGCCGCAGCATCTCGCGGAGCTCGCCCCGGGTCGGCACGAGCTCCGAAAGAGGGATCATCGCCCGGAACTCACTCCCACTCGATGGTGGCGGGAGGCTTGGAACTCACGTCGTACACGACGCGGTTCACCCCCTTCACCTCGTTGATGATCCGCCCGGAGATGCGCGCGAGCACGTCGTACGGGAACGGATACCAATCGGCGGTCATGCCGTCGGTGCTGGTCACGGCACGCAACGCGATCGCATTCTCGTAGGTCCGGCCGTCGCCCATCACGCCGACCGACTTCACCGGGAGGAACACGGCGAAGGCCTGCCAGATGTCGTTGTACAGTCCGGCGGCGCGGATCTCTTCCAGGTAGATCGCATCGGCGGCGCGC
>CAZAGK010000117.1:0-9583 GCA_964484775.1 uncultured Gemmatimonas sp. | reverse complement strand
GACCCGCTTCGATCCCACCGCAGTACGGAGGCTTCGAGATGGACAAAGGCTGCGGCCTGATCGCGATCTGGACCCGCTGATGCGCGGTGGCCGGCTGCGCCGAGTGTTGCGCGTCGCCCTCGCGACGATTTTCGGCGCGTCCGCACTTGCCGCCCAGCAACTCCGCGGCACCGTGCTCCTCCCCGACAGCGCCACCCGCGCCCCCGGGGTGATCGTCGAACTGCTCTCGCCTTCGGGCGCGCTCGTCGAGCGGACGCTCACGAATCCCCGCGGCGACTTCGTCATCACCGCGCCGAACGCCGGGAGTTACACCGCCCGCGCGCTCCGCGTCGGGTTCCGCCCCACGCAGCGCCCGGGGATCGTGATCGGCACCGGCGAAACGGCCCCCATCACGATCGTGCTCAGCGCATTCCCCGTGTCGCTCGACGCGATCACCGTGCTCGCCGCCGACCAGTGCCGCCTGCGCCCCGACTCGGGGCAGATGGTCTACAAGGTCTGGGCGGAGGCGAGCAAGGCGCTCGTGTCGTCACGGCTCGCCGCTCTGGTGTCGCCACTCACCGGCGAGTGGATCACCTATCGCCGCCTCACCGACCCGAGTGAGCGTCGCATCGTCGAGCAGACCATCCGGACCACGCGCGGCAGCACGACGACGGTCTTCAAGAGCTGGGACGCCGAGAGCCTGGCGGTCGAGGGCTACGTCGTGGAACGCGCCGAGTCCACGACCTTCCACGCCCCCGATGCGCAGGTGCTGCTGAGCGACGCCTTCGCCGCCGGCCACTGCCTGCGGCTGCAGCGCCCCAGCGCCGACAGCAGTCATCTGATCGGCGTGCACTTCGAGCCGGTGCGCAAGCGCGAGGCCGTGAGTGACATCACCGGCACCTTCTGGGTGGACCGGGCCACCGCCGAGCTGCGCTCGCTCGACTTCAGCTACACCGGGCTCCCGCGCGTCACCAACGACGCGCGCCCCGGCGGCCACGTGGAGTTCACGCACCTCCCCACGGGGAACTGGATCATCAACCGCTGGTTCCTCCGCCTCCCGGAACTCGGCACCGAGATCCAGACGCGCGACGCAGGACGCATGCGCTTCAACGCCACCTCCGCGATCCTCCGCGGGATCCGCATCGCCGGAGGCGAGGTGATGTCGATCACCCGCGACGGAGCTCGGCTCTTCACCGGCGAGCTCCCCGCGGTGCGCGTGGCGGTCACGAGTCGCGATCCGGCGCATCCGGCGTCGAGTGCCACCGTGCTGCTCGACGGGACCGACTACGAAGCCCGCGTGGACAGCACCGGTGAGGTCCTGTTCGCCCAGGTGCTGCCGGGGACGTATCGCGCCCTCGTCCGCTCCACATTGACGGAGCTCGCGCTCGTACCGCCGGCCGCGAAGGACATCGTCGTGCGCGCGCCCGCACGCTCGGCGCCGACGGCTGCGCCAGCGCAGCCCACACGCGTGGACTCGATCGCCCTCCCCGCCACCGCCGACGTCCTCCGCGCGGCCTGCAACAACGACGCCCCGTCCAAGGGGGAGTCGATGCTCGTGGGATTCGTGCGCGACTCACTCGGCCGCGGACGCGCCGACGTGGTGGTCAGTGCGAGCTGGCTCGCCGATGTCCGTGGGCTGGGGAGCGCGGCGGCCTCCAGCACGCTCGACGGGGTCGCCACGCGCACCGGCGACGCCGGTCAGTATCGGCTCTGCGACGTCCCGCGCGACGCACGGATCACCGTGCGCAGCGAGTCCGACAGCGGTCGCGCCGCGACCAGCTTCAATCTCGCGAACGGCGAACACACCCGCGTGGTCGATCTCGACTACGGCGCAGCGCAGACGGGCTCACCGGATTCACTCCCCGCGCTGCTCGAACTGATCGTCACCGCCCCCGGTGGTGCACCCGTGGGCGAGGTCGTCCTCGATGTCTCCATCGGGAGCTTCAACAAGCGGGTACGCACCTCGGAGAAGGGGCTCGCGCTGGTCGCGAACGTCCCGCCGGGTGTGGTGGGGATCCGGACGCGGCGCGTCGGCTTCCAGACCGGCGACCTGGCCGTGATCGCACGCCCGGGACGCAACACCGTGCCGATCCATCTGGACGTCAACAAGGCGCCGGTCCTCGACACGGTGCGCATCATGGGAAGCCGCCGCGTCTCGAGCCGACTCGATGAGTTCGAGATGCGGCGCCGCATGCGGACGGCCACGGCGACGATCACCCGCGACGACATCCTGAAGCGGAATCCGGTGGACACCTGGCAGATGTTGCTCAACGTCCCGTCGGTCAAGGTCATCACCACGGGCAACGTGATGGTCGCGCAATCCGCGCGTGGGAACCGTCCGTCGGCCATGGAGCCGCTGCGCCCGTGCAACATGCGGCTGATGGTGAACGGCCTGTTGATCCCCGCCGAGGTGACGGCCGCCGGCGAGCTGACCGACCTCAGCTACCTGCCGCCGCCCGCCGAGGTGCACGGGATCGAGGTCTTCGCCGGCGCCGCGTCGATCCCGCCGCAGTACGGCGGGTCCGGGGGCGACAAATGGTGCGGGTTGATCGTGGTGTGGACGCGCTAGCTCGCGTCAGCTACGTCGCGTCCGCCGACCGCGGCTCCGCGACCAGCAGCCACATCGCCACCGCGGCCACCACGGCGATCACCGCCCCCATCCCGAACGCCGTCGCCGCGCCCCAGCGCTCCCATACCACGCCGAAGAGCACCGATGCCGGGAGCGCCCCCAGCCCCACGGTGAAGTTGTACCACCCGTAGGCGGCGCCGCGCGTGGCCGCGGGGACGAGGTCGGCCACCATCGCCTTCTCCACCCCTTCGGTGAGCCCGAAGTACACCCCGTACACGGCGAACAGCCCCCAGATCTCCCACGCGCTGTGCGCCCGCGCGAGCATAATGTATACAATGCTGTATACAATCCACCCACCCACGATCACCGGCTTCCGCCCCACCCGGTCGCTCAGGCGCCCGCCGGGGATGCTCGACGCGGCCTTCACCACGCTCAGGCAGGCCCAGAGCACCGGGATCAGCGCCACCGGCACGCCGAGTTGCGTCGCCCGCAGCAGCAGGAAGGCGTCGGAGGAGTTCCCGAGGGTGAAGAGCAGCAGCACCGCCAGATAGCGCCAGAAGGGGGGCGCGAGCGATCCCGGCGCGGCGAGCAGCGGCGACCTGCCTGACGACGCTGCCGACGCACCGGACGCCGAGACCGCATGCACCGCGACCGTCTGCCGCGAGGTGCGCTGCGTCCGCGCGGCGTGCTCCCGCACCCACCCGACCAACACCACCACCGACAGCACCCCCGGCACCGCCGCCCACCACATCACGCTGCGCACGGGCATCGCGAGCGGCTGCAGCAGCACCCATGCGATCAACGGCCCCAGCACCGCTCCGGCGTTGTCCGCCGCCCGATGCGTCCCGAAGGCGCGGCCCCGCTGCGCCGGCGACACCGCATCGGCGATCAGCGCATCGCGCGGCGCGCTCCGCACCCCCTTCCCCACCCGATCGGCGAGACGCACCGCCAGCACCTGCCCCGCACTCCCCGCCATCGCCATCAGGGGGCGCGCGACCGCGGCCAGCCCATACCCGAAGAGCACCAGCGGCTTGCGCCGCACCCGGTCGCTCCACCAGCCGCTCGCGAGCTTGAGCATCGCCGCCGTGCTCTCTGCCATCCCCTCGATCGCGCCGACCGTCCCCGCCCCGGCGCCGATCACCGTCGTGAGGAAGAGCGGCAGCACGGGATAGATCATCTCGCTCGAGACATCGGTGAGGAAACTCACCACCGAGAGGGCGAGCACGTTGCGCGGGAGCGGCGCCTCCTGCCGCGGGGCGTCGGGCGTCAGCGCGTCATCGGAACCCACGCGCCACGCGGCCATGGCTCAGGGGAACCTGATGGCGAGCTTGGGGCCGGGCACATTGTTGAAGTACCCCTGCACCTCCCCCGGCGTCCCACGCTCCAGCGCTGTCGGCAGGATGTCGAACGCGGCCTGGATCGTCTGTCCGGCGGCGAGCTCCCGGAGTGCGGGCGAGAGGCTCTGACTCGCCGAATGGCCCCCTGCCCCGAAGCCGAGTGTCGGCACCAGGGGCAACATGCGCATCACCGAACGCTCAGGATTGGTCGCTGAGACGATCACCGTGAACCACGCACTGTCGGACCGCTCGGCGGGCACGACACGCACGCTCTGGGCGAAGCCATTGGCGCTGAGGACGGGGGCGGTCGAGTTCGACGCGGCCGAGAAGTTCACCCCGGCCTCCTGGAAGCAGCTCGAGGAACAGGCGACGATCCCCCCGCACCGCTCGATGAAGTCGCGCCGCGAATGGCGCGCGTCCTGGACGAGTGCGTGCAGCATCTCGTGCCGTACCGTCTCCGACGAGGCCGTCGCGCCGCCGACCAGGAAGATCCGCTGGCGCCAGCCTCGACTCTCCCAGTAGCCGTCCACGATCCGGCCGTTCACCTGGTAGCCGGCGGGCAATGTGTAGAAATCCACTGTGCTCAGATCACCCCGCGCGCCACTGCACGCCTCGACCGTGCGCCACATGGTGAGGTACCGCGCGGGGGCGGTGAACGGTGGGTACTTCGACGGCACGCGATCGGTGGCATCGGTGATGAACCCGCACCCGGTGGTCACCCCGAGCGTTCCCGCCCAGATCGCGCACACCGCCCTCCGCCATCCCTTCGCTCGAATCATCGATCCCCGACTTCGCGCGCCGGTCCTGCCGGCTCGGTCACCACCACCCGCCCGTCGTTCACCCGTTCGGGGAACGCAGCGACGTACGCCGCACGCCATCCCTCCGCCCACTCCTCAGCACCCTCGCGCGGGATCATCGCCCACACCGCCCCGCCGAACCCCGCCCCGAACGCCGACGCCGCCACTGCGCCACGCTCCCGCGCCAGTCGCTGCAATGCGATCGTCTCCGGCACCTGATTCCCCAAGGCCTCCTCCGCCAACCGCTGCGAACGGTCCACGATCGCACCGAGCGCGTCGAAGTCACGCGCGGCCAGTGCATCGGCGACCCCGGGGACGATCTCGTCCACCTCGGCCCGATACTGCGCCAGGCGCGGCACCAGATACGCCGGCGAGATCCCCTCCACGCCGCCCGCAGCCAATGACTCCAACCGTCCGAGCGCTTCCGGGCCCGTCGCCAGCGCGTCGGCCAGCGTGGCGTCAGAACGCCCCGTGCGCCCGTTCCAGCCGCGTACGAGCGCCCGCATGGCGTCGGAGGCCCGGTTGTACGCGCCGCGCGCATTCCCGGTCTTGGTCGCTCGGACCCCGCTCACGCCGATCGCGAGCACATGATCCGAGGGCCAGGGCACACGGCGCTCGAGACGCGCCGGCAGATACGAGAACACGCCGCAGTGCCCCGCCGCGGCACAGACGATCGCCACATGATCCTGCGCACCACCGCGCACTCCCACGCCGGCGTCCCCCGCGAACTCCCCGAAGGGAGCCCCCGTCTCCATCGCCGCGAAATACTCGGCGCGTGCCACATCGTCCGGCACGGCGGCGCGCCAACGGGTATCCTCCCCCATCCGGTTCGCATCCACGAGCGCGGTACCGACGGCCACCACCAGCGCACTCGAACTGCTCAACCCCGCCGAGGCGGGCAGCTCGCTCTTGAGCCGGAGGTCGAGCCCGGTGCGCGCGTACGGGAAGTCGCGCGCGAAGCGCCGCGCCACCGCCGCGATGTAGGTGCTCCACATCGGCCCCTGACGCTCGGCGTTCGTCGAGAGCGGCACCACCACGAGTCCGCGCCGCTGCGAGTCGCGCACGCGCAGCACGGGCTCCTGCAGCGCCGTCGCACGGACGCGGATGGTGAGATCCACCGCGCAGGTCAGCGAGCGACCACCCGCATAGTCCACATGTTTGCCGACGAGCTCCACCCGCCCGGGGACCAGATAGTGCTTCCTCACGGACGCGGATCCAGTCCTTCGAGACGACGCCCCACGAACCCCACATCGGCCCGGCTCGAGAGATCGAGCACCCCCGCGTGCGCCTTCACCACGCGGAATCGCTCCCCCAGGTCGCGCATCGCGATCGTCACCGCATCCTGCAGTTCGAGTTCGCCGCGCGGCGAGGGACGTACCCGCGCACAGGCATCGAAGATCGCCGGCGTGAACGACCAGAGGTTCATCGACACCCAGCGCTCGCGGCGCTGCGCCAGCGGGTCATCGGCGGCCGGCTTCTCCTTGATGGTGCGCAGCGCGCCACTCTCGTCGAAGTCCACCAGCGCGAACTTCAGCACCCGTTCCGCTTCGATCCCTCCCTCCGTCACGAGCGCCTCGGCCTCGAAGGCCACGAGCCCGCATCCGCCGATCGCGGCCGCCGCGCGGCAGGTCTCGGCGGGATACAGATTGTCGGAGTTGAGCACGAGGAAGGGGGCGTCGCGCACCGCGTCCTGGGCGGCGAGCACCGCATCGGCGGTCCCGCGGGGCTCGGCCTGCACCGCGAAACGCAGCTGCACGCGGCGTCCCTCGGCGCTCTCCTCGAAGTAGCGGCGCATCTCGCCATGCTCGGGGCCGATCACGAGCACGGCCTCCCGGATCCCCGCGTCGGCGAGCATCGAGAGTGAATAGTCGAGGAACGGTCGGGCGAAGGGCATCATCCCCTTGGCCCCGCTCGACGCGGCGGCGTCCTGGGCCGCGTCGAGTCCTTCGGCGGCGACCTCGCCGCTCGCACGCCGCATGCGCGTGCCGAGCCCGCGGGCGAGGATCACTCCCTGCGTCGCGGGCCCGCCCGTCGTCATCCTTCGCTCTGTGCCCAGAAGCCGGCGAGCACCCGCTGCATGAAGAAGCCGCTCAGCAGGAAGATCGCCAGGCACACATAGAACTGCGGCATGCGCCCGTAGAGGAAGCTGCCCGTGCCGAAGAGCGCCGAGTAGACGAAGGAGCAACCGAGCACCCAACCGAGCATCGCCTGCGGGAGCGCGTTGGCGGCGGGACGCACCGAGGTCTTGGCGGCGATCGGCGCCCATCCCGGACCGGCCGGACGCACGAGGGTGAAGAACTTGATCAGCGTGGCCTCATCGGCCGGCGCGGCGATCAGCGTGGTCGTGAACCACACGACCGTCGTCACCCCGACCGTCACCAGCAGCGACACGTGCTCCGCCACCACCACCCCGTTCTTGCGGGCGATGAAGAAGCCGAGCGCCACGAGGAACGACGACGCCATGGCCGAGATCTCGCTCCACGCGCTCACGCGCCACCAGAACCAGCGCAGCAGGTAGAGCAGACCGGTGCCGGCGCCGATCGAGAGGATCAGGTCGAACGCCTCCTTGGCCGTGCCGAGCGCGTAGGTCATGAGCGCGGCGCAGATCATCAGCGCCGCCGTCACGAGGCGCCCCACGAGCACGTAGTGCTTCTCGGAGAGGCCCGGACGCATGAAGCGGCGGTAGAAGTCGTGCACGAGGTACGACGTCCCCCAGTTCAGATGCGTCTCGATCGTCGAGCGGTATGCGGCGAGCGTTCCCGCCACCACGAGCCCGAGGAAGCCGGCCGGGAGGAAGCGCATCATCGCCGGGTAGGCGATGTCGTCGCCGATCAGCTTCGGGTCCACATGCGGGAAGGTCTGCGCGATGTCGCTGAGCTGCGGATAGATGATCGTCGACGCGAGCGCCACGATGATCCACGGCCACGGACGCAGCGCGTAGTGCATCACGTTGAACAGCAGGGTGCCGATGACGGCGTCCTTCTCCGTCTTGGAGGCCAGCATGCGCTGCGCGATGTACGACCCGCCGCCCGGTTCGGCGCCGGGGTACCAGACGCTCCACCATTGGATCGTGAGCGGGATGATGAACACCGTCGCCGCCACCGACCAATCGTTGAAGTCCGGCAACAACGCCAGCTTGCTCGCCGGCACCTTGGCGAACAGCCCCGCCAGCCCGCCCACCGCCGGCTGCTGCAGCGCGTAGTACGCCACCGCGAAGGTGCCGGTCATGGTGATCCCGAACTGGATCGTGTCCGTCACCAGCACGCCCCAGAGTCCGGAGACCGAGGCGAAGAAGATCGTCATCACCGCGCACACGAGCAGGGTGCGCTCCATCGGCCAGCCGAGCACCACGTTGCCAATCTTGGCGGCGGCGAGGTTCACCGTGGCCATGATCACGCAGTTGAAGAAGAGCCCGAGATACACGGCACGGAAGCCGCGCAGGATGTGGGCCGCCTTCCCCGAGTAGCGGATCTCGTAGAACTCGAGGTCGGTGAGCACTCCCGAGCGCCGCCAGAGCCGCGCATAGAAGAACACCGTCATCATGCCGGTGAGCAGGAAGCTCCACCAGAGCCAGTTCTCGGCCACGCCGCTCTGCCGCACCATGTTGGTGACGAGGGTCGGCGTGTCGGTGCTGAAGGGGGTGGCGACCATCGAGATCCCCACGAGCCACCAGGGCGCAGCGCGCCCCGAGGTGAAGAACTCACTCGTGTTCTCGCTCGCACGTTTCCAGAAGAAGAGTGCGGGAAGGAAGCTCACGGCGATCGAAACGCCGATGATCACCCAGTCGATCGTGGCGAATTGGAACGCGGTCGCCACCGCGGGGGCCGCGTCGGCCGCCGCCTGCATGAGGGGGAAGGTCACGAGCGCTTCTTGCTCCATTCGCCGCGGGTGAAGTCAGGGAACTTCATGGGCTGCCCACCCTTGGCCACGCTCATCTGCGAGAGCGGGAAAGGGGCACTCCAGGTGGCTGCGTCGTACACATCGTAGTCCGGCGCGAGCCCTTCATGCATGCACTCGATCAGGCGGAAGGCCATCACGTAGTCCATGCCACCGTGCCCGCCGCTGCGCGCCTTCTCGCCGATGCGGGTCCAGAGCGGGTGCTCGAAATCCTTCTTCCAGTCGTCGATCGGATAGAACTGCTCGCGCGGCGACTTCCCCTCGACGAAGATGCGCGGGGGATAATCCTCGAACGTCCCCTTGGTGCCGAGCACGCGATTGTGCCGCGTGTAGGGACGGGCGTTGCTCACGTCGTGCTGGAGCATCACCGTCTTCCCCTTCACCGTCTTGAGGATGGAGGTGTTCATGTCGCCGGTGATGTACTTCTCCTTCCACCGCGGATCGGTCTTGTCGGTCACCTTCTGCTCGCGCCACTCACTCAACCCGCGCTCCGGCCCGCTCACGCTCACCATGTAGTCGTACCGGTCCCCGTTGTGCACGTCGAGGTACCAGCTGACGGGGCCGAGCCCGTGGGTCGGGTACAGATTGGCGTCGGCCCGCGTGTGCCAGGCACGACGCCAGAGCCCTTCATCACGCCCTTCGTTGAGGATGGAACGCAGATCGTGCAGATAGGCGGCCTCGGCGTGCAGGATCTCGCCGAACACCCCCTCGTGCACCATCCGGTTCACCATCATCTCGTTGTAGCCGTAGTTGCAGTTCTCGAGATGCAGGCAGTGCTTCCGCGCCTTCTCGCTCGCGTCCACCAGCGCCCAGAGATCCTTGAGCGTCGTGCCGAAGGGGCACTCGCTCGCCGCATGGTGCCCGTGCGCGAGCGCGGCGAGCATCACCGGCACGTGGTACTCCCACGGGGTGGCGGTGTAGACGATGTCCAGATCGGTGCGCGCCACGAGCTGCTCGTAGGCGTGATCGCTCCCGGTGTAGGTCGCCGGCGCGGGCTGCCCCTT
>CAZAGK010000116.1:0-9686 GCA_964484775.1 uncultured Gemmatimonas sp. | reverse complement strand
GGAATAGTGCCGACCTGCGACCACCCGAGGCAAGGGAGCGCACCCTCGATGGGGTTAAAACGAGACGCGAAGGGCGAGAGGCCCCCCGGCCCCCCCACTCCCTTCGCGCTCGCCGTGCACATGAATGTACGTCAATGCTTTTGAAAGTGTTGAACGGGGGTCACCGGAGCCGCCATCGGGTCCCGGCGGCCTCGGCGGCGAGACCCCGCCCGTCGGTCCGGAGCACGATCGTGCCGAGCTGATCGGTCCGGAGTACCGTCGCCCCGCGGGCGCGGAGCGCCGCCATCACCGACGCCGCCGGATGTCCGTAACTATTTGCGAATCCTACAGATACGAGCGCAACACGGGGATTCACGGCGTCAAGGAACAGGTCAGTTGAACTCGTCGAACTGCCGTGATGTCCTACTTTGAGGACGTCAGCCTGGAGTGACACCCCGCGCTCCAGCAGCCAGCGCTCCTCGGCCCCCTCGGCGTCCCCGGTCAGCAGCAACCGCACCGAGCCGAATCGGGCCATCACGATCGTGCTGGCGAGGTTCGGATCGGTGAGCGATGCCGTCCACGCGGAATCGGGTGCGAGTGTGATGAACTCCACGCCGTCGACGGTGACACGCGCCCCCGGTCGCGCGCGATGCCACTCCGTGCCCTGGCGCGAGGCCTCGGCGAGTACGGCACGATATGGCTCGCTGCTCCCGGCGAAGGCGGCGTCGAGCAGATGCGGGGGACGCAGTGTGCGCAGCAGGCTCGCCGCACCGCCCACGTGATCGGCATGCGGGTGCGAGAGGATGAGCCACTCCACCGCACCGCCGAACCGGCGCAGATACGGGATGACGGTCGTCCGCCCCGCGTCGCCGCCCTGCCACGAGCGACCGGCGTCCATCACGATCCATCGCCCGTGCGGCGTCCGCACGGCGATCGCATCTCCCTGCCCCACGTCGATCATGTGGATTTCCATCTCGCCACTCCCGGTCGGCAGCAGCGGCCACCACACGCACGCCGCGAAGGCGCAGCCGCCCGCGACCAGTGCGCGGGCGGGATCACGGCTCCACGCCGCGACCACGAGCGCGACCGCGGCGATCCCTGCGCCGATCGCGACCGCGAGCGACGGGGCCACCGGAAGTGCAGCGAAGGGCACGGCGGCGCCGAGTCGCGCGACCAGGTCTAACGCCGCCAGCATCGGGTGCGCGGCCGCCGCCGCGATCGTCGCGCCACCCGGCCACCAGCCGAGCGCGAGTGCGAGGAAAAGCGTCGGCTGCATCACCGCGACGATCGGCGCGGCAGCGAGGTTCGTGAGTGGCGCCACGAGGCTCACGCGACCGAAGGCCCAGGCGACGAGCGGCGCGGTCACGATGGTGGCCACCACAGATATGACGAGATCGCGCGCGAGCGCCTTCCGCCAGCCGCGCCATCGTTTAGGGATGTGCCGCTTGGCGAAGCGTCCACCGGCGATCAGCGCGGCGAAACCGGCGACGCTCAACTGCCACCCAAGGTCGGTCGCGACGCGCGGATCGACGAGCGGCGCCGCAGCCCCAAGGGCCAGCGCGGCCCAGGGGGAGACGGGGCGCTGCAGCGCGCGCGTGACGACGGTGACGGCGAGCATCGCCGCGCTGCGCACCGCTGGTGGCGGCGCACCGATCATCGCCACGTAGGCCGCGATGACCAACACAGTCAGTGCCGGAGCGAGCCGCGGCCCCGCCCGGAGCGCACCGAGCAGCAGCGCCACCGCCTCGGCGATGATCGCCACATGCAGTCCCGAGATGCTCAGGATGTGCACAAGCCCCGCCGACGCGAAGCGATCACGGAGGTCGAGGGGGAGCTCCTTGGTATCGGCGATCAGCAGGGCGCGCACGAGCGGGGCGTCTCCGCCGAAGTCGCGGTCGATGATGCGGCCGGCGTGCTCGCGCCGCTGGGTGAACCACCGGTCGAGCGCGTCCTCGTGCACGGCGCACGGCGATCGTGCACGCGCGGCGGCGAGCTCCCCGGCGCGCAGCGCGTTCTCGCGGCACCGTGCGTCGCCGAGCCGCGCGGCCCGCGCGGCCATGGTCGCGGCGGAGGCGAGCAGCAGGAGCGCGACGAGGAGGATCGTCGATCGGCGCCCGCTGAGCAGCAGCGTAGTCGCGGCCACCGCCGCGCCGATCAGCAGTGGTGCGGTCGGTACGTCCGCCGCGCCCGCGAGGGCGCCCACGGTCCATGCGGCCACGGCCCACGCGATGAGCGGCATCGGTGAACGGTGCGCGGGAGGACGCACGAACGGCGCATCGAATCGATGCGCCGTGTATCGGATCGTTGCGGGATCCGGTGCGAGGTTCCGATGCGGAACTCGGGCCGGTGGGGCGCGGCGGTGGCTACGCCATCGGGAGGGCGGCGCGCTCTGCGACCGCCGCGCCGGTGAAGGTCGAGCCGGTGGTGCCGGTGAGCTCCACCGTCAGATAGCTGCCGATCATCGAGGGATCGCCGGGGACGATGACCGTCTTGAAGTCACGCGAGCGGGCCTGCAGGAGCCCGTCGCCCTTGCGGGCCTCCTTCTCGATCAGCACTTCGCGGCGCTCACCGAGTCGGCGCATGTTCTTGTCGCGGGAGATGCTCCGCACGAGCTCCTTGAGGCGCTCGAAACGCTCATCGACGACCTCGTCCGGGATGAGCAGTTCAGCGGGGAGCCGCTGCGCCGGGGTCCCGTCGCGCATGGAGAACTTGAACATGAACGCGTCGTCGAAACCGACCTCGGAGACTGCCGAAAGGGTCTCGGCGAAGTCCTCGTCCGTCTCGCCGGGAAAGCCGACGATGATGTCGGTGGTGATCCCGAGGCCCGGGATCGCCGAACGCAGCCGATCCACGCAGGCCAGATAGTCCTCGCGGCTGTAGCGGCGCAGCATGCGCTTCAGCGTGCGCGTCGACCCGCTCTGCATCGGCAGGTGCACGTGCTCGCAGACCGTGGGGACCTCGGCCATCGCGCGGATGACCGACTCGGAGAAGTCGTTCGGGTGCGGGCTGGTGTAGCGCACCCGGCGGATCCCCGGGACCGCGCCGACCGCGCGGAGCAACTCACCGAAGTCGGCGGTGCCGTCGTTGTACGAGTTCACGGTCTGACCGAGGAGCACGACCTCGGTGAGCCCCTGCGCGACGACTTCCTCCGTCTCGCGCACGACATCCGCGAGTTGGCGCGACCGTTCGCTGCCGCGGGTGTACGGCACGATGCAGTAGGTGCAGCGATAGTCGCAGCCGCGCTGCACGGGGATCCAGGCCTTCACGCCATCGAAGCGACGGGCCTGGAAGTCCTCGTAGTGCTCTTCGAGATCGAAGTCGGTCGCCGTGAAGCGTTCGCCGTTGCGGGCGCCGTCGATCAGCTGCGGCAGCGCACGATACGCGTCGGGGCCGACGACGAGCGATACGCGCGAATCGGTCTCGAGCAACTTCGGCCCGAGGCGCTGCGCCATGCACCCGGTGACCCCGAGGATCGTGTCGCGCCCCATGAAGCGACGGAGTTCGCCGAGTCGGCCGATCACCCGCTGTTCCGCGTTGTCGCGGATCGCGCAGGTGTTCACGAGGATGACGTCCGCGCCCTCGGGGCCTTCGACGGCATCATAGCCGCTGGCCGCGAGCTTCCCGAGCATCAGCTCGGAATCGCTCACGTTCATCTGGCAGCCGTAGGTCTCGATGTAAACGGAAGGCACGTCGCGGATCGTGGTCAGAGCGTGGTGGCGCGGAGCCCGGAGGGGCCAGCGATGAGTCGCGCCCGGAATCGGGCCCCGCGCGGCGGGGCCGGTTCCGGTAGCAGCACAGAAAGATAGTCCTCGGTGAGCCCGTGGCGGGACGGGCCACGGCCGATCACGACCACATCGGCCGTTCCACAGGCGCGGGAGGCGGCGTAGGCGGTCGACTTCTGCTCAGCGAGCATCCTCAGCTCCGCGGCGCGTTCGCGGGCCAACGGGCCGGGAACGGCCCCCGGGAGCCGCTCGGCCGCCGTGCCCGGGCGCGCCGAATACGGGAAGACGTGGAGTGCCGTGAAGGGGAGCTCGCGTACGAGCGCGACGGTCGCGCGGTGGTCGGCGTCGGTCTCACCCGGAAAGCCGGTGATGACGTCACCGCTGAGGGCGAAGATCGGTCGCTCTGCGGTCAGCCGCTCGATCGCTCGGGCGTACGTGGAGGCCGTGTACCAGTGCCGCCCCATCCGCCGCAGGACCGCATCGGAGCCGCTCTGCAGCGGCGCGTGCAGATGCGGCGCCACCCGCGGGCCGCCGTCACGCAACAGCGCGGCGAGCGGTGCGTCCACCTCGGTCGCCTCGATCGACGTGAGACGGAACCGGACCTCGGGCACCTGCTCCACGAGCGTGCCGACGAGCGCGCCGAGCGAACTGCCGAGGTCGTGACCGTAGCTCCCGATATGCACGCCGGTGATCACGATCTCCGGGTGCGACTCGGCGAGCACGCGAGCCTCGGCGACGAGTTCGTGCGCCGCGCGCGAGCGATTCGCGCCGCGTGCGAGGGTCGTGGCGCAGAAGGTGCAATGCTCGTCGCAGCCGTCCTGGATGCGCAGGAGGGCGCGGGAGCCCGTCTGCGCGGCCATCGGGACGGCGGCGGCCGCGCGGGGGAGCCCCATCGCTTCGGCGACCGCTCCGAGATCGGCGCCCGCGATCACGGCACGGACTCCGGGGAGCGCGGCGATGCGGCCGTCGTCGCGGGCGGAGGCGCACCCCATGACGATCGCCGGTGTCGGCGCGCGACCGATCGCGGTGGCGTCGTTGGCCGCGCGGCGGAGCGATTGCCGGAGGTCCGCCTCGGCCTCGGCGGTGACGGCGCAGGAGTTCATGACGATCACATCGGCGACCGTCGGATCGTCGACGCATTCGCCACCGGCCGCGAGCACGATCGCGCGGACCGCCTCGGTGTCGTACTGGTTCGCGCGGCACCCGAAGGTGCGCAGGTAGGCCTTCACGCGCTCTTGCTGCCCTTGGCGCCGGCGACCGGCTGCAACGGGAGCTGCACGAAGAAGGTGCTCCCCTCCCCTTCGGCGCTCTTCACCCAGATCCGCCCGCCGTGCGCTTCCACCGCGAGACGACAGAAGGTGAGTCCGAGCCCGGAGCTCCGCACGCGCGGGGCATTGGGAGAGCGCACGCGCTCGAACTTGCGGAAGATCAGATCCTGGTATTCCTCGGGGATCCCCGGGCCGTTGTCGCTCACGGTGATGAGGATCCCGTTGGCGTCGGGGCGCGCCCGCAGCGCGAGCGCGACCGGACCGGCGGAGTGCGTGATGGCGTTCTGCACGAGGTTCGAGAAGACGCGCTTGATCAGCATCTTGTCGGCGCTGATCACCGGCGCGTCGTCGGCGACGTCGGTCGTGGCGGTCGCCCCCTCCTGACGGAAGCGCAGCCCCCAGTCGTAGACGATCTCGGCGAGCAGCGCGGCCGGTGCGATCGGCTCAGGGTTCAACGTGATCGACTGCTCCTCGATCTTCGCGACCTCGAGCAGGTCCTCGATCAGCGTGAGCAGATCCTCGGCCTTGGCCTCGGCGTCGGAGACGGCGCGTCCCTGCCGCTCGTTCATCTCCCCGAAATCGCCGTCGCGCATCATCTCGAGGGTGGCGAGCACGGAGGTGAGCGGCGTCTTGAGATCGTGCACGATCATCTTCATGAGATCGTCGCGCACGCGCGTGAGTTCACGGAGCCGCTTGAGGCTCTCCTCGAGGGCGTCGGTCGCGCCCTTGAGCTTGAGCAGCGAACGCACGCGCGCATTGAGCACCAGCCGATGGTGCGGCTTCGTCAGGAAGTCGTCGGCGCCGGCCTCGATCGCCTTCACGCGATCGGCGGTGTCGTTGGTGGCGGTGACGAAGATGACGGGGATGCGCGTGGTGCGCGGATCCTTCTTGAGCCGGCGACATACCTCATAGCCCGCGTCGCGATCGGGGACGCCGAGGTCGAGGGCGGGCATCGACACGTCGAGGATGGCCAGGTCCGGTCGATGATCGAAGCAGGCGGCGATCGCCCCCGGCCCATCGTTCGCGACGACGGTGCGGAACCCCAGCGTCGCGAGCTGGTCGACGAGCAGTTCGACGTTCGCCTCCACGTCGTCGGCGACGAGGATCAGCGGTGCGGTCGCCGCTTCCCTGCTGGTCGCCGACATCAGCGTCCGGTCCGGTCCGTTCGTGTCCGTGTCACCGGCCTCAGGGCCGGATGGCCAGCCCGACGCTCATCGTGGTGGCCTTCTCGCGCAGGCCGCTCGCGGAGCGCGTGGCGTACATCAGTCCCAGGTCGAGCGCGAGACGCCCCTGTGCGAACGGGATGCCGACGCCGCCGGAGAGACCGTTCTCCTTCACCGCATCGGCGAAGGGCGAGAACGGCAACGTCCGCGTCATCACGCCGGCGCGGAAGGCGCTGGGCACACCGCCGAGCTTCGGCCCCGCGAACTCGACGCCGGCGGAGAGCGCGGTCGAGTTGTGCAGGTTCACCGACGACGAGCCCAGCCCCTTGAGGTCGGTCCAGCGCTCGGAATCGAAGCGCACCACGATCACCGATCCCGCGAAACCCTCGTAGGCGGCCGAGAGGCCATAGCGCAGCGGGACCCGTCCTTCGCCGACCACGGTGCTGTCACCGGCGCGGACCTGCATCGGCCCACCGAGGCGGATGGAGCCCGCGATGTTCAGATGCTCGATCGGGGTGCCCGTGGCGCCGAGCGAGATCGCCTGTCCGAGATACGAGAGCGTGCCGGCGTTGGTGTAGCTGCCGATCTTGAGCGTGTCGGCGAAGTCGCGGGCGAGCAGCACCTTGTTCTGGCCGGGCAGGATATGCAGTCCGACGCCGATCGAGAGCTTCGGGGTGATGGACCAGGCCATCGCCACGCGGGCGTCGTTGATGCCGCCGGTGCTCTGCGCGGTGGACCGCGACGGAGTGCGCACGGTGCCGATCAGGAGCGTGTCGTCGTACTGGTTGGTCCACGAGCGATCGAGGTAGCTCGAGAACGACAGGGCGAAGGTGAAGTCGTCGTACTTGCTCGTGACGCCGAAGAGCGGGAAGCGCGCGGTCGTGTTGTTGAAGCTTCCCTTGCCGCCGTCGATGGTGCGGAACTCGGGGGAGTACTGCACCCAGGCGGCGGAGCGGATGCCGATGCCCAGCGAGGCGGGGTTGATCGGGCTCTGCAGGTCGAACTCGCCGACGGACCCACCCAGCGAGAGGGCGCGCGTGCTGAGCTCACCGAACGGGAAGCCGAAGCCCTGCGTGCTGAGGGTCCCCTGCGCGCCGAGCGACGAGGCGGTCAGGACGCCAGCGGCCGCGAATGCGACAAAGCGACGGATGGACATCAAGGCACCCCGTAGGTGGACTTCGGCACGTATGTGATGCGCAGCGTGGGGCGGGTCGCGAGCGGCCCGCTCGTGGAGAAGAAGCGCGCCTCCATCGGCGTGAGCGATTCGTCGCGCGCCTTGAGGATCAGGGCACGGGGCGGCGCGTTGAGCAGGGCGCTCTGCCCGCCCCAGGCGCGCACGAGCGTGTACATCTCGAGCGTCTTGAGCCCCGAGTCGCGGGGCGACACGATGAGCGAGTCCAGCACGAGCAGTCCCGCGCCGGCGATGATGTCCGAGGCTCGATACAGGTCGGTGACCGCGGGCCCCGCGAGTCCGACGTGCGCGTGCACGATCATCGTGTCCTTCGCGTCGCCCATCGCGAGCGGCCGTTGCGTGAGTCGCAGCGTGGCGCGGATGATCGTCGTGGAGTCGCTGATCGACTTCGGGATGTTGAAGCGCAGGTACGCCCGGCGTCCGGGCGCGCCACCGACGGAGAAGGTCCCCGTCGTGACCGGGACGTTCGACTTCGCGACCAGGGTGTAGTCCTGCAGGTCGCGCTTCAGTTCGGCTGGATCGATCGGCGTCGAGGAGATGGGGCTCACGACGAGCTTGCTCACCAGGGTGTCGGGCGACGGACGGTAGCTCACCGTGATGGGTGCCCCGGTCTCGATGGAGCCGACGCGCATCCAGACCGAGCTGCTCCCCGACACTTTCACGCCGACGCGCAGATGCGCGCGATTCACGATCTTGTCGAGGACCGCCGAGTCGGAGAGAGGGATGTAGGTCGTGTCGGAGAACGCCGAACTCGCGACCGTCAGGCTGCCGATCCGCCGGCTCGGGATGAAGTTGGCGAGCACATCGGCCGAGTTCGTGTCCGAGGGCTCGTCGACGTCGTAGACCTCGAAGGTGACCGATGCCGGGATCCGGCGCCCCGCGGTATCGATGACGAGCTTGAGCTTCGACGAGTCCACGCGCGTGATCGGGCGGACCGTGTCCGACGGCGGCGCGAACTGCAGGAGCAGCGAGTCGAAGCGCACGATCCCGCGCGTGTCGATCGTGTCGCCGCGCCAGGCGAGGAGCACCCCCGCTTCGGTGCCGCGTTGCGGATACCCGACGAAGGTGGAGTCGAACACGAGCGCCGGCGTCAGCACGGTGTCGCGCACGGTCACCGATTGGCCGGGGCAGAGCAACGGGCAGCCCTTGCCGGTGTCGATGTTCTCGGAGCAGGCGCCGACGACGGCCGCCATGAGGATGAGGAGCAGCGCCGACATCCCGCGCCAACGGCGCGGAGGGAGGGCGGAGGTCCGCAGCGGAGCGGCCACGGGGGCCGGCGTCGCGGCTGATTTCATAGGTGGGACAGGGACTGGGGCGTGAACGGAGTCGGCAACAGGTCAGCCAACGACCAGATCGCCTCCGCACCCGCGGTGGTCACGCTGATGATCTCGAGATGCGAGGTGAACTCCACCAGCGCCTGGCGACAGATGCCGCACGGCGGGGTGGGTTGTTCGGCGTCGGTGATGATGACGACGTGGGTGAACGCACGATGCCCGGCGGCGACCGCCGCCGCCAACGCACCGCGTTCGGCGCAGATCCCCGCCGGATAGGAGGAGTTCTCGACGTTGCACCCCGGGAAGATGGTGCCGTCGGCCGCGAGGAGCGCTGCGCCCACGCGGAACTGCGAGTACGGCGCGTAGGCGTGGTCCATCGCCTCGGTGGCGGCCTGACGCAGCGCCTGGATGCGCGAGAGACTGCTCACGCCTGCCCCGTGATCCGCGGGAGGAAGGACTCCCCCGCCCCGCGGAACGACAGGCCGAACCACTCGGCCACCGTCGCACCCAGATCGGAGAAGGTGCGTCGGTCACCGATCGCCACCGGACGGACGCGCGCCCCGGCGGCCAGCACGGGGACATTCTCCCGGGCATGGTCGGACGAGGACGTGGTCGGATCGTTCCCGTGGTCGGCGGTAATCAGCAGCAAATCATCCTCTCGGAGGGCGGACACCAGAGCGGGCAGGGCCGCGTCGAACGCCTGCAACGCCTTGTAGAACCCCGAAACATCGTTTCGGTGCCCGTATAGTTGGTCGAAATCTACTAGGTTGGCGAACAGGAACCCACTTCCCGAGGCGATCCAGTCGCCGATCCGGGCGATCCCTTCCGGATTCCCCGTCGTGTGCCCCCCCTCCAGCCCCCGCTTGGCGAACAGGTCGTCCACCTTCCCGACCCCCGTCCGCGGGATCCCGGCGGCCATCAGGGCGTCGAGCAGGGTCTCCCCCGTGGGCGCGATCGAGTAATCCCGACGGTTCGTCGTGCGCTGCCAGGCCCCGCTCGTCCCGACGAACGGGCGCGCGATCACCCGCGAGCAGTTGTGCGGCGGCACGAGCATCGCCCGCGCGGTCTCGCACGCGGCGTACAGCTCG
>CAZAGK010000115.1:0-9699 GCA_964484775.1 uncultured Gemmatimonas sp. | reverse complement strand
CAGATAAGGCGCGATTTCCGGCGCCCACCAATCGTCCTCGACGAACACGGTCGCCGACTTGCCGATCCCGCCGCCGCGCATGAGCGATTCCTCGCCGTCGGCGTACCGCACGATCGTCGTGGGCTCCTTGCGCTCGATCCGCCGCCAGAGCCGATAGAAGTGGCGGAGCGAATCGCCGGTCAGGGCGGACCGATCGACGGCGTCAGTCATGGGCCGTGAAACGGATCATGCCGCGGTCGTTGCCGGAGGCGGCGCGTATCGCAGATACAACCCCCACGCGACCGCCCAGCCGAGTACTGCCGCGAAGGTCACATCGCTCACGAAGTGCGCGTGATCGAGGATGCGGGTGAGTCCGCACCCCCAGGCGAGCGCGTACCAGACCCACGACGCGCGCGGAAAGAGTCGTGCCATCATCGTGAGCGCACCGAAGGCGACCATCGTGTGCGAACTCGGCGTCGCGAGCCCGGCGGTGCTCCACGGATGCTCGGCGAACGACCGGAACACGGACTCGCCGTTCCAGAGTCCCGGACGTTCGCGGCGGATCAGCAGTTTCATGATCTCGCAGAGGATCCCCGCGAGCGCCGGTGATCCGGCGAGAAGCCAGGCGTCGCGCTTCGCGGCCGCGGGATCGCCGGCGCGACGGTGCAGATAGAGCGCGACCGATGCGATCAGCCAGGTCGGCCACCACCCCATCACGCGGAGCAGGCGTCCCCATTCCGTGCCGTACACGTTGGGATTCGACCAATGATCGAACACCCACTTGTCCCCGAAGGCGGGCAGCAGGACGAACGCCAAGGTGATGACGAGCGCGATCGCGGCGCGCGCCGCGAGCGGGCGTCGCGCATGGCCGGCGCCGTAGCTCATCGGCGGGACCTCACTTGGCGATCGGCTCGAAGGAGCGCAGGATGTACTCCGTCATCCCCCAGATATAGTGCTCGCCGAAATGGATCGCCGGACGCCGCACGTTGAAGCCGCGGAGAAGGATCTCCGTCTCCCGCGACGACGTCGGGTCGAAGAGCTGGTCGAGCGGCACCCAGAACGCCGCCGCGACTTCGTCGCTCGTTCCGATGGGAGCATCGGTGGAGACCACGGCGACGAATGGACGCACGATGACCGGCGGGAGCACGGGTGTCCGCGGGCGGATCTCGTCGAGCGCGCCGAGGATCGTGCCATGCACGCGGAGGTCGAGTGCGACCTCCTCGAGGGTCTCGCGGATGGCGGTGTGCTCGAGCGACTGGTCGCTCTGATCGAAGCGTCCGCCCGGCAGCGCGATCTGGCCGCTCCACGGATCCCCGTCACGGGTCGCGCGCTTGATGAACAGCGCTTCGAGCCGATCTTCGGGACTCACCCGCAGGATCAGCGCGACGGCCGCCTCCCAGTAAGGCTCGTCACGCTCCTCGAGTCGCGGCTCATGCTGACGCACCGCCTCGGCGATGCGCGCGAGTCGGTCCGCGGCGGAGGAACCGACGATGGTCATCCCTCGACCGGCCCTCCGGTCATCATCCAGTCCCGCCAGCCGCCCGCCATCGAGCAGACGTCGGTGTAGCCCATCTGCTGCAGCGTGTCGGCGGCGAGCGCCGACCGGTTCCCGCCGGCACAGTAGATGACGACCGTCGCGTCGCGCGGGATCATCCCCTCGACCTTGGTCTCCAGCGTGCCGCGGGGGATGAACATCGCGCCGGGGATGCGGCCCAGATTCCATTCGTTGGGCTCGCGCACGTCGAGGTAGATCGCCGTGGCCTTCGCGGCGATCATCCCCTGCACGTCGTTGGGCGAGACCTCGCGGATACGGGTCTTGGCGTCGTTGATGAGGTCGGTGCCGGACTTGATCATGGTGGTTCTCGCTCGGGTGCAGGTCACTGGGTCGCTGAAATATGGCGCGTGCCGTAGCTTGGGGGCTATGTCACTCGCCGTTCGGGTACTGTTGGCCCTCATGGCCGGGCTCGCGGTCGGGCTCGGGATCGCCACCCATGCGATCCCCGGCCTGGAGCGCGTCGCGCAGGTGGCCGACCCGGTGGGTGCGCTCTGGGTGGCGGCCATCCGGATGACGATCGTCCCGCTCGTGGTATCCACGCTGATGCTCGCGGTCGGCGGCGCCGACGACATCCGGACCGTGGGGCGGATCGGCGTGCGGGCGATGGGGCTCTTCCTGTTGCTGCTCTCGGTGGCGGCGCTCCTCGGGGTCGTCGCGGGTCCCCCCGTCGTCGCGTTGCTCGCGATCGATCCGGCGGCCGCGACCGCGCTCCGGCAGCATGCGGCGGCGAGCGGCGGTGCGATCCTCGAGAGCGCCAAGGCCATCCCGACGGTCGCGCAGTTCATCGTGGACCTCGTGCCGATCAACCCCATCAAGGCGGCGGCCGACGGGGCGATGCTCCCGCTGATCGTCTTCGCGCTGGCGTTCGGCGCGGCGCTGACGCGGGTCGACGCGAGCCCACGCTCGGCACTGCTCGGCGCCTTGCGCGGCGTTGAACAGGCGTCGCTCGTGCTGGTGCGCTGGGTGCTCGCCGCGGCCCCGATCGGTGTGTTCGCGCTGGCCATCACCCTGGGCGCGAAGCTCGGCGTGGCCGCGATCGGCGCCCTGGTGACGTACGTCGGCCTGGTGAGCGGGGCCACGGTGCTCTTCTCGGCGGCGGTGCTCTACCCGGTCGCGGTGATCTTCGGCCGGGTCCCGCTGCGCGCCTTCGCGCGCGGGGCCCTGCCCCCACAGGCGGTGGCGTTCTCGTCGCGGTCGTCACTGGCCGCGCTCCCCGCGATGCTCGACAGCGCGCGCGACCGCCTGCAGCTCGACGAACGGGTGACGAGCTTCCTGCTCCCGCTCGCCGTCGCCCTCTTCCGCTGCGGCGCGGCGATCGGGCAGACCATCGGGGCGATCTTCGTCGCACGGCTCTACGATGTGTCGCTGGGGCCGGTGCAACTCGCCACGATCGCGATCACGAGTGTCGTGACCACGCTGTCGGTGCCGGGGATCCCCGGCGGGTCCATCCTGATGATGGTGCCGGTGCTGATGTCGGCCGGACTCCCCCCTGCCGGAATGGGGATCCTGCTGGGCGTGGACACGATCCCGGACATGTTCCGGACCACCACCAACGTCACCGCCGACATGGTCGTGGCGACGATCCTGGGCCGCCGTGAGGCTCCCGGTTCGGCGCCGGACGCCGTCGAGACCGGACGCTGATGTCGGTCGGTTGGATCATCGCGGCCTCGCTCCCCTTCGCGGTGGTGCCGCTGATCGTGCTCTGGCGGCTGAGCGATTCGGTCGAACTCGATCGCTATCCCGCCGACCTCGGGAAGGACGCTGACCGCGTCTCGATCGTGCTCCCGGCGCGGAACGAAGCGGTCCACATCGAGGATTGCATGCGGAGCATCCTCGCTTCGCGGCATCCGGACTTCGAACTGATCGTCGTGGACGATCACTCCACGGATGGCACGGGAGCGATCGCCCGGCGCGTCGCCGCCGAGGACCCGCGGGCGCGGGTGCTCGACAATCCGGATCTTCCCGAGGGATGGTTCGGCAAGCAATGGGCCTGTCACAACGGCGCGGCGACGGCCACGGGGCGGATCCTCCTCTTCACGGACGCCGACACCCGACACGGTCCCGAGTGTCTTCCCCGCTCGGTCAACGCCATGCGGATCCGCAATGCCGACCTCTTCAGCGTGGCCGGGCAACAGCTGATGGAGTCGTTCTGGGAGAAGCTCGTCCAGCCGCACATCTTCATGATGATCCTCGCGCGCTACGGTGGGACCGAGGCGGTCGGCCGCTCGACGAGTCCCTACGCCAAGATCGCGAACGGACAGTACCTGATGATCACGCGCGACGCGTACGATCGCGTCGGCGGGCACGCCGCGGTGCGCGCGCACGTCGCGGAGGATCTCCGCCTCGCCCAGAGCGTCGCGCGCGCCGGGATGAGCGTGCAGATGGTGACGGCACTCGAGCATCTCTTCACGCGCATGTACAGCGGACTGGGCGATCTCGTCCGCGGCTGGGGGAAAAATGTCTGGGCGGCGGGCCGGGACACGTTGCCCGTCGGACCGATCGGGCGCGGGGTGCTGCGCGTGATCTTTCCCCTCCCGACCCTCTGGGGGATCGTCCCCGCGGTCGTGGCGATCCTCGCCCTCGCAGGGCTGGTCTCGGCGCCGCTGGGCTGGTGGGGACTCACCGCCTACCTGCTCGCCGCGATGGGGTGGATCGCGCCGTATCACGGATCCAAGCAGCCGCTCTGGTACACGCTGCTGCATCCGGTGGCGAGCGCGGTGGTGTTCTGGATCTTCGCGTCAGCGGCGTGGCGCGGCCAGCAGGTGGAGTGGAAGGGGCGTGCGTACGTGTCACGCTGAGGGGGCGGTCCCAGCGATTACTTTTCGGGATGCGCTCTCCGCTCAAAGCCGTGCTGTTCGACCTCGACGGCACGCTCTTCGACTCGATCGATCTCCTGCTGGCGTGCATGCGCTACGCCTTCGAAGGCTACGCCGGTCCGCATCCCACCACCGATGACTGGATCGCCGGGATCGGTACGCCGCTCGTGAAGCAGTTGGGCGCGTACACGTCCACGGAAGCGGAGTTGATCGCCCTGCGTGACCGGTATCGGGCGCATCAGAAGGCGATGCATCACACCCTTGCCCGCGCCTTCCCCGATTCCCTCCCCGTCCTGCGTACCCTGCAGCAACGCGGCCTCGCGATGGCGCTGGTGACCTCGAAGGGGAATGTGCTGGCGCAGGAGGCACTCGACTTCACCGGGATGGCCCCGTTCCTCCCCGTGCTGATCGGTGCCGACAGCGTCACGAAGCACAAGCCGGAGCCGGAGCCGGTGCTCCTCGCGCTCGAGCAGTTGAACGTCCGTGCCGAAGAGGCGGTGTTCGTCGGCGACTCACCGCACGACATCCACTCGGGGAACGCGGCCGGCGTGCTCACCATCGCCGCGCTCTGGGGGCCCTTCTCGCGCGAGCAGCTCGTGGCGAGCCGACCCACGCACGTCCTGGAACAGCTGCGCGAACTCCCCGCCCTGCTCGATCGGATCTGAGCCGGCGCGGCATCACTCCCGCGGCCGCAACGGTTCGATGTCGGACGCAGTGGTACGGTGCCTGAGAATCGCGGGGTCGGTCGCACTGTGGGCGCGTGCCCACTCTCCGAGACTTCGCGGACCGACTGGCCCGCCTTCGCAGCTACCGTGATGCCCTGAGCCTCGCCGAGCTCTTCGCGTTCGACGAGCCGGCGCCCCTCGACGCGCCGTCCAGACGGCAGCTCGGCCTCGACGTCCGCGTACGACGTGCGAGCATCGCCAGCGGGGCTGGCACGCTCCGGCTGCTCGTCGTGGACGCCGCCTTCGGCGACTGGACACGCACCGAACTCGCGAGTGCGTGCGCTCGCGTCGCGCTGCGGGCCCCACATCTGCTCTGGCTGATCGTCGTGGTGGCACGCGAGACGCGCGGCGTGGTGTTCGCCGCGCCAGCGGTGGGCGCGAAGGTCTCGTTGCTGCGGGTGGATCCCGATCGCGTGCTGCCGAGCGACGCCGAGACCCTCGCCGCGTTGTTCAGCGCCCGGAGCGGCCCTGACGTGCTCGTACATCACCGCTGGGCCGAGGTGCTCGGCCGCGACCATCTCACGCGGCGATTCTATCGTGAGCTCGAGCGTTCGGTGCTCGATCTGGCCGCGACCGCCACCGGGACCGCGCCGGAGTCCGTGCGCACGGAGATCGCCATCCTCCACACGACCCGACTGCTCTTCCTCTCCTTCCTGCAGGCCAAAGGCTGGCTCGACGGCGATCGCGAGTACCTCCGACAGCGCACGCTCGCGCAACTGGAGCACGGAGGCGCGTTGCATCGGCGGTTCCTCGACCCGCTGTTCTTCGGGACCCTCAATACCCCGCTCCCCCGACGTGCGGCCGCGGCGCGCACGCTGGGCAGGATCCCGTTCCTCAACGGCGGGCTCTTCGCCCGAACACCCCTCGAGAAGCGCTGTCGACAGGTGACGCTCGCCGACGACGCACTCGGCGAGTTGCTGTTGTCGTTGCTGTCGCGGTATCGACTGACGGCCCACGAGGAGCAGATCGGGTGGTCCGAGGCGGCGGTGGATCCGGAGATGCTCGGTCGTGCCTTCGAGTCACTGATGGCGCGCGACGAGCGTCGCGCGGCGGGCGCCTTCTACACGCCGCACGAACTCCTGCATCGGGTCGCCGGCGCCGGTCTCGACGCGGCGCTCGTCCGGCTCGGTGCCGAGGAACGGGTCATCCGCGCCGCCGAGGCCGGTGAGCGCCTCGGGGGTGCCGCGAAGGCGCGGCTCGCGCACGCGGTGCGATCGGTGCGGGTGCTGGATCCGGCCTGCGGCTCGGGGGCCTTTCTCGTGCATGCACTCGAGCGACTCGCGGCGCTCGCGGGTGCGGCCGGGGATCGACGCCCGCTCTCGCTGCGTCGGCGTGACGTGCTCACCGCGTCGATCTTCGGCGTCGACATCAATCCCACCGCGGTGTGGCTCTGCGAGCTGCGTCTCTGGCTCTCGGTGGTCATCGACGCCGAGGAGTCGGATCCCTCACGGGTGATCCCGCTCCCGAATCTCGACCGCAACGTCCGCGTCGGCGATGCGCTCGCGGGCCCCGCCTTTGATGGGCCTGCCCGAGGCGGGGGCGCGGTGCTCGAACGCCTCCGCGGGCGCTACACGCGCGCCACGGGCGTGCGCAAACGGACACTCGCCCGCGCCCTCGATCGCGAGGAGCGCTCCGCCGCGGAATCGCTCGCCCGCTCGGCGCTCGACGTGTCCGTCGCGCGGCGTCGCGACCTCCTCGGTGCGCTGCGTTCCCGCGATCTCTTCGCCGGCCGCACCGCCGCGACCGCCGCGCAGTCGCGACGGCTCGCCGAACTCCGCGCCGATGTGCGCGAGCGACGCCGGCAGGTCGCCGCGCTGCGCGGAGGGGCGAGTCTCCCCTTCGCCTTCGCGAGTCACTTCCCCGACGTCGCGGCCCGAGGCGGGTTCGACGCGGTGATCGGGAATCCTCCTTGGGTCCGTCTCCATCAGGTCGCGCCGGCCGCGCGCCTCGATCTGCGTTCGCGCTTCCGTGTGATGCGGGAGGCCGCGTGGATGGTCGGTGCCGAAGCGACCGGCGCCGGGCGCGGGTTCGCCGCGCAGGCGGACCTCGCCGCGCTCTTCGTGGAGCGTTCGCTGGCGTTGCTGCGTCCTTCCGGCACGCTCGCGCTCCTGGTGCCGACGAAGCTCTGGCGCTCGCTCGCCGGCGGCGGCGTGCGGCGACTCCTCACCGAAGAGGCGACGGTGCGCGAGGTCGCGGACTGGAGCGAGGCGCCGGCGACCTTCGATGCCGTGGTATATCCGTCACTGATCGTCGCTTCGCGCGAGCGGGCGGAACGCCCGGCGGTCCAAGTGGCCGTCGCCCGGCGGGAGCGGTTGCTCGCGTGGGAGTCCACCGCGGGTGACCTCCCGCTCGAGGACTCGCCGGGAGCGCCCTGGCTTCTGGTGCCTCCCGACGTGCGCGCCGACTTCGAGCGCCTGAGCGCCGCAGGCATCCCACTCGCCTCGACCCACTTCGGACGTCCGCTGCTCGGCGTGAAGACTGGATGCAACGAGGCGTTCATCGTGCAGGCGCTCGAACGGGGCACAGATCTCCGAGGACCCCACGATGTCATCTCCGTGGTGGCGAACGACAGCGCCGGGGTGATCGAGCGCTCCATGGTGCGGCCGCTGCTCCGCGGCGAGCGACTCCGCGCGTGGCGCGCCGACGCGGACGACAGTCGGATCATCTGGACGCACGGCGCGGACGGCTCACCCGTGGAACGACTTCCCTCCGGCGCTGCGGCCTGGCTCACGCCGTGGCGTCGCCGTCTCGCTGCGCGTACCGACGGACACGGGCGCGGACCTTGGTGGCAGCTCTTCCGCACCGACACGGCGCGCACCGACCGCCCGCGCGTGGTGTGGGGCGACATCGGTCGCGCACCGCGGGCGCTCGTACTGCCGAGCGGCGATCCGACCATCCTGCTGAACAGCTGCTACGCCGTGATGGCCCCGAGCGACGACGACGCGCACGCGCTCGCGGCCCTGCTCAACGCGCCGCCGATCACCGCGTGGCTCCAGTTGATCGCCGAGCCCGCGCGCGGCGGCTATCATCGTTTCCTCGGCTGGACCGTCGCGCGGCTTCCGATCCCCCGCGACTGGGCGCGGGCGGTCGCGCGTCTCGCCCCGATCGGTCGCGCCGCCGCCGAAGGGGAGGTCCCCGATCCGACCACCCTGTCCGAGGTGGCGCTCTCCTGCTTCCGGCTGCGCCCGCGCGATGCCGCCGCACTGCTGACATGGACGCACAGCTGATCGCGTCGATCATCCGCGGCACCGCGCTCGGCGACGCATCGGACGCCGCGACCTGTCTCGGGGAGATCCGACTGCGCCCGCACCAGCACGACGCCGTGGAACGCCTGCACGACGCGATCGCGCGGCACGGCGGCGCGCTTCTCGCCGACGATCCGGGGATGGGCAAGACGTATGTCGCGCTCGCGGTCGCGGCGCGCCATGCGAGACCGCTCGTCGTCGCACCGGCCGTCGTGCGCGAGGCGTGGCAACGGAGCGCGCGACGCGCCGCCGTCGCGATCGAGTTCGTGTCGTACGAACGATTGAGCCGCTCGCCCCTCGAATCCCCGAACTCCGGCCTCGTGATCCTCGACGAGGCGCAGCATGCGGGCGCCGTCGGCACGGCGCGCCGACGCGCGATCGAACGGCTGTGCGTGGCACGTCCGGTCCTGCTCCTCACGGCGACGCCCGTCCGCAACCGGATCTCCGAACTGCACGACCTGCTCGCCCTCTTCCTCGGGCGCGGAGCGACACCCGATCCGGGCGCGTTGGCCCAGTGCGTCGTGCGGCGCGAGGCCCGTGGGGACGACCTCCCTTCGGTCGCCGCGCCGCGCGTACTCCCGGTGCGACGCACCAGCGCACTCGACGCCGCGATCGCGTCGCTCCCCGCTGCGGCGCCGCTGCAGGGCGGCGGGACGGCCACCCGGCTCGTCGCCATCGGGCTGCTCCGGTGTCGCGACTCGAGCATCGCCGCTCTGCGCGTGGCACTCCTTCAGCGCCTGCAACGCGGGGCCGCGCTCGAGGCCGCGCTCTCACAGGGCGAGTGGCCCTCGGCGCGCGAGTTGCGTCGATGGATCGCCGGCGATTACGCGATCCAACTGCAGTTGCCCCTCGACGCACCGACCCCGAACGCCGGAGCGTGGTTGTCGACCGTGCGCGAACACTGCGCCGCCGTCCGCACGGTGCTGCTCGACGCCGAGCGTCTCGAGGCTGCCGACACCGCTTCACGCGTCGCGCGACTGCACGAGGTCCTGACCGCGCACGCGGACGTGCCCGTGATCGCCTTCTCGCAGTTCGCCGCGACGGCGCGTGCCCTGTATGCGGCGATGCGGCACGAACCGCACGTGGCGCTCCTGACCGCCTCCGGCGCGCGTTCCGCGAGCGGAGCACGGGCGCGCGGCGACCTCATCGCCGCACTCGAGCCGGGAGAGGCCCGGAGTCGCCCGGCGCACGATCGGCTGCGGCTCCTGATCTCCACCGACCTGCTCAGTGAAGGGGTCAACCTGCAGCGGGCGGGCGTCGTGGTGCACCTCGACCTCCCCTGGACCCCTGCCAGACTCCGGCAGCGGATCGGACGTGTGGCACGGATCGGCGGCGAGCGGCAGACGGTGTTCTCGTATCGGTTCTCGTCGCGGCGCGAC
>CAZAGK010000114.1:0-9868 GCA_964484775.1 uncultured Gemmatimonas sp. | reverse complement strand
CGCTGCAGCCGGCGATCCCGGGCATCCCCGCGCCGCGACGGAGCGAGTCCTGCGTGAAGCAGGAGGCCCTGGAGGCCGCGGCCTGCGCCGACCCCTGGTTGAGCAGGTAGTTCACGTCGGTGTACTTCTGCTGCGACCCGCCGAGGCCGGCCGAGGCGAAGAACGTGGGGAGGTAGCCCCCCTGCGCCGCGCGATAGCTCTGCTCGGTCACGACCTGCCGCTGCCGGAGGGCGAGGAGCGAGGCGTTGCTCGTCTGCGCCATGCTGAGGAGCTGCTGGAGGTTCCCGGTCGGCTCGGTCACCGGAAGCTGCGAGTCGAGTCGGACGTTCTCGGCCGCCGGCACGCCGAGCTGCTGGTAGAGGCGGAGGCGTTCGACGGCTTCGTCGTTGTGGGCGCGGAGCGCCGCGACCTGCTGCGTGCCCAGCGCGACTTCGGCGCGGATCACGTCGAGCGAGGTGGCGGTGCCGACCCCGGCCTTGGCCTTGGCCAGGTCCAGCTGGAGCTGGTTGAAGGCGACCAGGGTGTCCTGCAGCGCGGCCTGCGCCTGCCGCTGCAGCACCGCGACGTATTCCTGCACCACCACCGCGCGGAGCGACTGCTCGGCGTTGGCGATGTCGGCGTTGGCGGCGTCGACCGAGGCCCGCGCCGACTTCAGGTTGGTCAGGGTGCGGGCGCTGAAGTTGTAGCTGACGTTCAGCCCCCAGCTCGACGAGAGGATGTCGCTCGTGGAGCCGAAGGCGACGCCGCTCACGATCTCCTGCTTGCCCTGGCGATAGCCGGTGCCGATGTTGGTGCTCGCCGTGGGGAGGAGGCTCCCGTAGGCGGCCCGGAGATTGGCGTCGGCGCGCGTGCGGCCGTTGACGAGCTGCAGGTAGCTCGGGTTGTTGCGCTTGGCGAGGTTGATGGCCTCGTCGAGCGACAGCGTCGTGGCACCACCGGTCGTGCCACCCTGCGCCGAGAGGACGGCCGGCGCGAGGGTGGCCAGGAGGAGCAGTGCGGACCGCAGCGTTCGCATCAGGATCGGTTCCTTGGAAGGGTTACGGGAGGCCCTACGGGGGGACCTCTCGCGGGGTTTCAGGGTTTCAGCGGTCATCGCGGACCGCCAGGAGCCGGAGGGCCGGGATCTCCGCCTTCACGATCCGGCCACCGGCGTCGAGCCAGAGCTCCCGCATCACCTTGCTCCCCAGGGTGACCAGTCGCAGATGGGTGACCTCGATGTCGCGGGTGTCGATCGTCAGGCGTTCCTGGCCTACAGCTTCGACACGTACCTGCTCCACGACGTTACGATTGGGGACGAGCACCGGGACGACGCTCCCGGCCCCCCGCCGCGCGATGAACCAGAGCTGGTGCACGATCTCGTCGTCCACCGCGACGGTGCCGGGGACAAGACGGAACTCCCGGGCCGACTCCCCGTCGGGGAGCTGGGCGCGGGAGGTGTAGTGGCTCCCCGCGGTGACGCCCGCGTAGCGCTGGAGCTCCCGGCCATCGACGCGCACCATCGACTGGTAGGCGGCGGGGAAGCCGCTGCTGTCGGCACTGAGGATGGGGTCCACTCGGCGCGGGCCGCTGAGCACGGTGGCGCGGGCGATGATCGTCCGCTCGCTCGCGCCCGGGATGCTCCGGATGGAGAAGTTCTCGTGCCCGGCGCGCTCTCCCTCACGGATGAGGGAGAAGCTCCCTTCGTCCAGCGACACGACCTGCGCGCCGACGATCGCGGGGAGGGCGATGGTCAGGGCGAGGGTCGCGAAGAGGGGGCGAAAGGGCCATTTCCGGGGCATCCACCTAAGATAGTTGGGAAACGGCCCGAAAATGGAGCGTTCGGCCCCGTGCCGTGGTATAATCAAGCCGTGAGAGGCCGCTACAGTCCCTGGTGGGCGTTGAGCGCCACCGCCACCGTGCTCGCGGGCGCCGCTTGGTTGCGGTCCCCGTCGGTCGTGGCGGTGTTGTTGTTGGGTGCCGCCCTGGTCTGGTGCGCGGTCACCACCTGGAGTTCGCGGCGGATCTGGCTTCGGGTCGGATTCCTGATGGCCGGGGTCGCGCTGTTGGTGGTGGTCGGGCAGGCCGAACGCCAGCGTGGCGCCGACAACAGCTCCCCTCTGGCATCGCAGGCCGCCGTGGAACTGCGCGGATCGGCCGCCCTCGCCAAGGTGCTCGAGGAGGAGGCGGCCGCGCTGCAGCGGGCGGCGAACGCGGCGCTCGACCTCCCGAACGACCCCGGCAAAGCGTTCGAGCAGGCCGACAAGCTCCGCGCCGGCCGGGCCTACCGATCGGTGACGCTCGTGCGGGGGGGACTCCCCTTCGCCTGGGCGGGGCGGATGGTGACGCCGGTGGATTCGCTCGCGGGGCCGGTCGGCGCGATCGGTTCCCCCTTCTATCTGACGCTCTATGCCATCGCGGGGCGCGGGGCGGACCGAGCGATCGCCGAAGCGGTGATCCACGCCGAGCCACCGGCCGACAACCTCGTCACCCCGCTCGACCGCGCGGTGATCGCCGAGACGGGAGTGGCGGGGTTCGTGTACGAGGATGTCACGTCGGCCATCCGCGATTCACTGACGATCGTGTCGCTCTCGGGGCTCCCGATCCTCGGGGTGCGCGGCGTGGCGCCGCCGCCGGCGATGCTCGGCACGCGCGATCTCGAACATGGGCGAGCGCAGTCGGGGGTCGCACTCGCCGTCTGCCTGATCCTGCTGCTCGCGGCCACGTGGCGCGGTGGTGGCGTGCTGCTCCGGCTCGCGGTGCTCGGGGTGGGGCTCGCGACGGTGGTGATCGTGCCGCTGTCGAGCTTCTCGAATGTCACCCGGATGTTCAATCCGGCGTTCTACTATGTGGGGAAGGGCGGGCCCTTCACGGGGAGCATCGGCGCGCTCGCGCTCTCTTGCGCCTTCATCCTGATGGCGTTGCTCACCGCGTTGCGGGCGCGGCTGCGTCCGGGGTCACGGCTGCTGGCGGTGTTCGGGGTGCTGCTGATCGCCAGCATCGGGCCGATCGTGATGGGGGATCTGGCGCGTGGGGTGCAGGTGCCGTCGGGCGGCGTGACCACGGGGCTCTGGCTCGCGTGGCAGGTGACGCTCTTCATGGCCGGCGTGACGGTGCTCCTTGCCGGCGTGGCCGCGGGGCGTGCGGCGTTGCGCGGGCTGATCGGTCTCCCGTTGTGGATCGCGCCCGCGATCGCGGCGGTGTCGGCATTGCTCGCGCCGGCGTTGATGGGCGCGCCGGGGGCATTCCCCCCGTACTACCCGGTGCTGTGGGTGGCGGCGATCGTCGCGCTGGCGTTCGGTCGCGCGGGGCGTGGCGCGGTGCTCGCGACGGCGATCGTCGCTGCCTGCGGTGCCACGGCGCTCACCTGGGGGCAGGTGGTGCGCGCCCGCGTGCAGATGGCGGAGCGCGATGTCGCCGGACTGCGCACGGCGGACGCCGAAGCCGCGGCCTATCTGCAGCGCTTCACCGCGCAGCTGAATCCGCAGCGCGCGCCGCGCAGCCGACTCGAGCTGCTGTCGGACTACGCGGCGTCGGATCTCGGGAGCGGCGACTTCCCGGTGGAGCTCACGAGTTGGGACGCCTCGGGGCGCATCACCGCCGACCTGCGCGTGAATGTCGGCCCGGGAGTGCCTGACGGGCTCGATGCCCTGGCGCGTGCGGCGGCGAACGATCGGCAGCCCACCCTGCGCACGGTCGCGGGCGACCCCGGGGTGTACGTGGTGCTCTCGGTGCCGCACGCCGACAAGTCGGTGACGACGGTGGTGGTGGCACCGCGCACGCGGCTCATGTCGCGCGATCCTTTCGGCGCGCTCATCGGGATGTCGCCGCCGCCGCTCACGGAGCCGCCGTACTCGCTGCGCAGCGACGACAAACGCGCGGCGAGCACCGCCGGGTGGGAACGTCTGCAGAACGAACTGCACGGGGACTTCTTCCTCCCCGAACCCAACGGCACACGCGTGTCGCGCGTGCATGCCACGGTCGAACTGCGCGGGTACGAAGCGCTCGCCCCGCGCGGCGCGCTGATCGTGCTGTTCGATCTCACGGTCTTCGGGGTGCTCTGGAGTTTCCTCCTCGTGGCCGACGGCGCCTTCTTCCGCTGGCTGCGGTGGCAGCGTCGGCGCTGGCTGCGCTCGTACCGCGCGCAACTCACCTTCGCGCTCTTCGCCTTCTTCCTGATGCCGGCGGGCGCCTTCGCCTTCTGGAGCTACGAACGCCTGCAGAGCGACGAGCGACAGGCGCGTGACCTGCTCGTGCGCGAGTTGCTCCGCGGCGTGGCGGTCACGACCGACAGCCTGCGCCTGAGCGAGGTCGCGGCGCGGTTCGAGACGCCGCTCCTGCTCTTCGCCAACGGGGTGATGGTCGGGGCGAGCGATCCGATCCTCGAGGCGCTGGCCCCGGTCGGACGCCTCCTCCCCGCAGCGGCGGCGCGGAGTCTGATCGAACGCGACGACATCACGGCCGGGAGCGAGGAATCGGTGGGCGTCACGCCGGTCCACTTCGGCTACCGTAGCTCGGACGCAGGCGTCGCGCAGCTCGTGCTCTCGGCGCCGGCGCGCACCGACGATCTGGCACTGGACCGACGTACGCGCGACCTCGGGATCTTCCTCCTCTTCGCCACCGCACTCGGCGGGATCGCCGCGCTCGTGCTCTCGGGGTTCGCGGCACGACAGCTCTCGCAGCCTATCGGCACACTGCAGCGCGGGGCGCTCGCGCTCGCCGCCGGGGAGCGCGAGCCGCGACTCGAGGCCGACCCGCCCGCCGAGTTCCAGCCGGTGTTCACCGCCTTCCGGCAGATGGCGCGCGATCTCGAGGCGAGCCGCGAGCAGGAGGCGGCGGCGCAACGCGTGCTCGCCTGGGGCGAGATGGCACGCCAGGTGGCCCACGAGATCAAGAACCCGCTCACGCCGATGCGGCTCGGGATGCAGCACCTGCGGCGCGCCCGTCACGATCCGCGCGTCGACTTCGACACGGTGCTCGACGAGAACGTCACGCGCATGCTCGGGGAGATCGACCGGCTGGACGAGATCGCCCGCGCCTTCAGTCGCTACGGCACCGTGCCCACGGAGCGGGCGGTGGCCGAGCCGATCGATACCGCGAAGGTGGTGCAGGATGTGATGCAGCTCGAGCGGATGGGGGACAGCGGCGTGAAGTGGGAGACTGTCGGCGCCGACCGGCCGAGCATGGCCATGGCGCGCGCGACCGAACTGCGTGAGGTGTTGCTCAACCTGCTGGAGAACGCACGTCTGGCCGACGCCAGGACGGTGACCACGACGATCGCCGTCACGGCGGACCTGGTCACGATCACCGTCGCCGACGACGGGCACGGGATCCCGGCCGAGGCGTTGCCGCGGATCTTCGAGCCCCACTTCTCGACCCGCACCAGCGGGAGCGGGCTCGGGCTGGCCATCAGCCGCCGGATCATCGAAGGGTGGGGGGGCACGATCACGGTCGAGAGTAGCACCGTATCTGGACACGCGGGGACTCAGGTCCGGATCGGACTGGTTCCCGCGCGCGCGATCTGACAACTTTCATAAGCGATGTCAGCTCCCGTCCTGCCGCAGCCTTCCGAGCGTACCACCGAGATCCCACCGCACCTGGCGTCGTGGCAACTGCCGCCGGGGTGGAAGTGGGTCGCCAACGGCGTGTACACCCGGTCGCGGCATTCGCAGGAGATCATGGATGCGCTCGGGCGATCGCTCGCGCTCGTGACCGTCCCCGATCCGGCGCACACGGAGTGGCTCTTCCAGGAAGCGCGCGAGCTCGCGCACCGGAATCATCCGGCGATCCCGACGACGTATCACTTCTGGACGCACACGTCGGACAGTCGTCGTGGGCCCGGATATCTGCGTCGATGGATCGCCGGTGAAACGGTCGGCGCCCGTCTGCGCCGACTCGGCGCGGAGCCGGTTCCTGATGTGCTGCGTGTGTTGCGCGCGGTCGGTTCAGCGGTGGCCTATCTGCACGACGCGGGCGATCACCACGGGGCGGTCGCTCCCGACACGGCATATGTGACGCCGGCGGGGCGCGTCTGGCTGCTCGGCTGGCAGTGGGCGTTGCCTCCGAAGCAGATCCCCGAGGGGATGCAGCCCGATCCGCTCTTCACGCCGATGGCGCCGGAGTGGGAGACGGGGGTGTGGGCGCCCACGCAGCTCTCCGATCAGTGGCAGCTGGCCGCCACCTGCTTCGCGATGCTCACCGGTGAACTCCCGCCGCGCTCGGAGATCCCGCCGATCCGTCTCGTGCGCCCCGACTGTCCGGCGAACGTCGCCGAACTGCTCGACCGCGCGCTCTCGACGAGTCCCTCGGACCGTTTCCACTCGGTGACCTCGCTGCTGCGCGCGCTCGACAAGATCTCCGCCTCGGGCACATCCGGATTGGGCGTCGAGATGGCATCGGGGGAGTATCAGGCGGTCAGCGAGGAGGCGCGTCTGCGCTGGGCCACCGGCGACGACTACGAAGTGCTCGCTTCGCTCGGCGCCGGCATGTTCGGTTCGGTGTGGCGCGTGCGCGATCTCACGCTGCAGCGCGAAGTGGCGCTCAAGATGTTGCACCCCTCGGTGGCCAAGAGCGACGAGGCGGTCGCTCGGTTCCGTCGCGAAGCGCAGATGGCGGCGCGCCTGCAGCATCCGTCGATCGTCCCGATCTACGATTGGGACTCGAAGGCGGGGATCCACTGGTACATCATGGAGCTCGAGGAGGAAGGCTCGGTGGCCGACCTCGTGCGGCGCTCCGGACCGCAGCCGCTGGACCAGATCGCCGAAGAGGTGGACGGCTGTCTCGACGGACTCAAGGTCGCGCACGACGCGGGGATCATCCACCGCGACCTGAAGCCCGAGAACTTGCTGATCGACCGCTATCACCGGTGGCGGATCGCCGACTTCGGTATCGCCAACGCGATGGGCGAGGAGGTCGCCGGCTCGAGCGGCACGCCGGCCTTCGCTCCGCCCGAGCAACTGCTCGGCGAGCCGCAGGGCTTCTCGGCCGATCTCTTCTCGATGGCAGCGATCGTGTACTTCGTGCTGAAGGGGGAGCCGCCGTATCAGGCGGCTGACTCGCGCGCGTTGCTCGCGATGCAGCTCGCGGGGCGCGTCTCGCTCGACGATTTCGCGCCGCCGATCGCCGAGTGGTTGCGGCGGGGGCTCGAGTCCGACCCCGACAAGCGCTTCGTGGATGCCGCCGAGATGCAGGATGCGTGGCGTGAGGCGGTCCGCGATGTGCTCACCGACGACGACAGCATCCAGGGGTGGCTGCGTCACCGTGTGGAGCGTTTCTTCGACCGCTCGCGCCCGAAGCGCTAGGCGGTCGCGGCGCCGTCAGTCGGTGACGCTCCCGCGCACCGTCTTGATGTTCACGAACTCGAGCAGTCCCGCCTCACCGACTTCGCGGCCGTAGCCCGACGCCTTGACGCCGCCGAAGGGGAAGCGCGCGTCGCTCGCGACGGTGGCGTTGATGAACACCATCCCGCAGTCGAGGGTCGCGACGGCGAGTTCCGCCTCGGCGGCATCGCGCGTCCAGACGCTGGCGCCGAGTCCGAAGGGCGAGGCGTTCGCGAAGGCGAGGGCGTCAGCGGTGTCACGGGCGCGGAACACCGGGGCCACCGGCCCGAAGGTCTCTTCGATGGCGGCGGCGGAGCTGCGGGGGACGTCGAGCAGCACCGTCGGGGCGAAGAAGAATCCCGGACCCGCGATCGGCGTGCCGCCCACGGCGACGCGCGCCCCGGCCGCGACGGTGCGCTGGAGCTGATCGGCGAGCTCGTCGCGGATCTGCGCGGTGGCGAGTGGACCGATGTCGGTGTCGGGGAGCATCGGGTCGCCCACGCGCAGAGCGCGGACCTTCTCGACGAACGCGGACTCGAAGGCGTCGGCGATGCGTTCATCGACGATGAACCGCTTGGAGGCGATGCACGACTGCCCGTTGTTGATCATGCGGCCGCGCACGGCCGCAGTCGCCGCAGCGACCGGATCCGCCGAGGCGAGCACGATGAAGGGGTCGCTCCCGCCGAGTTCGAGTACCGACTTCTTGATCGCGCGCCCGGCGTGTGAAGCCACATCACGACCGGCGGCTTCGCTCCCGGTGAGCGTGACGGCGGCGATCCGCGGGTCGGCGATGACTGCGGCGACGCGCGCCGAGCCGACGAGCAGGGTGCGCACGAGTCCGTGCGGCGCGCCGGCGTCCGACACGGCGCGCTCGATGGCGAGGGCGCACTCCGGCACGTTGGACGCATGCTTGAGCAGCAGGGCGTTGCCGGCGGCGATCGCCGGTGCGGCGGCGCGGAAGAACTGCCAGTAGGGGAAGTTCCAGGGCATCACCGCGAGCACGACGCCGAGCGGATCGTGGTGCAGGGTGGCGGTGGCGCCGTCGATGTCGAGTCGCTGCGGGGCGAGTCGCACGGCGGCGTGCGCGGCGTAGTGCCGGCAGCAGGTGGCGCACTTGGCGACTTCGTCGCGCGCGGACTGCAGCGTCTTCCCCATCTCGCGGGTGGCGAGCGTGGCGAGCGACTCGCGGTCGCGGTCCAATTGGTCGGCGATGCGGGTGAGCAGCGCGGCGCGGGCGGCGGCGTCGGTGCGGCGCCAGGCGGTGGCGGCCGCGGCGACATCGGCGAGCGCGCGTTCGATCTCGGCGTCGCTGTGCGGCGCGAAGGCGCGCACGACGGCGCCCGTGCTGGGGTCGAGGCTGGTGATGCTCATCGGTAGAAGATGCACGCGGCGCGTGGGCGCCGCACGGTCAGGCGAGCGACTTGCGGAAGCAGCGCTTGGGGACGATCTCGATGCCGGCGGCCTCGAGATCGATGTAGCGCGCGACCTTCTCCGGGTACTCGTGCAGCGGCGTGAGCCGGTAGTCGAGCGAGAGGAAGAAGTGTTCGGCGAGGCTCATCGCGAAGACATGCGTGAAGCCGCGCTGACGCGCGACCTGTTCGGCGGCGAGCACGACCTGCGCGCCGAGTCCGCGCCCCTTGAGCTCGCGCAGCACGGCGACCGAGGAGATCTCGGCCACAGAGGGCGAATATTCGGTGAGGGCGGCGCAGGCGAGCACGCGCCCGCCGGCGTCGACGGTGACGACGTAGTCGTCGAGCGCGAGTGCGATCTCCTCGGTGGTGCGCGGGAGGAGGAGCTTCTCGGCGGCATAGCTATTCACGAGCGCGCACAATTGCAGCACGTCGACGAGCTGCGCGCGACGAACCGTGTACGACGGTCCGGTGACGAGCGCAGGGCGGCGGCGCTTGCGGGCGACGCGCGTGTCGGCAGTTGCGAGATTATGCATACACAATGCATAAATAGTCAGCGAGCATTGCGCAAGTGCTTTGCGGGCAGCGCCATACGAGGTGGCACGGGGGGTGCTATTCTTCTGGATATGCTACCAACTCGACGGTGGTTACTTCGGGCGATCCCGGGCGCGGCGATGGGCGGTCTCACGCTCGTCGCTGGCGCCCGTGGTGTGTCGGCGCAGGGCGTGGGACGAGAGCGCGCCGTGCGCGACAGCGTGCGGCGGGACAGTGTGGCGCGTGCCGACTCCGCGCGCGGCATGGCCGCGGTCCGCGTGACCGTGACGCGCAGCGATGCCACCGCCGACCGTGCGCCATGGGCGCTCGGCGTCGTGACCAAGGAGGAGCTGCGCGGCGCGCGCGCCACGCTCGGGATCGACGAAGCGCTCGCGACGGTGCCGGGGGTGGTCGTCTCGAACCGCTACAACTATTCCGTGGACCAGCGGCTCTCGATCCGCGGCGCGGGGGCGCGCGCGAACTTCGGGCTGCGCGGGGTGAAGGTGTTGCTGGACGGGGTCCCGCAATCGCTCCCCGACGGGCAGAGTCAGCTGACGAACATCGATCTCGCCGATGTCTCGCGCGTCGAGGTACTGCGCGGATCGGCGTCGTCGCTCTATGGCAACGGGT
>CAZAGK010000113.1:0-9913 GCA_964484775.1 uncultured Gemmatimonas sp. | reverse complement strand
GACCGTAATGCTCGTCGTACAGCATCAGGAAGAGGTAGTCGTTCACCGACGCGAACTGCCGGGCGGCGGACTCGTCGGTGCTCACCGGGAGCGCGGTCGAGAGCACGCGCCCCCCGGGAGCGAGCGCGGCCCGCAGCATGCGCGAGAAGGTGATCACCTCGGGGACGAGATCGTCCGGGACTTCCTCGAAGTCCAGGGTGATGCCGCCGAACCCGTACTTGATGCAGGCGTTGACGAGCTGCAGCGCGGCCGCCTGTCGCGACTGTGGCGTCGCGAGCAGCTTCCGCAGCGCGTCGGAATGGAACTTCTGCGCACCGCGATCGAAGTTGCTGACCATCGCCATGAGCTTGGGGCGCTCGCGCTCCGGCAGCTGATCGACGGTGTACAGGGCGCGCGAGTCGGTGCGGTCGTCGAACCGCGTCCCGTTGGCGTTCACGAAAAACCACTCGCCGACGACCCAGTCGAGGTCGCGGACGTGGGCGTTGAGCGAGGTGCGCGAGTTGTCGTCCCAGTTCACGAAGAAGCCGGCGACGATCCCGGGGCGGTCGCTGTTCATGCTGACCGGCCGCTTGGCATCGGCCGCCTCGATCGGACGATTCACCGTGACCGGGAGTCGGTTGGGCCGGATCGCCGGGGGATGGACGTACATGCTGAGCGCGGCTTCGAGTCGACGCTGCGCGGCGGTCTTTTCCCGCTCACGGCGGGTGGTCGTGAGCTTCGCGGTCTGTGCCGAGGGGCGCACCTGCGCGCGCGCGTCCTGCAGCTGCGGCAGGATGGGAGGGATCAGGAAATTGATGATGATCCCCAGCCCGAAGAGCGTCGTCACCACGCCGAGGGCGAGTGACGCGCGCTGGATCGTCCGCCAGCGTTTCCCGCTGGGGTCGAGGAAGACGGATCGGTTCGGGTGTTCGCTCATGGAGGACCCGTTCAATCTACCCGCGGGCGGGACGTTGCCGTACCCGGAGCGGGGCTCGGGCGCGCCGCCGCGCCACTCGGCGGAGCGTGCGCCACACCTCCCCCCGAAACTTGCCCGAAGGGGGGCGCGCCGGGTAACTTGAAGGGCTCTCGCCCTCCCAGCCGGTGACTGAAATGGCTTCGCTCCACGAACAGCTCCGCGCCGAACTGACGGCCGCCCGCAAGGCCCAGCAGAAGCCCGCCTTGCTCCTCCTCGGTACGGTGCTCGCCGACATCGAGAACGCCCACATCGCCCTGAAGCGCGACCTCACGGAAGCGGACGTGGTCGACGTGCTTCGCAAGGGGATCAAGCGTCGGCGCGAATCGCAGGAGGCGTACGAGAAGGGAGGGCGCGCCGAGTTGGCCGCGCAGGAGCGCGATGAGGCCGCGATGCTCGCCCGATTCCTCCCGCCCGAGGCGAGCGAGGACGACGTCCGCGCGGCCGTGAAGACGGCGATCGCGGCGGGGGCGAACAACGTCGGCGCGCTGATGGGGAAGGTGATGCCGCAGTTCAAGGGACGGATCGACGGCAGCGTGATCAGTCGCGTCGCCCGCGAGGAGCTGGGTCTCACGGCGTGAGCACCGGCAGCGGCCACGCGCTCACCGTCCTCGAGTTCGGTGCTGCGCTCGACATGGTCGCCGGACATGCGGGCAGTCCGGCCGGCGCACGTCGGGTCCGCGCGCTCACGCCGCTGACCGATCGCGCCGCGATCGACCACGCGCTCGACCAAGTCGACGCGCTGCGGCATGTGATGGACGACGACGGGGGATTCTCCCCCGAGCCCGTCCCTGAACTCCTCGACGCGCTCGGTCGACTCCGCGTCCCGGGGACGGCGTGGTCGGGGCCTGAGCTCCGCCAGGCGCACACACTGCTCGTGGCATCGCGGCGCACCCGCGATACGCTGAAGCAGCCACAGCGCGACGCGCGGCTCGTGGCGCCCCTCACGTCGCTCGTGGAGTCGCTCGTCCATGCGCCGCCGCTGGAACGCGATCTCGATCGCGTGGTGAACGAGGAAGGGGTCGTGCGCGACGATGCATCGCCGGCGCTGCGCAAGGTGCGTCGCGAACTCCGCGGCGCCGAGGGCGATCTCGTGCGCATGCTCGAGCGTCTGATGGCCAAGCTCGATGCGAACCATCGCGTGGACGACGCCTCGGTCTCGCTCCGGAACGGCCGCTACGTGATCCCGGTGCGGCGCGAGGGACGCGGCGCGGTCGGCGGGATCGTGCACGACACCTCGGCGAGCGGTGCGACCGTCTTCGTCGAGCCGCCGGCAGCCGTCGAGGCCGGGAATCGGATCCGCGAACTGGAAGCGGAAGAGCTGCGCGAGGTGCACCGCGTGCTGCTCGAAGTGACCGACGCCCTCCGACCCGAGCGCGAGGCCCTGCTCGGCGCACTCGACGCGCTCACCGAGATCGATGCGCTCGGCGCCCGCGCCCGCTATGCGCGCGGACACGGGGGATTCCGGCCCAAGCTCGCCCTGGCGGGCGAGGGGTTCGCGGTGAACATCGGCCGTCATCCGCTGCTGCTCGCCCGCGACGCGGCGTCGGTGGTCCCCTTCGATCTCATGATGGAACCGGGGGAGCGGACGCTGCTCGTCTCGGGCCCCAACACCGGCGGCAAGACGGTGCTCCTGAAGGCGATGGCGCTCCTCTCGCTGCTCGTGCAGTCGGGGATCCCGGCACCGGTCGGGCCGGAGAGCCGGATCCCGATCTTCGACCGGTTCTTCGCCGACATCGGCGACGAGCAGTCGATCGCGGCGTCGCTCTCGACCTTCAGTGCGCACCTCAAGAACCTCGGCGAGATCCTGCGTGAGGCGACCGCCGACTCGCTCGTGTTGATCGACGAGTTGGGTTCCGGAACGGATCCGGTCGAGGGCGCCGCGCTCGGCGGGGCGATCCTCGAGGAGCTCACGCGGCGCGGCACCTTCACGATCGCGACCACGCACCTCGGGGCGCTCAAGGAGCTCGCGCAGGAGGTCCCGGGCGTCGTGAACGCCTCGCTGCAGTTCGATGCGGTGCGGCTCGCGCCGACCTATCGGCTCGTGAAGGGGATCCCGGGGCGCTCGTACGGGATCAGCATCGCGCGGCGCCTCGCGCTCCCCGAGGCGGTGCTGGAACGGGCCGAACAGCGCGTGCCGACCGGGGAGCGCGATGTGACGGCGCTGCTCGAGGACCTCGAGGCACGGCAGGAGGCGCTCGCGCTCCGCGAGCGCGATGTGGCCGAGCGCGCCGAGTCGCTGAGCGATCGTGCCGAGCGCGTCGCGACACGGGAACGCGCGGCGAAGGAGAAGGAGAAGGAGCTCGAGCGTGCGGCGCGGCAGGATGCACGCCGGTACGTGCTCGACGCGCGCCAGGAGATCGAACGTCTCATCAAGCAGCTTCGAGACAGCGGCGCCGCGCAGCTCGACGCGACCGCGCTGGAGATCCGTCGTGCCGTGGAGCGCGAAGCGGCGGCGCAGGCGGCGGCCCTCGCGCGGCTCGACGCAGGGGACGGCGCGGAAGCGGAGCGTCCCGTGCCGGGCGGCGAGGTGGTCGTCGGCGCGACGGTGAGCGTGCCGACGCTCGGCGGCAAGGCGGGGGAGGTGATCGCCGTCCGCAACGACGAAGCGACCATCATGGTCGGCGCGATGAAGATCACCGCCCGGACCTCGACGCTGCGGGTGGTGTCGCGCCGGAAGCGCGAGCCGGTCGAGAAGGCGACGCCGCTGATCGGCGATCAGCCTGATGTGGTGGTGCGCACCGAGGTGGATCTGCGCGGCATGCGGGTGATGGACGTGGACGACGCCGTCCTGCAGGCGGTGGATGATGCGGTGCGCGCGGATCTGAGCGCCATCCGGATCATCCATGGCAAGGGGACCGGCGCACTTCGCGAGCGCGTCACCATGATGCTCAAGGGTGACCGACGCGTGAAGGCGTCGCGCATGGGCGCGTGGAACGAGGGCGGGGCCGGCGTGACGATCGTGGAGCTCGCATGATCCCCGACGAGCAGGTCGAGCAGATCTCCCACGCCGCCGACATCGTGTCGATCATCGGCGAGCATGTGAAGCTCAAGAAGATGGGGTCGGTGTATCGCGGCCCGTGTCCGTTCCATCAGGGGACGAACAACAACTTCTCGGTGGTCCCCGGCAAGGGGTACACCTGCTTCGTCTGCGGCGAGAAGGGCGGGGTCTTCACCTTCGTGCAGAAGCGGCTCGGGATGACCTTCGTCGAGGCGGTGAAGTACGTCGGCGAGAAGGTCGGGATCGAGGTGAAGGAGATCCAACGCGCCCGTGAGGGTCCCGACCCGCGCGAGCCGGTGTGGGAGCTCAACGGAACGGCCGCGGGGTGGTTCCGCGACATCCTCTGGGACAACGACCTCGGGGCGAACGCGCGCAGCTACCTCGCGCAGCGTGGCCTCAAGAAGGAGACCGCCGACCGCTTCGGCATCGGCTTCGCGCCGCGCGAGCTGGGGCTGATGCGGAGCTATCTCAACGGCCTCGGCTTCGACGATGCGCGACTGATGAGCGTGGGATTGCTCGTGCAGCGCGAGGATCAGGTCGAACCGCGTCCGCGCTTCCGCGATCGCCTGATCTTCCCGATCGCCGACGCCTCCGGGCACATCGTCGGGTTCGGTGGACGCCTGCTCGGTCCGGGCGAACCGAAGTACCTGAACAGCTCCGAGTCGGAGACCTTCTCGAAAGGGAAGCTGCTCTACAACATGCACAACGCGCGGAGCGTCATCCGGCGCGAGGAGCGCGTGGTGCTCGTCGAGGGATACTTCGACGTGGTGCGCATGGTGGAAGGGGGGATCGAGTGCGTGGTCGCGCCGATGGGGACGGCGCTGACCGAGGAACAGGCCGACGCGCTGCAGCGGCTCACCAAGACCGCGTTCCTGCTGTATGACGCCGACGGTCCCGGGCAGAAGGCGAGTTTCCGTGCCGCCGATCTGCTTCTCAAGCGCGGGATGACGGTGCGCGTCGCGACGCTCCCCGAGGGGGACGACCCCGATACCTTCGTGCAGAAGCACGGAGGAGCGGCGATGGAGAAGCTGCTCTCGGCCGCCATGGACGTCTTCGACCGCAAGGTGCAGCTGCTCGAACGGAGCGGATGGTTCGCCGATCTGCAGCGGAAGCGGCGCGCGCTCGACGCGCTGCTGCCGACCATCCGTTCGACGACCGATCCGCTCACGCGCGATCTGTACGTCGCACGTCTGAGCGAGGCGGCCGGCGTGGAGCGATCGGTGCTGATCCAGGAGATGGGAGCCGCCGCGGCCGCGGAGGCCAAGCGGTCGCGCGCCTCGGCGCCGATGGCGACCCCGCGCGAGATCGCACGCGCGACGGTCGCGGCGCCACGCCCCGCCGGTCCGTACAAGGGGAGCACGCCCGAGAGTGCGGCCGAGCGCTCGCTGGTCCGATTGGTGCTCAGCGTTCCCGAGGCGGCGGACGGCGTGCACGAGCGACTCTCGCGCATGGAGGAGGAGGGCGGGCATCATCCCGACATCGACGAGGTCTCGGGGCCGAGCGGGGGGGCACTGCGCGATCCGGTGTATCGTGCCATCTTCGAGGCGGTCCTGATGCAGGATGGCGTGCTCGACCTCGAACGACTGGCGGATGTCCTCGATCCGCAGGCGATAGCGGTGGTCGAGCAACTGATGGCGGAACCGGGGGAGATCGGGGATCAGGCGGTGACGGTCGACGCCGCGATCGCGGTGCTCTCGGCCCGCCTGCTCAGCGAACGGATCGCCGACATCGAGCGGATGACCCCGCTCGCGTCGGAGGAGGAGAAGGGGCGGCTGAACATGCAGAAGCGTGCCTTGATCGCGGAGCTGATCCGCGTCGATCCGCGCGCCGGATGGAAACTCGGGAGACGTGGCCCGACATGAGGTCCCGCGGCTATTTTCTCAGGACACCCCAGGAGGCGCAGTGAACACGGAACTCGAAGCGCTGCTGGCGCTGCAGGCGGACGACGTCGTGATCTACGGGCTCGAGGAGCGCATGGCCGCGCTCGAACCACGCATCCGCGAGCTCGATCAGCGGCGGGCGCGCCTGACCGACGCGATCGGCAAGACCGAAGCGGCGCTCGGGGCCGAGGAGAAGAAGCAGGCCTGGGTGCGCGACAAGATCGCCGAGCACAAGGCGCTGATCGAGCGGAACGCGGCGCAGATGGATGCCGTGACCAACATGAAGATGGCCACCGCCGCGATGGCGCAGATGGAACAGGCGAAGGCGATCGTCGTGGCCGAGGAGTCCGATCTGCTCGCGCTGAACCGGCGGATCGAGGAGCTGCGTGCGGTGCTGACCACGCAGCAGGGCGAGCTCGCCGCGCTCGCGACGCTGCAGGAGCAGGCACGAGGGGAGGTCGCGGCGGAGCGCGCCGAGATCGACGGCGCTCTGGCGGTCGCACGCGAGAAGCGGGTGGTGCTCGCCGAGCGCGTGAGTGCGGGGCTGCGCTCGAAGTACGACCGGATCCGCAGTCGCCGGAAGACCGAGGCCGTCTTCGCGATGACCGGGTATTCGTGCGGCGCCTGCGACACCGCGATCCCGATGCAGCGGCGCCACATCATGAGCAACACCGGTGCCATCGAGGTGTGCGAGGGATGCGGTGTGCTGATGTACTTCGCGACCTGACGCACCTGGTGCACGTCCCGCGTCCGCATCGGGGAAGGCGCACTCGATGACGCCGCCCGTGGCGCGCCGTCGCGCGCCCACGCGCTGGACGGAACCGCCGCCGATCCGCGATGCGGAGGCGAGCGCGCTGGCGGGCGCCCTCGGATTGCCGCGCCCGCTCGCGGCGCTGCTCGCCGCGCGCGGCCACGGCGACGAACGCGCGGCCAAACAGTTCCTCCGTCCGCAGCTCGAGCATCTGCTCGACCCGCTCGCGCTCCCCGACATGGACATCGCGGCGGAGCGCCTCGCGCGGGCGATCGAACGTCGGGAGACGATCGTGGTGCACGGCGACTACGACGTGGACGGCATGTGCTCGACCGCGCTCATGACGCGCGCCTTGCGGGCGCTCGGTGGCACGGTAGTCCCGTTCATCCCCGACCGTCGGACGGACGGCTATGATCTGACCGACGCCGGTGTCGATGCCGCCATCGCCGCAGGGGCGACGCTCGTGCTCACCTGCGACTGCGGCACCAGCGCGATGCAGGCGGCCAAGCGACTGCAGCAGGCGGGGATCGACCTCATCATCTCGGATCACCATCTCCCGGGCGGCCCGCTCCCGCCGGCCGTCGCGGTGCTCAACCCGCAGCGCACCGATCGCCCGTACGCGGAGTTCGGGCGTGACCTCGCGGCGGTCGGCGTGGCGTTCAAGCTCGCGCTGCAGGTCACGCGCGTGCGTGGTGGGAATGAGAACGTCGTGCTGAACATGCTCGACCTGGTCGCGATGGCCACCGTCGCAGACGTCGCCAGGCTCCGCGGGGAGAATCGGGTGATGGTGCGTCGGGGACTCGCCCTGCTGGCCGAGTCCAAGAGCGCCGGGATCCGTGCGCTGATCCGCTCGTCCGGGCTCGACGGCAAGGAGATCACTGCGGGGCGCGTCGGATTCATCCTGGCGCCACGCCTGAACGCGCTCGGCCGTCTCGCGAAGGCGATCAAGGGCGTGGAATTGCTGCTCGCCGAGACGGACGCCGAGGCCAACGCGCTCGCCCGCCAGTGCGAGGAGTTGAATCGCGAGCGGCAGGAGATGGACCGCGCCCTGCTCGACTCGGCGATGCGGGCCGTGGACGCGATGGATCTCGCGAACACCTGGGCGGTCACGCTCTCGGGTGAGGGCTGGCATCCCGGGGTGATCGGGATCGTCGCCTCTCGCGTCGTCGAGCAGACGGCGCGGCCGGCATTCCTGATCGCGGTGCACGACGGGATCGGCAAGGGCTCCGGCCGCTCGATCGCCGCGTTCGACCTGCACTCGGCGTTGGTGGCGTGCGATGACCTGTTGCTCAAGCACGGTGGGCATCGCGCCGCGGCGGGGCTGACGATCGACGCCGCGCGCATCCCGGCGTTCGTGGAGCGGTTCAACGACGTGGCGCGCGAGCGGCTCACCGCCGACGACCTCGTCCGCGAGCTGAAGCTCGATCTCGAGCTCCCGCTCGACGAGGCCACGCCGGACCTCGAGAAGATGTTACGCCACTTCGAGCCCTTCGGGATGGGGAACCCCGGTCCGACCTTCGTCGCGCGGGGCGTACGCATCGCGGCGGGCGCGACGCGCATCGGCACGGACGGCGTGAAGGCGCAGGTCGTCGGTCCGGCCGGTCCGATCGAAGCGGTCGGGTGGGGGATGGCCGAGCGCGCGCGGGAGTTGGCGACCGGCTCCGTGATCGACATCGCGTACAAGCTGGAGCGCAACGAGTTCCGCGGGGTGAGCAAGCTGCAGCTCGGACTCGCCGACTTCCGCGCGGCGCGCTGATCATGCGGATCATCGCCGGGGAGTGGAGAGGACGGAAGTTCGAAGCGCCACCGACGATGGACGTGCGCCCCACGGCGGACCGCGTGCGCGAGTCCTGGATGAGCATCCTCCAGATGAGCATCCCCGGGGCCCGCGTGCTGGATCTCTGCGCCGGCTCGGGGGCGTTGGGGCTCGAGTGCCTCTCGCGCGGCGCGGCGTGGGTGGACTTCGTCGAGAACGACCCGCGCACCCTCCGGGTGCTCCAGACGAACATCACCGGACTCGGGGCGGGGGAGCGCTGCGCCACCCATCGGGCGGACGCCGAACGGTTCGTCTCCGGACTGGAACCGATGGCCTACGACGTGGCCTTCGCCGACCCCCCCTACAAGACCGAGGTCGCCCGCAATCTGGTCGACCGCTGGCTCTCCGCCCCGTTCTCGGCGATCTTCGGGGTCGAGACCGCGCGGTTCGTGTCCCTCCCCGAGGGCGGCGACCGTCGCACCTACGGATCCACGGCGATCACCATCTACCGAGTCTGACCGACAGCCGATGCCCAGAGTCGCTCTCTACGCGGGAAGCTTCGACCCGATCACCAACGGGCACGCCGATCTGATCCGGCGGAGTCTCGGGTTCGTCGATCACATCGTGGTCGCAGTGGCCACGAACGTCGCCAAGCAGCCCCTCTTCTCCACCGAGGAACGCACGGCGCTCATCCACTCCGCGCTCGAGCACGATCCCCGGGTGGAAGTCCGCGAGTTCCAGGGACTCCTCGTGGATTTCGCGAAGCAGTCGGGGATTCGCATGATCATCCGCGGGCTGCGCGCGGCGAGCGACTTCGAGTACGAGTATCAGATGGCGCTCATGAACCGCCATCTCGCGCCGGAGATGGAGACGGTGTTCATGGTCCCGTCGCTCGACACGACCTACATCAGCTCGAGCCTCGTCCGGGAGATCGCGAAGTTCGGCGGCGACGTGTCCGGGCTGGTGCATCCCGCGACGGCGGTGGCGCTCCGGAAGAAGTTCGCCAAGTGACCTTCCTGGCGCGTGTCGCGACTCGCGCGCAGGCGCTGCAGGCGCGGATCGCCTTCGCCGAGGCGGCGGACCCGCGTGTGCTCGCGGCCGCGAAGCGGCTCGAGAAGGAAGGGGTCGCCGTCCCGCTGCTCGTGCTCGACCCCGGGGCCAAGCACGGGCACGCCGAGGCGCGCGCCTCGGGGCTCGAGTGCGTCGACCCGGCGGCGGATCCTCGCCTGGAGGAGCTGACCGACACGTTGTGCACCGTGCGCGCCAAGCACGGGCTGAGCCGCGTGGACGCGGCGCAACTCGCGCGCGACCCGCTCGTCTTCGCGAACTGGCTCCTGCGGAACGGCGATGTGGACGCCGCGGTCGCCGGGGCGGTCCGCACGACCTCCGACGTGATCCGCTACGCGCTCTGGCTGATCGGGCCGGCTCCCTCGGTCCGCACGGTCTCCAGCGCGTTCTACATGTGCGTGCCGCCCTTCCGCGGATCGAGCGGGGCGGCGGGGGAGGTGCTCACCTTCACCGACTGCGCCGTCGTGCCCGACCCCACCGCGACGCAGCTCGCCGACATCGCGAT
>CAZAGK010000112.1:0-10003 GCA_964484775.1 uncultured Gemmatimonas sp. | reverse complement strand
CGCGACGACGTCGAACTGACCTGCGGCGGCACCATGGCCAAGCTGGCCCGCCAGGGGCACACCACGGGGATCCTCGACCTCACCCAGGGGGAGATGGGGAGCCGCGGCTCCGCCGAGACGCGGGCGCACGAGGCCTCGATGGCCGCCTCGGTGCTCGGGGTGTCCCTCCGCGAGAACCTCGAGCTCCCCGATGCCGGGATCACCAACACCCCCGAGACTCGGCTCCGCCTGGCGCGGGTCATACGGCGGACGCGGCCGCGGATCGTGATCGCCCCCGCCCCGCGCGGTCGGCATCCCGATCATCGGGTGGCGGCGCAGCTGATCCGTGATGCCTGCTTCCTGGCCGGGCTCAAGAAGCTCGACCCCGAGCACCCGCCGCATCGCCCGCTCAAGGTGCTGCACAGCATCACCTTCCGTGAGGATCAGGTGAAGCCGACCTTCGTGGTGGACATCACCGACGAGTTCGAGACCAAGTTGAAGGCGATCCGCTGCTACGGCTCCCAGTTCGACGGGCTCACGCAGGCGGGGGAGGTCTATCCCAACGGCGAGTCGCTCTATGACATCATCCGGCATCAGTCGGCGCACTACGGGACGCTGATCCGCTGCAAATACGGCGAGCCCTTCTTCACCTATGAGACGTTGCGGGTCGATGACCTGATGACGCTCGATGTCTCCACGTTCTGAGGATCCCTCGATGTCCGATCCCACGAAGTCCGATCCGAAGCACGACGCGCACAGCGCCACCCCGCGTGAGGTGGACTACGGCTCCTATCTGTATCTCGACGAGCTGCTCAAGCTGCAGAAGCCGCTGAGCAAGCCGGAGCATCCGGATGAGTTGCTGTTCATCGTGGTGCACCAGGCGAGCGAGCTCTGGTTCAAGGTGCTGCTGCACGAGTTCGACGCGCTGATCGATCGCATGTCGCGCGCCGATGCGCCGGGGGCGCTCGGCACCATGAAACGCATCAATGGACTCGTCGGCATCATCGCGAATCAACTTTCCGCGCTCGATACGCTGCCGCCGCAGCGCTTCGCGCAGTTCCGCGGGTACCTGGGATCGAGCAGCGGCTCGCAGAGCTATCAGTTCCGCGCCATCGAGGCGGTGTGCGGGCTGCGTGATCCGCACTTCCTGGCAACGATCGCCGAGCATGGTCCCATTCCGGCGCTCGTGCAGCGGGCACTCGACCGGCCGACGCTGCAGTCGTTGTTCGAGCGGATGCTCGAGGAGCACAACGTCTCGCTCGAGGCGCTCTACACCGAGGAGCAGCACGCGACGCTGCTGCTCGTGGCGGAGGAGTTGCTGGAGTACGAGCAGGGGTTCGCGCGCTGGCGCTTCCTGCATGTGCAGTTGGTGGAGCGCATTATCGGCCCGGGCACTGGTGGCACGGGTGGAACACTCGGCGCCAAGTATCTCAACAAGACCGTGTCGCAGCGTTTCTTCCCGAATCTCTGGGCGGTGCGGGCCAAGTTCTACGGGGCAGCCAAGTAGGGCGCGCCGGTGCCGGAGCTTCCCGATGTGACGGTGTACTGCGAGGCGCTGGAGCGACGGATCGTCGGCCAGCGCCTCTTGGGCGTCACGCTGGTGAGTCCCTTCCTCCTGCGCTCGGTGGAGCCGCCGATGTCGGCGCTCGTCGAGCAGCCGGTGCTCGGTGTGCGGCGTCTGGGCAAGCGGATCGTCTTCGATTTTCCGGACGACCTGCATCTCGTGTCGCACCTGATGATCGCGGGGCGGCTGCAGTGGCACGAGAAGGCACCCAAGGTGAATCGCAAAGTGATGCTCGCGCAGTTCGGCTTCGCGAATGGCACCCTCGTGCTCACCGAGGCGGGGAGCAAGCGGCGCGCATCGTTGTACGTGGTGCGCGGCGCCGCGGCGTTGGCAGAGCATGATCGCGGCGGGCTCGAGGTGCTCTCGGCGACACTTGCCGAGTTCACGGCGCGGATCCGATGCGAGAACCACACGCTGAAGCGCTCGCTCGCCGATCCCCGGTTGTTCAGCGGGATCGGCAACGCGTATTCGGATGAGATCCTGCACCGGGCGAAACTCGGCCCGCTCACGCTCACGCAAAAGCTCAGTGATGAGGAGATTTCGCGGCTCTTCGACGCCACGCGATCGGTGCTGACGGAGTGGACCGACCGGCTGCGGCGCGAAGCCGGGGAAGGTTTTCCCGGGAAGGTGACCGCCTTCCGCCCCGAGATGGCGGTGCACGGGAAGTTTCGGGAGCCCTGCCCCGTGTGCGGCTCCCCGGTGCAGCGGATCAAGTACGCCGACAACGAGACCGACTACTGCGCCACCTGTCAGACCGGTGGGAAGTTGTTGGCGGACCGAGGGATGTCGCGGCTGCTCAAGCAGGACTGGCCCCGCTCGCTGGACGAGCTCGAGGAGCGCCTGAGCCGCTGACCGGCACGCAACCCCTTCACCGGTGACGGGGCCCTCTGGGGGAGTCTATATTTCGTCCATGACCGAACCGATCTATCTCGACCACGCGGCCACCACCCCGGTGCGCGCGGAGGTACTCGCTGCGATGCAGCCCTTCCTGGGCGTCCGCTTCGGGAACCCTTCGAGCGCGCATCGCTGGGGCCGCGAGGCACGCGCCGCACTCGACGAGGCGCGTGAGCGCGTGGCACGATGTCTCGGCGCGCATCCCGACGAAGTCTGCTTCACCTCCGGTGGAACCGAAGGCGACAACCTCGCGATCCTCGGTGGGTGGCGCGTCCTGAAGGCCAAGGGGCGCAACGCGGTCGTGACCTCGCCGATCGAGCACAAGGCGGTGCTGGCATCCATCCACAAGGCCGCGGCAGAGGGCGCCGAAGAGCGCCTGCTTTCGGTGGACGCGACGGGAACCGTGACCATGGATTCCGCGCGCGAGCTCGTGCGCGACGACACCGCGCTGTGCTCGGTGATGTGGGTCAACAACGAGATCGGCACCATCCAGCCCATCGAGGAACTCGCGGCGCACTGCAAGAGTGTGGGCGCGATCTTCCACACCGACGCGGTGCAGGCCTTCGGCAAGGTGGAGATCGACGCGAAGAAGGTCCCCTTCGATTTCCTTGCGATCAGCGGCCACAAGATCGGCGCGCCCAAGGGGATCGGGGCGATGTTCATCCGCCGGGGCACGGCGTTGGAGCCGTTGTTCTTCGGCGGGTCGCAGGATCGGGGGCGTCGTCCCGGCACGGAGAATGTTGCTTATGCCGTGGCGCTCGCGACGGCATGCGAGTTGACGGTGGCCGAGCATGAGGCGGAGTGTGCGCGGCTCGGTGCGCTTCGCGACCGACTCGAGGCCGCGATCCTCGCCGCCATTCCCGATGCCGTGGTGCACGGGCGTGGGGCGAAGCGTGCGACGCACGTGCTCAACGTTTCGATCCCCGGGACGGATAGCGAGTCGATGCTGATGGCGCTGGATCTGCAGGGCGTCGCGGCGAGCGGTGGCTCTGCCTGTCAGAGCGGGAGCATCGAGCCCTCGCATGTGTTGCGTGCGCTCGGCGTGCGTGGCGACATCGCCGGCGCGGCGATCCGGATGAGTGTGGGTTCGCTCACGACGGACGCGGCGATCGACCGTGTGATCCAGGTCTTCCCCGCCCTCGCGCTGAAGGCCCGCGGACTGTCGGCGGTCTGAGGCCATGAAGGAGCGGGTGCTGGTCGCGATGAGTGGCGGCGTGGACAGCAGCGTCGCTGCGGCGATGCTCGTGCGCGCCGGCTACGACGTGGTCGGCGCGACGATGAAGTTGTACAGGGACGGCGCCGAGGTGCCGGACAAGCCCTGTTGTTCGTTGGATAGTGTGAATGATGCACGCCGCATCTGCGAGAAGCTCGGCGTGCCGCACTATGTGTTGAACCTCGAGGACAAGTTCGGCCACGATGTGGTGGACGACTTCGTGAGCGAGTACGCCGCGGGTCGGACCCCCATTCCCTGCGTGCGGTGCAACACCTTCACGAAGTTCCGCGACCTGATGGTGAAGGCTGATGGCATCGACGCCAAGTATGTGGCGACCGGGCACTATGCGCGGATCGTGGATGGCGCGTTGCATCGTGGGGCGGATGCGAACAAGGATCAGACGTACTTCCTGTGGGGCATTGACCGGTCGGCGTTGAGTCGGATGATGCTGCCGATCGGGGAGATGACCAAGCCGGAGACACGGGCGCTGGCTGCTGAGCTCGGGTTGGGACTCGTGGCGCAGAAGCCGGAGAGTCAGGAGATCTGTTTTGTTCCGGATGGGAACTATGCGGCGATCCTGGAGGCGAAGCTCGGTGCTGATGCGCGGTCGTTGTCGCCGGGGCCGTTCGTGACTTCGGATGGAACGGTAGTTGGAATGCACGACGGGTTCGCGCGGTTCACGATCGGGCAGCGGCGTGGGTTGCCTGGCGGCTATGGGGAGGCGATGTTCGTGACGGCGATCCGGGCTGCTGAGCGGGCCGTGGTGATCGGGCCGCGCGAGGAGATGCTTGGGCGGGGGCTCGTGGTGCGCGGGGCGAACTGGTTGGTGTCGCCCGCTCCGGCCGTTGGGGATCGGGTTGGAGTGCGCGTGAGGCATCGTGCACCGCTCGCGGCAGGGGAGATCGTGCGTGCTGATGGCACGGAAGTGGAGATCGCACTCGATGAGCCTGTGGCGGCGATCGCGCCGGGGCAGTCGGCGGTGTTCTACGAGGGGACGAAGGTGCTGGGCGGGGGGTTCATTGAGGTGGCGCGATTCACGCGGCCGCGAAGGTCGGCGTTGCCAACACTCCGGGTGAATTAGACGCTTCTCCTGTGACAGTTTCGCGCCTGCATGCATACTCAGCGGACTGTTCTTGAGCGTGAACCCAAGGTGGGACACCGCCGATTCGCCGCGAATGCAAACTGGCGCAAATCCGCATCTTGTGTAATGTCATCGCGTTATGATTTCACAGCCCGATTCTCCGGACAAGGGAGGTTGCAGAAATCACGCACAGTCCTGAGACTCGAGATGACCACCCTTTCGCGCTCGACGGTCGGCCGGCCGTGAGTCCATCACTTTCTCCCTCCAGCATCGCGATGCGAAAGAGATTCCCTATTTCAGTTGTCGCACTCTGCCTGACCGTGGGCTGCGCAGGGCGAGCATCAGTCACCCTGGAACCCTCCGCAAAGTTTGCTGGCCCCCGGGAACTTGCGATTATCGGAGCTCGGCAAGAGGTCGAGATCTCCCTTGAGGAGTACCTTCGCGCGAAGGGGTTCCGCATTAAGCGCTTCGCCTCGACCACTACGGTCGCTGAGGCCACCTCATCCAGACGAACAGAGGTCTACAACGAAGCAGCAACACGCTATGGCATCGAGACCCATTGGAGTCTCGTCGATCGATGCTTCGGTGGAGGGTTCAATTTCGCGGACTTTCGTCTCGATCTCTTGGACCTCAGACAGAATGAAGTCGTGTTCTCGATGAGGGCTCGGGGCCTTTCTGAGCATTGCCAACCTACATCAGGAACCATCTTTACCGACGTTGCTAGCACACTTTATGAGCTTTGGGGCTCCGACTCCGCCGCAGCTCCGCGGAAGCCGTGAGATGCGACTCGCCACGCACCTTTCACGAGCCCGACGGTCGCACGAGTGCCGACGGAACCGAGTTGCCGAAAGTAACGAGACCACCCCTGACATGAGCCTGCGCCCACTCTTGGCTCGAGGCTGGCGGCGAGACCCAATGTTCGACCAGCGTTCCCCGCACCGGCGGGCTGACCCTCACCGGCCGCGGCAGAAACGAGGAGCACCGTTGCTCCGCGGTCAAGCACCTTCCAGATGATGCTGTCACATACTGAATGCGTCGGTCACGAGAGGCTTTCCGCATGACAGTGCGACCATTCCGCGTATTGAGTCTCGATGGCGGTGGGATGCGAGGGACTTACACGTCTGCGTATCTCGCTTCAGTCGCCTCGGCCTTCGCCCACCGTCGACGTGTCGCTGCCATCGACGTCGGGGCGGCTTTCGACTTGATTGTTGGCACGAGCACCGGCGGCATTATCGCCTGCGCACTCGCATTCGGCCTCTCGCCTGATCTCCTTGTTCAGTTCTACAAACAGCACGGCTCTGAGATCTTTCGCCGTCGCCTTCCGCGAGGACTAACTCCTGGACTCGCAATCGACTTTCTGGTTCGCGGCCGCAGCTTGAAGTTAGGAGCCAAAGCTCTTGAGGCGGCATTGCACGCGCAATTTGGTAACGCTACTCTCGCCGAAGTGTATGCACGACGCAAGATCGCCGTCGCTATCACCGCGGTCGAACTGAGCCAGCATCGGAGTTGGGTATTCAAGACGCCGCATCTGCACAGTACGACAAATCACCGTGACGACGCCACAAGGCTCGTTGACGTTTGTCTAGCGACCTCGGCGGCTCCTCTATATCGGTCTATAGCACTCTTCGCCGGCGGCAATGAGGCGGGTGCGGGCCCCCGGGCGTTTGTTGACGGAGGTCTGTGGGCCAACAACCCTGTACTGGTAGGATTGGTCGACGCCTTGGCGATGGCCCCCTCCGAAAGGCCGATCGAAATATTCTGCCTTGGAACGTGCCCGCTCCCCGCGGGCGAGCATGTAAGGAAGACCGATGTTCACCGCGGCCTCAGGGGATGGAGGTTTGGCGGAAATGTTGCGACGCTCGCGATAGACGCTCAAGAGTTTGCTTTTGACAATATCGGCCGACTATTGGCTAGTAGCATGGATCGCCCCTGCAGGATCTTGCGGTTTCCGCGCGACCAAGTGCCCGCAGTGCTCCTTCCCTATCTGGGGCTCGATGACGTGAGGCCCGAGGCGACCGAAGCCCTTCTAAAGCAGGCCCACACAGATGCGAACATGACGAACAGCAAATGTGCGGACCCAGACAGTCCGGAAGGCAAGTTGATATCAAGTTTGTTCATGGATGCTCCGGTCGCAGACGCGCCCCAGGGTACCGGATAAGACAAACCGCGTGCGCGCGCCGCGCTCTTCGCTTGCTATCCCCCATTCTCTTGCCTGCCGCCACCATATCTCGAGGAGAGTGCCATGTTTGATTGCTCTAGTGACGTCTTAGCGTATCATGATGAAAAGGTGACACTGGCTCAAGCCGATCGCACCGCAATGCGTGATCGCCGCGACGCTAATCGGAACCGCGTTAGGAGTGGCTTGAAGTCCGCAGGCAAGCCGGCGCCGATCGAGTTCAAGGGTCAGGGATCGTATGCCATGAAGACGATGACTCAACATCCCGAGAACGACTATGACATCGACGATGGCCTCTACTTCGCGGCTGAAGATCTCGTTGGACCCAAGGGTGGGGAGATGTCGCCGTTGGAGGTGAGACAGATGGTTCGGGATGCCGTCGATGACGGCAGCTTCAAGGCTAAACCGGAGGTCCGGCCGAACTGCGTACGCGTGCTCTACGACGCTGGCTTTCACGTCGACATTCCCGTGTATCGTCGGATTGCAACGACGGATGCGTCCGGCGAGACGAGCGCGACCTATGAACTCGCAAGTACATCGTGGCGACGTTCAGACGCGCGCGACGTAACGTCGTGGTTTGAGGAGGAAAATTCTCGACAGAGTGGTGATACGAGCAACGGCAGGCAACTCCGCCGCCTCACTCGGGAGATCAAGAAATTCGCCAAGAGCCGCTCCAGTTGGAGCCTTTTGAGTGGCTTTGGCATTACCAAGCTGGTGACTGAGCGCTTCCGTGGGAATGTGAATCGCGAGGACGTCGCTCTATACGAGACAATGAAGGCCATCCGTGATCGCCTCGCGTTTGACTTAACCGTGCTGCACCCCGTCACGCCGGGCGACACGATTACAAAGGGCTCGGCCGACCCAAAGGCGACGGACCTGAAAGACCGCCTTTCCGATGCAATCGATTGGCTCAAACCGGTATGCGAAGCGGACTGTACCAGAGAAAAGGCACTGGAGTGCTGGGACAAGGTGTTTAGTACCGACTTCTTCAGTGGCAGATACATCGAAGAATCGAAGGCGGCTTCGCTCAGTTCCGGTTCGGTCTTGAGCGCGGGGCTCCTGATCAAGTCAGGCCAAGCAGCCGACGCACGAGACGCTGTTCAGAAGCAGGGCGGCGGCCGCTACGCGTCAGGGTGAGTGGAACGGTAGCACGACAGATGGCTGAGGAGGCGTTTCTCGGGCTGCTCGGAGAGTTCGGCGACTCGATTCAACCCCTCGATGCCGCCAACCTTCGGATGTACACCGGACGGCAGTTCGTCGCAGGCTGGCGTCTAACCGTCGTGTTTTCGGACCAAACTCGGCGGATTGACTTACTCATCGACGATCGCTTCCCGCGCTCGGCTCCGAGGGTGGCACTCGTTGACCGCCCGGCGTTCCTGTCGTGGCCGCACGTAGAGCGTGACGGAGTACTGTGCCTCCTTCCGAGCACAGCAGCAGTAGATCCTACGACTCCTACTGCTGTCGCGCGGCGGCTCTTGGGGTCCGCCTGCGAACTGATCGAGGAGTGCATCTCGGGCTCGAACACCGACGACTTCCGGCAAGAGTTCTTGTCCTACTGGCAGTGGGCACTGCCCGAGAAATACGAGACGTTCTGCAGTCTCGTTTCTCCTACCGGTCCCACCAGAGTCATAAGCGTATGGAGTGGGAAGACGTTTAGCCTGGTTGCCGATTCTGATCAGGAGCTTACACAGTGGCTTGCAAATCGTCGCGGCGACGCGGAGTCCCGCGATTCTCCGGCGCCCGGCCTCTTGATCTGGCTGGACTGTGCGCCGACGCCGGATGAGTACCCGACAGACGCTGATGCCCTATTGGAGTTGGTTCGTCGTGCGGACGGGAGTGATCTGCTGGAGAGCTTGGTGAAGGAGAATCCTCGGCGGGTAGTGGTGATCATTGGTGCCTCGACATCTAATGGTCCGATTCTAGGCGGTGTCAGCGTCTATCCACCAACCATTGCGGTCTCACCGAGAGGCCGTCGACGGAGTCCAGTTCAGGACGGGTTTCGTCCCGGCAGAATGCCTACGGCGATGCTTGCTCAACGATACATCGCCTGTGGCAGGCTGGCCCTTTCGCCCGTGGAGCGCGTTGATGCAGAATGGACCCTTGGGCGGAGTGGCGCACCTGACCTGGATAAATTGCGAGCTGCGCGCGTGGTCGTTCTCGGTTGCGGTTCCGTAGGTGCGGCTGTTGCGGTAGCCCTAGTTCAGGCCGGCGCAACCAATTTGGCACTGATCGATCCCGCATGCCTGAAATGGTCAAACATTGCGCGACACGCACTCGGTGCGCAGTACGTCGGCCGCAACAAGGCAGAGGCGCTTTGTGAATATGTCCGTCAGGCTTTTCCGCACGTTGGCAACGCACGTGCGCACCCTCGAAGTTGGCAGGATGTACTGCGAACCTCGCCGGATGTCCTCGCTTCCGCAAACATCATTGTCAGCGCTATGGGCGACTGGGTCGCGGAGGGCGGGCTCAACGCCTGGCACGTCTCCGGCGGGCGTCAGATGCCGATCGTCTATGGGTGGACCGAGCCGTTCGGTTGCGCCGGACACGCTGTAGCCATATGCCGAGAGGATGGCTGTCTTAGTTGCGGTATGGACAATTTCGGGACCTCACTGTCTACGAGGACGCGATGGCGCATCGAGACGCTACGCGAAGAGCCCGCTTGCGGCGTCAGATACCAACCCTACGGAGTTGTCGCGCTAGGGCACATCGTTTCATCGATTGCCGAGGTAGCGATTGCCCACATCACGGAGGATCATCAGCGATCTTCCGAGGTGATTTGGCGTGGCGATGACGCCTTTCTGGCGGCGTGCGGGGGCACTTGGACAGACAGGCCCGAAATGGTCAATTCGCTTGAAAGGGTGTCTTGGGAGCGACGCCGTGATTGCCCGACTTGCGCGTGATGCTCGAATACCCTCTCGGTCAGTCCGGACAAATCCTAGCCTTCTCCGAAGCAGTGGTTCGGAAATTGCTGCGCTACAGGCAACTACGATGGTATCAGCGCGAGGCGGGAGGACAGCTCTTTGCTCGCGTTTCGCTACCTCTTATTGTCATTGAGGAGGCAACTGGACCGCGCCGTACGGACGTGCGGACCCGAAC
>CAZAGK010000111.1:0-10218 GCA_964484775.1 uncultured Gemmatimonas sp. | reverse complement strand
GGGGCGGCGGCCCGAGATCGGTGTAGTCGAACCCATCGGCGGTCTGCTGCGTGAGGATCAGCTTGCCGTCCAGCACGACCCGCATGTAGCAAGGCTGGTTGGGGCGGTCGGCGAGGATCGAGGTGGACTTCCCCCGTCCGCCCTTGGCGACGATCTGTCCGCCCACGGCGGTGATGGAGATGCTCGGCACTGCGGTGAGCATCTGCCAGACGTCCACGGGGTTCTTCTTCTCGATGGCCGCGCGGTCGAAGCTCGCGGTGGCCTGTTTGCGCTGGTGCCGCAGTTCGAACTCGTCCAGGCGGCTCGCGATGCGGCGACTCCCCATCACGCGGATGGTGTCGAGCGCCGGGGGCTTGCTCGCATCGAGATGGATCGGGACGGTGTTGCGTCCGGGGCGCGCGATGATCGCGAGCTCTCCGGCCACGAAGCCCAAGCGGCGGGTGCTGATGCGCACGACGCCGGCCGGGACGTTCGCGAGGAGCGCGAGCCCGCGCTCGCTGGTCTTGAGACGGCGGCTCAGGCGCCCCGCCTTGATGTCCAAGGTGACGTCGTTGAGTGCGGCACCGCTCGGGCCGGTGACGATCACCTCGAGGAGCGCGGGCGAGGCGTCGGGATTCTCGGCGGTCGCGCGGCGCAGATCGAGCTCGGTGTTGTGCAACACCTCGTCCGGGTCCAGCGAGAAGCTCTGCGCGGCCTGCCCGGCGTCGGTCTCCGCGCGGACGGTGACGTTCGTGTTGCGGGGGACGGCGCAGAGTCGCCACTGCCCGGTGTCGGTGCTCCGGATGGCGACGCCGTCGGTGCGGGCGCTCGCGCCCTCGCGCTCGGGCGCTTCGGTGATCCAGCTCGCGCTCACCGCGACGTCGGCGAGCCCGCGACCGAGCGAGTCGCGGACGAAGCCATACAGGATGCTGGAGGGGCCGTCGGCGTCGGCCGTCGGCCCGCACGAGGAGCGGACGAGTTCGGCGATGGTCGGGAGCGCGATCGGCTCCGAGGCAGCGGAGCGCCCGGCCGTGATCTCGCGCGCCGGCGCGATGCTCTGCACCGATTCGATCAGCGGCGAGTAGGCACCGGCGCGATACGTCCCCTCGAGCACCTGCGGGATGACCGCGCGCCCGGTGGAATCGGTGATCCCCTCGTAGTCCGTCCCCTCGAGACGCACCGCGACGCCGGCGGCCGGATGCCGCGGATCGGTGCTCGTCACCTGCAGCCGGGCCTCCGGCAGCGACCCGCTGTAGAGTCGGGCGCCGTCGCGACTGACGGCCGTGACGACCCCTCCGCTGTTCTGCACCGCCGTGATGACGAGCGAGCCGCCGGATGCGCGGATACGCGGCCCCGTCCCCTCGAGCGCCAGCGCCGGGAGACGGAGGTTCCACCGTTCGATGATCCAATGCCCGGTGGAGAGATGCGCGAAGGAGAGATGCCCCCCGGCTCCGGCCTCCTCGGCGCCGCTGGAGAGTCCCACGTAGCGGAACTCGAGGGCGCGGAGCTCGGCGGTCGCACGGTCCAGCCAGAACACCCCCGCGATATCGCTGCGCAGGCGGTCGCGGCGGATGGGCTCGAAATGCACCCCGATCAGGTCGCTGCTGTCGCGCCCTGCGGCCTGCAGGCGGAGGCAGTGCGTCGCCGCGAAAGGCTCGCTCAGCAGGACCGCTGCGTCGGGCGCGATGAAGGTCTCGACCCCGCCACGTTCCAGAACGTATCCCTGGCTCGCGAGGCTGTCGGCGTCGCGGCTCTCGAAGACCGTCGCGGTGGGGCCGCGGTGGAGGTCGATCTGCTGGCGCCGGATCAGTCGCTCCGCGGGGTCGCTCCATCGCCGATAGGTGAGCCACTCGGCGTCGAGCATCCCGCTCTCGTTGGCGAGGCGCGACGCGAGCAAGGCCTTGGAGGCCTCATCCCAGACGCGGCGCACCATCTGCCCCGAATCGGGGCGCAGTCGGCACTGATCCTGCGCCACCACCCGGACGGTGCCGAGGGTGACCGGTGTGGGGTCGAGGACGATGTTCCGGACCGAGGTCGCCTGCAGGGCGATCTCCTCAGCCGGGAGCAGTGTCGGCCGGTAGCCGACGCGGAGTGCGCGCACGGCGTAGCGACCGGCCGCGGGTGCGCGGAGCAGGTACTCACCGCGGCCGCCGGAGAGGGTGCGCTGCACCATCGTGCCGCGGCCATCGAGCAGCTCGACGATCACCCCGGCGGTCCGGGTGCTGCCGTCGGGGAGGAACACCGTGCCGCGGAGTTGCTGCGCGCCGAGCGCCGAGGCAGCGGCGGCGGCGAGCAGGAGGGCGTGGACGGAGCGCCGCAGGGGGGACATCCCCCGAAGTTATCACCGAATCGAAACCCCAGCCATTCGGCCGCCGGGGCCCGGGAATCGGTCCTAGGCGGCGGGGCGGCGGTTGCCAGCAGAGGCACAGTCTGCAATTTCAAGGGGCGGAACATCCCGTTCCGGCGACTCCCCACCATCCGTCTCGACCACTGACGATGACGTCACGCCCGCTGGCAGCTGCGTTCTCGCTCGCGCTCATCGGCGCACTCTCCCTCGCTCCCACCTCCGCGCAGGCGCAGGCGGCCGGTGCGGCGGGGAAGGTCCGCCCAGGGATCGAAGTGCTCCTCACCGATTCCATCCACTTGATCCGCGGCAAGCGGGTCGGCCTGCTCACCAACCACTCCGGGCGCGACCGGAAGGGGACGAGCACCATCGATCTGCTGTTCAAGGCGCCGGGGGTGAAGCTCACGGCGCTCTTCGGCCCGGAACACGGGCTGCGCGGCGTGGCCAAGGCCGGAGAGAAGGTGGCGTCGGCCACCGACTCGGCCACCGGCGTGCCGATCTACTCGTTGTACGGCGAGGTGTCGGTCCCCACGCCGGCGATGCTCAAGGATGTCGATGTGCTGCTGTATGACATCCAGGACGTCGGGGCGCGCGTGTACACCTTCCAGTGGACCCTCGCCGACATGGCGGCGGCGTCGGGGAAGACGGTGATCGTGCTCGACCGTCCGGATCCGATCCGCGCCGACCGGGTGGAGGGGAACATCCTCGACCCGAAGTTCCAGTCGCTCGTGGGGCGGCATCCGGTGGCATTGCGCTACGGGCTCACCCCGGGCGAGCTGATGAAGTACATCGTCGGCGCCGGCTTCATCAAGGCCGACATCAAGGTCGTGCCGATGCAGGGCTACACCCGCAAGATGTGGTTCGACGAGACGGGGATCCCGCGCGTGAATCCGTCGCCGAACCTTCGCAACCTCGACGCCGAACTGCTGTACCCCGGCACCGTGTTCTTCGAGGGGACGAATGCCACCGAAGGGCGCGGCACCGACGATCCGTTCACGCTGATCGGCGCCTCGTGGATGACCGATGCCGGCGCGATCGCCGGTGAGCTGAACGCGATGAAGCTCCCCGGCGTGCGCTTCGACTCGACCTCGCGGACCATCGAGACGGGATACAAGTTCGCCGGGCAGACGATCCCGATGATCAAGGTGCGGGTCACGGACCGCAATGCGGTGAAGCCGGTGGCGCTCGGCGCGAAGATGCTGCGTGCCATCTATGCGCGTCACACGAAGGACTTCACCTGGCGGGTGAGCTCGATCGATCGCCTGGCCGGGACGGACGAACTGCGGGCCGCGGTGGAGAAGGGGACGGTGGACGCCCTGCTCACCAAGTGGGAGGCCGACAGCAAGGCGTACAGCGCGAAGATCGCGCCGTATCTGATCTACAAGTAGCCGCTCGCGAGCGGCTCGCCGAGGGGCGGCCGCTTCGCGGAGGAGATGAAAGAGAACCGCCGCCGTCCGATGTTCCGGACGGCGGCGGTTCCTTTCGTGCGGTGGTGCGTGGTGCTTACCAGTCCACGCGCATGCCGACCTGCATCTGGCGGGCGGCGTAGGCGGCGGTGGTGGTGCCGTAGCTGGCGACCGCCGTACCGGTGGCCGTGAACTGCGTGCCGCCGTACGACTGGTTGCTCGACCAGTTGAACAGGTTGAAGACCTCAGCCGACATCGAGACCTTCTTGCCGTCGACGGTGAAGAGCGGGCGCGCGAGGCGCACGTCCACCGTGCGGTACCAGTTGTCCCACTTGTCGGACGGACGCACCGTGCGGATACCCGACGTGGTCAGCGTGCCGCCCGTGTAGTCGTCACCGGTGATGTTGTTGAGGTTGATGTCGCGGCCGTCGATGCTGGTGTACGGACGCGGGCTGGCGATGGTCGCGATGGTCGAGAAGGTGAAGCCGAAGGGGATCGGGCTCATCTCCGAGATCACGAGACGGTGACGCTCGTCGCCGGTGGTGCGCTGCATGTTGAACAGGAACGGATAGGCGAAGTTCGGGAGCGCGGCGGTGTCGAAGTTACCTTCGTACCAGCCGAGCGTGTAGGCCACGCTGACGCGCGTCTTGTTGCGCTGCCAGGTGCCCGAGACGAGGATCGCCGAGTAGTTCGCTTCGCCGATGTCATCCCACAGCACGATGTCGCCGTACGCCGACGTGAGCTTGCGGGCGTTCGGGGTGACGGTCTTGTCGAGGTAGTTCGGGTTGCGCTGCACGTAGAGGTTCGTGAGGTGCTGCTGCACGTAGTCCACGTTCAGGCCGAACTCGGGGGTGAACTGATGCCCGATGCCGATCGACATCTGGAGGTTCTTCGGCGTCTTCATGTCCTTCTTCACGAGGATCGGCGCCGGCGAACCGGAGCTGCCCGCGATCACGCGCGCCCGCAGGACGGCTGGATCGGTCGTCGGGAGGTTCGTCGTGTTGTTGAAGGTGAAGTTGTAGGTACGCCAGGTCGAGTTCTTGCGCTCCTGGAAGCCGATGAAGCTCGTGACGCGGTCATAGATGATGCCGAGGCCGCCGCGCACGAAGGTCTTGTTCTGCTTGGTCGGATCCCACGAGAACGAGAAGCGCGGGCCGAAGTTGCCGAGCTGGTTCTTGCGGTCGCCGGTGCTCAGGAAGTTCGAGAGCGCCGGAATGGCCTTGAGGACCGGATCGGAGGCCCAGGGCACATTGTACTTGTTGTTCATCGTGTTGAGCTCGGCATCGTGACGCACGCCGAAGCTCAGGATGAGGTTGTCCTGCACGCGCCACTCGTCGTTGATGTACACGCCGGTGGTGATGCCGGTGGCGCTCGCGACGGCGTCGCTCGTGCCGTTGCGGTCCGTAGTGCCCACCGCGATCGAGGCCGTGTTCGGCTGCGTCGAGGTGTCGGTCAGGAAGTTGAACGAGCCGTTCGCGTTGTTGGCGAAGTCCTGCGTGGCGGCGATGTTGCTGAGCTCGATGCCGGCCTTGATGACGTGCGAGCCGTAGAAGTTGTCGATGTTCCAGGTGGCACGATCGACGACTCGGATGTGCGTCTCCTTCAGGATGAGCGGGAAGCCCGAGGTCCCGAAGACGATGCCCGGGTAGGTCTTCTGCGGGCCCGGCTTCAGCGGCGCTTCGTTGTGGTTCCAGTTCACGAGCTGGAGGCTGGCTTCGTTGACGAAGTTGCCGCTCGGGGCCAGGTAACGCTGACGGAGCTGACCGGTGTAGATCTTGTAGTCCTGCGAGATGCCGCCGTCCTGCGACACGCGGGCGCCGAAGTTGCCCTCACCCTTGAGGAAACGGGCCGAGACCATGGCGTCGTACGTGACGGACGGGCTCTGCACCCAGGTCAGGCGGGTGAAGAGGGTGTGGTTCTTGTTCGGGGCGAGGAACGAGCCCTTGTAGGCGGTCCACGGGCCGCTGGTCGGGTTCACGTCGAGGTAGAAATCCGTCGAGGCGAGCTCGTACGAGCCGGCGAAGAAGAGCTTGTCCTTGATGAGCGGGCCGCGGAGGTTCAGGCCGAACTGCTGGCGGCCGAAGTTCGGGACCGTCGTCTGGAACGCGTTCTTCGTGATGAGCGACTTGTTCTGGTAGAACCCGAAGGCCGAGCCTTCCCACTTGTTCGTGCCGCGGCGGCTCTCGGCGCTGATCACGTACGAGCCGGCACGCGAGTACTCGGCGTCGTACGGGTTCACGTACACGCGGAACTGCTCGAGCGCTTCCTGCGGCAGCGGCGAGCCCGTCTGGCCGAGGCCGACGATGTTGCCGTTGAAGAGGGACTTCATCTCGACGCCGTCCATGTAGACGTTGAAGAAACGAAGATCCGGGGCGCCGCCCGAGGTCGGGAGCGCACGGCCCGACTGCGGCGCGTACGACTTGATGCCCGGGGCGATCGACGCGAGGTTCATGATGCCGCGCGAGTTCAGCGGGAGGTTCTCGATCTCCTCCTTGAGCACCGGCGACGACACCGACAGACGCTGCACTTCCACCTGCTTGACGCGCTCGGCGCTCACGGTCGTGGCGGCGAGTTCGGCCACACCCTTCTCGAGCGAGAACTCGAGGCGGGCGCGCTGGCCGATGACGAGCTGCACCGTCTCGGTGCCCGGCTTGTAGCCGATGGCGCGGACGGTGACGGTGTACTGGCCGGTGAACAGGCCGAGGACGCGGAAGTCACCCGTGGCGCGGGTAACTGCCTTGGCAGTTTCCTGGGTCGCGACATTGACCACGGTCACCTGGGCGCCAGCGATCGGCGCACCCGCCGACTTCACCGAACCTTCCAGGGTGATCGTGTTCTGTGCGAGCGCCGGAAGCGCCGAGAGGGCGATGAAGCCCACCGCGGCCAGCACGCGCGAGAGAGAACGGAACATCAAAAGCCTCCGAAAAACATGTGGTAGGGCAGCCCGAGGGCCGAACAACCGTGATCGTCGCCAAGAGGGGCTCAGCGACGGTCCCGATGTGCGGGGAAAATTAGGTGGCCCGTAACGGAAATGCCACGAAAACGTCGAGCGGCCATGACAAAGTGACTGTCACGACCGCTATACCGGTTACTTTCCTAGACGGCGCCGTCAGGCGCCTGCGGCGGTCCGCCTGTTCAGCAGCACCGGCTCCCGGGACGCGAATACCGCGCCTCCCACCGTTCCTTCTGGAACTCCGGCTCACTCAGCGGCGCCGTCCCGGGGTGGTGCTCCGCCATGTGCTTCAGGTAACCGGCGTAGTCCGGGGCACCGACGATCGCGCGGCACATCCGCACGATCGCCGGGAAACCGGGCCAGTTCAGCGCGCCGGGGACGGTCACTTCCGGACCTTGCTCCCCTTCGGACCGATCGTCGACTCGAAGAGCTCGAAGATTCGCGTGTACTCGTCGGTCCAGCTCGAGGGGCGGGTGAAGCCGTGGTCCTCGACCGGATACGGGGCCAGCGACCACCCGGTCTTCCCGAGCTCGATCAGCCGCTGGGTCAGACGCACGCTGTCCTCGAAGTGCACGTTCGTGTCCACCATCCCGTGCAGGATCACGAGCGGGTCCTCGAGCCCCTCGGCCAGGAAGATCGGCGACGAGCGGTGATACGCCAGCGAGTCGTTCTGCGGGAGGTTCAGGATGGAGCCGGTGTAGCCATGGTTGTAGTGCGCCCAGTCGGTCACGGGGCGCAGCGCGGCACCGGCGCCGAAGTACTTGGGGGCGGTGAAGAGCGCCATCAGCGTCATGAAGCCACCGTAGCTCCCGCCATACATCCCGATCCGCTCCGGCTCGATCCCGTAGTTCTTGGTGAGGTACTTCGACGCGTCCACCTGGTCCTGCAGGTCGCGCCCACCCATCCAGCGGTAGATGGCGGTGCGCCAGTCGCGCCCATAGCCGGCACTGGCGCGGTAGTCGAGATCGATCACCACATAGCCCTTCGAGGCCAGATACTGGTTGAACATGTACTCGCGCGGGTACTGGCTCCAGAAGTTGCCGACATTGTGCAGGTACCCGGCACCGTGCACGAACACCACGGCGGCTCCGTTCCCCTTGGCGCCGACATCCTTCGGCCGGTAGATGTGAGCGGGCACCTGCATGCCATCGCTCGCCGGCACCATCACCAGTTCGGGCTTGATCCAGTTGAAGGCGAGCCACTCGGCCGTCGGCGAGACGGTCAGCTGCGAGCCGGCGGTGCCGGCCTTGGCCAGGAAGAGCTCGGGCGGGCGGTTGGTCGTGCTGTACACATCGGCGAGCGTGGACTCGTCGGGCGAGATCACCGACTGATGGCCGCCGAGGCCGGAGGTGAGCTTGGTCCGTGCACCGCCGCCGATCGGCATCCGGTACAGATCGCGATCGAACGCCGAAACCTCGCTCGAATGGAAGAAGAAGCTCTGGCGATCGTTGCTGAGGGCGACGTCGTAGATCTCCCACTTGCCACTCGTGAGCGCCTTGCGGTCGGAGCCGTCGGCCGCGGTGCTCCAGAGCTGGGCGTAGCCGGTGGCCTCGCTCACATAGTAGATGCGACGATCGTTGTCGTAGAAGCCGACGCAGCCGAAGCCGCAGGGGCCGGCCACCCACGCGCTGTCGGTGAGGACCTCGACGGCCTTCAGCGAGCCGGTCGCCGCATCGACGGTGGAGATCTGCCGCGTCTTGAAGTTGCGCGCCGAGGCCACGACGATCGCCGCCGTGCCGGCGTCGTTCCACGCGACCACGTTGCTGTTCGCCACCGCCGAGTCGCTGTCGATCGGGCGGAGCCACTTCACCTCGCCGCGGGGGAGCTGCTGGAACCCGATGCGGGTCACCGGCTGGGCATCGCCGACCTTGGTGCGGCTCGGGATGTCCTCGGTGAAACCGGTGCTGGTGACATAGTTCGGGACGATCGTGGTCCGCTGATCCGCCGGGGCGGTGCTGGTGGTGAAGATCACCGAGCCGCCGTTCGGGCTCACGCTCACGTTCGTGACGCGCTCACCGGCGTTCAGCGTCACGGTGCGGATCCCGGTCGGTTCGCGCGTCTCGGCGCGACGGATCGAGTCCGCGCGCTGCTGGTCGCGGATCACCTGGAAGAGCTGGCGCTGGTCGGCTTCAAGAGAGCCGCGCTGGGTGGTGATCGGGGCGCCGCCATTCCCGCCGCCGGCGCCACGTCCGCCTGCCGCACCGCCGCGGCCGCCGCCACCACCGCCGCGTCCGCCGAGCGGGGCTGCCGGAGCACCGGCGGCATCGGGGGACCGGATGTCGGTCAGCTGACGCGTGAAGCCGGTCGCGAGTTCCGTGGAATAGCCGTTGCCGTCGCGCAGGTAGATCACGCTCTTGCCGTCGCTGCTGAACCGCGGGGCACTCTCGGCGCCGTTCGTCTCGGTCAGACGACGGGCGACCCCGGTCTTCGCGTCCACGAGATACAGGTCGCCGCGGAAGTCCACGACGCGACGGGTGCGATCGCTGCTCCAGGCCCCACCGGCGAGCGCGGGCCCGACCGAGTCCATGTGGGCCTCGCTCATCCGCTCCGGCTTCGAGCCGGCCTGGGCGCGCACGCGGTACGGCCGCAGCTGGTCGCGCCAGTCGCTGCCGGCGGGGAGCCACTGGAAGTAGATCCACTGCCCGTCCGGCGACCAGCGGATCTGCGTCGGCTCGCGGCCGTACACCTCCGGGCCGCGCATCATGTTCTTGATCGAGAAGTCGAACGACTTGCTCTGCGCACCGAGGGCGCCGGCACTGAGCGCGAGCAGGCAGGTGGCGGTCCGGGCGCGATTCAACAGGGTCACGACGTGTGCTCCGCGTGGGCGGTGGTGAAGAGATGACGCAGGTAGCGCGACGGGTCGTTCAGGAAGTCGCGCGTGATGTTCACATGGTCGAGCTCGGCGAAGGGCACGGTGCGGATCGCCCCCTCGTCGAAGGAGATGATCGTCGCGCCCGGGAAGGCGAGGAGGATCGGCGAGTGCGTGGCGATGATGAACTGCGCTCCCTGCTCGACGCTCTCCCCGATCATGGCCATCAAGCCGAGGATGCTCTGCGGGGAGAGCGGTGCTTCCGGTTCGTCGAGCAGATACACGCCGTCGGGGACGAGGCGACTGCCGAACAGCTTCAGGAAACTCTGTCCGTGGGAGTTCGCGTCCAGGTCCTCGCCGTACCGGGCGGTCATGTCGCGGAGCGAACTCGCGGCGGGGCCGCGGGCGAGTGCCTTGGCGTGCGCCGATCGGTCGGCGTAATCACGTTCGATGCGCTCAAGCTCTTGCTCGAACTCCACCCGCTGCTTCGCGAGGGACTTCGTGAAGCCGAAGAAGTCCTCGGCACGCAGGAAGAATCCGTGATGCGTCCGATGGCGCCAGCGCAATCGCAGTCGCTTGCCCAGATCGCGCGCGTGCTGGAGCGTGCGGTCGTGGTCGATGTGCTGCGCCCCGATGGTCGGCAGATGCGTGGCCGCCGCGATCCCTTCGAGCAAGGTGCTCTTGCCGGAGCCGTTCTCGCCGACGAAGAACGTCACCGGCGAGGTCA
>CAZAGK010000110.1:0-10301 GCA_964484775.1 uncultured Gemmatimonas sp. | reverse complement strand
CCCGCCGAGCGCCCCATCTGCACCCTCCTCGCCAAGGAGATCTCCGCGGCGCTCCCGGAGGCCGAGTGCAAGATCTGGCACGCGCATCCCGTCTGGTTCCTCGACGGCAACCCTGTCGCGGGGTACAGCAGTCTCAAGGAGAGTGTCCGGCTCCTCTTCTGGAGTGGGCAGTCGTTCGAGACGCCGGGGCTCGCCCCCGAGGGGAAGTTCAAGGCGGCCGAGGTGCGGTTCACCGACGTCGAGCAGGTGGACGAGAAGAAACTGCGTCGCTGGCTCCGCGAAGCGCGGGAGGTCCAATGGGACTACAAGAACATCGTGAAGCGAAAGGGGAAGTTGGAGCGGTTGAAATGAGGAGCGGCATCCGCTGTCGCATGCGCCGTCGCGCGCGCGGCCCGTGGTCGCTGATGCGACGCACGCTCGGTGCGCTCGCGCTCCTCAGCAGCGTGCTCGGCGCCCGACGCGCTCCTGACGAATCCATCCGCGTCCTCACCCTTGCCCCCGGCGTCACCGCCACGATCGTCGCCCCCGCCGAACCCAAGCAACCGACCGACCTGATCTTCTACGCCCTCCCCAACGGCAACTCCACCGCCGAGACGATGGGGCGTCCGCTTCGCGCCGACAGTTCCGTGGGCTGGCGCTACGACATCCAGCACATCGCCGCGCAGACGCGTGCGCTGCGTACCCGCGGGCTCCCGGGAGCAGTGGTGGTGTACCTCGAAGCCGATGGCAAGAGTTGGCCCAGCTGGCGCGCCAAACTCGGCTATCCGGCCGCCAACGCGCGGATCGTCGCGATGCTCGACTCGCTGCGCCACGTGCTCGGCGACCCGCCGCACGTGACGCTCACGGGGCACAGCGGCGGGGGCTCGCTGATGTTCGGGTTCATCGAAGGTCAGAGCGCGCTCCCCTCCTGGCTCGAACGCATCGCCTTCCTCGATGCCGTGTACAACTTCGACGCCGCACAGCACGGCGAGAAGTTGCTCACTTGGCTGCGCGGCGATCCCACCCGGATGCTCGTCTCGCTCGCCTACGACGACCGCGAGATCATGCTCGACGGCAAGAAGGTCGTCTCCGATTCCGGCGGCACCTGGCGCGCCACGGAGCGCATGTTGCGCGCCTTCTCCACGAAGGTCGCGCTCACGCGCGACACCCTCGGCCCCTTCGAGCGGAACCGTGCGCCGCAGATCGAGCTGTTGCGGCATCCGAATCCGGCGAACCGGATCCTGCATACCGAGATGATCGGCGAGATGAACGGCTACATGCACGCGCTGCTCACGGGGCGCGCGGCGTATGATCGCGGGGAGTCGGTGCTGAAGGCAGAGCGGATGTACCGGGATTTCGTGCGCGATTCCGTGCCGTAACCGTGAGACGCAGCGGCAGACGCAGAGTCCAAGAGCGATCAGGTCACGCGATACTCAAGGACCCGGATCACCCGCCAAGCGCCGTCCACCCGCGCGATCTCCACGGTGATCCCCTGGACGTGCCGACTCCGCGGCCGACCACGCTCGCCGCGCCAGATGAAATCGCACGAGACTTCGACCGAGAGTCGCAGGCGCCCCGAGTCCGCGGGGGTGAGTGCGTACGACGTCGCGTACGACGTCGGATCCTGCACCGGCTGTTCCTTGGCGTCGGTGCTCGCCGGACAGATCGGCCGCCCGGTGACCGGCGGGCCGAGCACCAGATGGTTCGCGGGGCCCCACTGCTGGAAGAGGCGGTACGTCGCCGAATCGCTCGCGAGATAGCGCATGTCGGCCCGCGTTCCGCCACCATTGCTGGACGCGATCAGCGGCGCGAGCAACCGCACGAGCGCCGAATCCGGGATCGCCGCGCGCTGCGCCCCAGCGCTCGAGGTGAGCGCTACGGCCAACGTGAGCAGAGCGACGGCGCGACGAACCATGACACTCGGCGATGACTAGTGATCGTCGTCCGGCCCGCCGAACCACCACGGCGACCCCGCCCACCAGGCCGCACCCTCGGCACCGTTCGCCCCACCGCTCGCCCGAGGCGGGAACGCGACCTTCTGCAGGTCGCTCACCTTGTAGAGCCGTCCACCACGGAGCACGGTCTCGACCTTCTGCAGGTCGCCGATCTTCTCCATCGGCTTCCCGGCGACGACGATGACATCGGCGACCTTCCCGACCGCCACGCTCCCGTACCCATCGGCTTCCTTCATGAAGCGCGCAGCGTCGATCGTCGCGATCTGCAGGATCTTGGCGCGCGGGATCCCGGCCAACTCATACATCTCCAGCTCGCGACGATACGTCGAGCCGGATGAGTTGTCGGTGCCGGCCACGAGCTGCACCCCGGCCGCGTACAACTTGCGGATGAGGTTCATGTAGGCGGAGTCGGCCTTCTGCTGGTCGGTGCTCCCGCCGGCGCCCACGCTCGCGCCGCCGCCGCCGATCCACAGGTTGAAGGTGCCGTCGATCACCGTCTTCTTGTCGCGCAGATACGCGATCAGCGTCGCCATCTGCGGGGAGTTCACATCGATCGTCGGCGCCACGGTGGTCGCGACCTGCGAGTAGGCGCGCATCTGCGGCAGATAGAGCGAGTCGGGATACCAGTTCGAGAAGAAGAAGGCGGCGTGCTGCACTTCGTCGTATCCGAGTGCCACGGCCGCCTGCATGCTGATCCCGCGCGGGATGTGCCCGCTCAGCAGCATCCCGCGCTTGTGCGCCTCGGCGGCGATCGTGGGGATGAGATCGGGATGCAGCACATTGTAGAGCTTGATCTGCTTGTAGCCGAGCGAGTCGTAGCGGGCGACCCACGCCCGCGCCTCGGCCTCCGTGCTCACCAGCGTGGCACTTGGCCCCGCCCACTTGAGCGGACCTTCCATGAAGCCGGCGAGGATCGTGCGCGGCATCGCGAGCTTCCCCTGGCGCTCACGGTCGCGGAGCGAGACGGCGACATCCACATCCGACGCGAGATCGCGCGCGGTGGTGAGCCCCATCATGAGCTGCGTGGCGCCGAGTGCGCCCTGGTTGCTCACCTGGAGATGCGTGTGCATCTCGTACATGCCCGGCATGATCGTCTTGCCGGTGGCGTCGATCACAGTCGCGCCGGCGGGCGTTTCGGTCGAAGCGGCGGGACCGACGGCGACGATCCTGCTGTCGCGCACGACGACCGTCTGCCCCGGCACCATCACGCCGCGTTCACTGTCGAAGAGGTCGCCGTTCTTGAGGACGATGGTGCCGTTGGTCTTGGTGACGGCCTTGGCCGCCATCGCCTCGCCCTGCGCGGCGCGCCACTTGAGTTCGATCTCGCGGAAGGCCGGAAGGAGCGGGACCACATCCGGGCGCACGGTGATGAACCACTGCACGTCGCCGGAGAGCAGAGTGCCCTTCTCGTCGAGCCAGAGGCCGAGTGGCGTGGCGCTCCCGGTCTGCAGTAACACGAAGCGGGCGCGCTGGCGCTTGGCGCCGTTGCGGAGGGTGGTATCGACGATCACCTCGGCGCGGACAGGGGCCGTGGCGCCGGCGAGTTTGCCGGTGCGGTTCGGCTGCGTGAGCAGCCAGGCGACGAGCTTGGCCTGCTCCCACGGGGTGCCGCTGCGCGACGCGACGAAGGCGCCCTTCTCGACGGCGGAGGTGACCATCGTCGTCCCGTTCCCGCGACGGATCGAGTCGCCGACCACCGTGAAGGCATCGGTGGGCGCACCGACCGATCCGTCGGCGAGCACCGGCCGCGCTTCGCCGCCGATGAGGTTCCCCTTGGCGTCGAGCCGGTAGCGTGTCTCGATGCGCGTGCCGCGATTGCGATCGGTGAAGACGTAGCGCACGATCGTGGAATCGTTGCGGGTCACGACGACGAGATCGCCGGCCTCGCGGCCGTGGTTCGAGACGATCCAGCGACTCGAATCGGGGGCGACGGCAGCAGCGGCGAGAGCGAGGATGGGGATCAGCATGGGTCCGGACTCGAGGAAAGGGCTCGGGCAATTATACGGGGAACGGACACGCCCCGCTCCTATTCGGCCAGCGACGGCCAGAGCTGTTGCAGCGTCTGCTTGGGGCGAAGACAGAGATAGATGTTCGTGTCGCGTTCCTCGCTGACGCTCCAGTCGCTGTGGATCCGCGCGACAGGGCGCACCTCGGCCCAGATCTGCTTGAGGTGTTCATCGGTGTCCTCGATGATGAGCGCCACCTCTCCGGTCCGTTCGCCGGGCCCGAAGAACCAGAAGCTTCCGGCGGAGGAGACGATCGGGGGAAGGCCGTAGCGCGGGCCGTAGTACTCGAGCGCTCCCGCGCGGCCGTAGTTCGCCGCGCCGATCACGACGATCCGTTGCTGTTCGGGGCTCAGCGCGCGGTAGGCGTCGGCCATCGCCCGCACCTGTTCCTCCCATCCGAGCATGTCGGCGTAGTCCTGCGGAAGGCGCTCGATCCCGCCGTGGTTGTTGCGGCGGGTGAAGTCGAGATGCATCGCGCCGATGTACGACGCGGTCCGCTCAGGTGAGAGCACCGGCAGGGCGACGGGGAGCGCGATCGCCAGCAGCGCCGTAGCGAGGGCGGGAACCGTCCAGCGCTGCCACGCGGCCCGTGGTGTCGTGCCGTCGGCGCGCGTCTCGAGCAACACCGCACCGGCGGCGATCAGCGTGGGGAAGATGGGGCCGATGTAGTACGACTTGCCGCGCGAGAGCATCAGCATGAGCTCGGCGCAGATGCACACCCATCCCACGAGTCTGAAGGTCGCGAAGCGGGGCACGCGCACGAGTGCCACCGCCGCGACCCAACCGAGCACGGCGGCCGGGCCCCATTCCAGCTGGCCGGCGAAGAATCCGAGGTAGGTCATGCGGTCGAGCTGACCCGCGCGGAGCTGCCCCATCTGCGTCACGACGGGGAAGTGCAGCGCGATCTGCCCCACGATGCTCGGACTGCCGATCACGAAGGCGAGCAGCGCGGCGAGCCAGGGCCATGGCGTCAGCAGCGCGCGTCGATGCGGCGTGGCGAGGAGTCCGAGCAACAGGGCGAATCCGAAGAGCAGGACGCTGAACTTCACCAGCAGCCCGAGCCCGAGCGTCACGCCGATCACGATCCACCATCGCGGTGCCGGGTCGCGACAGAGCCGGATCAGGGCGTAGAGGACGACGGTCCACGCCAGCTGATCGAGTACGACCGGCTGGAAGAGGAGTGTCGTGCGCAGGAAGAGCGGGCAGACGAGCATCAGGAGCGCCGTGGCCGCCTGCGCGAAACGACCGCCACCCAGTTCGCGTGCGATCAGCACCGCCATCACGAGGAGCGCGGTTCCGGCGATGGTGGGGACCATGCGGGTCGCGACGAGGGAGTCGCCGAGCAGGGCGCGGACCAGGTTCGCCGCGATGGCGATCCCGGGAGGGAAGTCCATCTGCCAGAGACGCAGATGGTTCCCCATGGAGAAATAGAGGAACTCGTCGCGCTGGAAGCCGAAACCGGTCGTGGCGTTCACCGCTACGTGCGTCAGCAGCTTCACCGACGCGAAGGCGACCAGTTGGCCCTTCTGGAGCGGGGGACGCGGTTCCATGGGTCCGGACTCGTGGAATAGGAGGCTCGAAGCAATAATACGGGTAATGACCCGCGCCCGTTTCGTCCTGCTGATCGCCCTGCTGGCCGGCCTCGTGGCGGGCTGGTGCGCGATCGAGCTCACGGAGCCGCCGGGGCCGGGGTTGGATCCTGACGCGGTCTCGTACCTCGGCGCGGGGATCTCCGTCGCGAACGGACACGGTCTCCGGATCCCGGCGGGGAAGTGGGACAGCCCCGACACCACCGCCGCGCTCGCGCACTTCCCGCCCGGCTTCTCGCTGGCGATCGCAGCGGGGATCAAGGCGGGCGCGCTCCCGACGAATGCCGCGCGCTTCGTGCAGGCGAGTGCGGCGGCGGTCGCGATGTTCTGTCTCCTGCTCGCCGCTGGTGCTGCGGCCGGGCCGATCGGTGCGGTGACGGTGGGCGCCATCGTGCTGGCCACGCCACCGATGCTCGTGGTGCATGGGTCGGTGTTGAGCGAGCCGCTCTTCCTGGCGCTGATCGCGGCCTTCGTGCTAGTGCTTGTGCGCGTGCCCGACGACGGCGACACGGCTGCGCGCATGCGGCGGCTGCTCGCCCTCTCGACCCTCGCGGCGCTCGCCTCGCTCGTGCGCTATGCGGGGCTCTCGCTGGTCGGGGTGATCGTGCTCGACGCATGGCTCGCGCACCGCGGTGCTCCGATCGTGGCGCGTGCCAAGAACGCCGCGCTCACGGCGGTGCTGCCGGTGATCCCCTTTCTGGTGTGGGTGCTCACGCGGCCCACCAAGACGGAGCATGCGACCGTGCGTCGCACCGGACTCTATCTGGACGGCTTCGGCGGCACGCTCGCCGAGGGGTGGAGCACGCTCGCGCATTGGCTCGCGCCGGGCGTGCAGAACGACGCGGCACGCACGATCGCCGCACTCGGGGTGATGATCGGGATCGGGCTGGTGTTCCGCGGGGCGAAGCGGGTGATGACGCCAGCGTTGCGGCGCGTGCAGGTGGCCGCGTTCCTCGTCGGCGGCTGCTACCTCGCGATGGTGCTCGTGTCGCGCCTGGTCGCCGACGGCTGGATCCCGCTCGACGATCGCCTCCTCTCGCCATTGCTCCTGATGGCGGCGCTCGCGATCGGCACGACCTTCGCCGCGTGGTGGCAGTCGGTGGATACCGAGCCGACGCGTCGCATCCTCACGGTGGGATTCACCGCGAGCTGGATCTGGGGGTCGAGCGAGGTCGTAAAGGAGTGGTGGAACATCTATCGCGACGACGGCGGGGACTTCGCCTCACGCGAATGGCGGCTCTCGCCGATCGTCGCGTACGCGGCCGCGCTCCCGGCCGGGACCCCGATCTACACGAACTGGCCGGCGGCGATCTGGTTCCATACCGGACGCGCCGTGCGCTTCATGCCCGCCGCTCCGGACTCGGTGACCGACGTCGCGTTCGGAGAGCAGGTGCGGCGCGAGCAGGGGGTCGTGCTGCTCTTCACGGTCGAGGGATCGGATGTGATGAAGCCCGGCGTCACCATGCGGCGATCCGGGCTCCGTCCACTCGTGACCTACGCCGACGGCGCCGTGTGGGGCGCGCCGCGCTGATCTGGGTACATCAGGGCATCGTCGCGACGCACTCGATCTCGACCTTCGCACCCGGAGAGACGAGCGCCGCGACCACGACCGTCGTGCGGGCCGGCGGCGAGTCGGGGAAGAACTCGCGGTACGCCTGATTCATCCCCTGGAAGTCCTTGCCGTCGATCAGATAGACGGTGCACTTCCCAGCATTCGCCATCGACGTCCCCGCCGCCTCGAAGACCTTCTTGGTGCTCTCGAGCGCGCGCTTGGTCTGCGCCTGGATCGTGGTGTCGGCCCCCGGCTCGCGCGACATCCCGAGCTGCCCCGACGCGAAGACGAGATTGCCGAGCTTGATCCCCGGCGTCAGGGTGGGGGAGGCGCTAGTGCCGGGCGGGATCACCGCGGTGCGCTGCGCTGACGCGGGAACAGCACTCAGGCAGAGCAGCGCGAGCGGCAGGGCGGTCGTGGCGAAGAGACGGACGGAGCGCATGAGCGACCTCACGAGAGTGGGATTGGGCGGGCTTCGGGGGCGGGAAGTCGAGCACGGTGGCCTTGGCCACACTGTCGCCGGCGAAGGGAGCACTCCCCGCCGGCAATCCATTGAGCTTCAGGATGTACGCCACGACTTCCTGATACTCGTTGATCCCATACGAACCGGGATCGCTGTCGGGCATGCTGGACCGGATCCGCTCGAAGAGCGCGAAGGCGGTCTGGCCGTTCCACTTCAGGCGGAAATCGGGATTCGCGTAGTCGGTGCGCTGGTGGCAGGCGATGCAACGGTATCCGAACACCTGATTGCCCCGTTCGGCCTGTTCGTCGGTGTACAACGCAGCGGCGCGCGGCGCGGTGGCGGGACCACCCGACTGGGCGGACGCGAGGCCCGGCGTCGTGGCGAGCACGAGCGCCGCATAGGCGAGTCGCCACGACTGGGAGGAGAGTATGCGCAAGGAGGCCGACGGGATGAGACAGGTGAAGTGGAGGAAAATGCCTCCCGTGCGGAAGAGGGCGCAAGGCGCGGACGCCTAGGTGCTTGCCTGATGTCGGTGGACGTCCGATCTTGGCAGGAGGGATCGAGTGCGGGCCTGAGCTCGTGAGGAGACGCGTGTCGCATTGTGTGCTGATCGCCGTTCTCGCCGTGCTGGTCGGAGTACCGCTCGGCTGCCGCTCCGCCGGACGCCCGGTCGCCGACACGGCGAGTCTCGTGGTGGACAGCGGGAGCGTGGCGGTCGATGGCGTGCGGATCTTCTACGAGGCCGCGGGACGCGGATCCCCGGTCATCCTGATCCACGGCGGGAACCTCGACCGTCGGATGTGGGATGCGCAGTTCACCGCACTGGCGCGCGAGCACCGCGTGGTCCGATACGATGCGCGCGGATTCGGCCGTTCGCCGGGCTCGGCGGTGCCCTTCGCCGCGCACGACGATCTCCTGGCCCTCCTCAACGCGTTGCGGATCGAGCGGGCCGCGCTCGTCGGTCTGTCGATGGGCGGACGGATCGCGATCGACTTCGCGCTCGCCCATCCGGCGATGGTGGATCGACTCGTCCTGGCCGCACCGGGGATGAGCGGCTGGCCGTTCGGCGCGGGCGACACCACGTGGATCCCCGCCGCTCGCGCGGCGAACGCACGCGGGGATTCCGTGGGGATCGCGCTCGCCTGGCTGCAGAGCGAGTTCATGCGACCGGCCATGGAGGATCCCGCGGTGGCCGAGCGGTTGAGGACCATCGCCGGCGGGAACGCGAGCTACTGGGCCGCTCTCTTCCGGCGCGGCGATGCCGAACGCCCCGCCACACCGCCCGCCGTGCATCGGACCGCGTCGCTCAGCATGCCGACGCTCGTCCTGATCGGTTCGCGCGATGCGCGCGACATCAAGCTCATCGTGGACACCCTCGCGGCAAGCGTGCCGAAGGCGCGTCGGGTGGACTTCGAGGGTGCGGGGCACATGCTCAACATGGAACGTGCCGACCGGTTCACGCAGGTGGTGCGGGACTTCCTCCGTCCCTGATCGCGGACGCGCCGTTCAGCGTCCGGCCACGAGACGTTCGATCGCACGCAGACCCTCGGTCCCGACATCGAGACTGAAGGTGTTCACATAGAGCGCGATGTGCTGCGCGCAGACCTCGGCCGACATCTCCTGAGCGTTCGCGCGCACGTACTCGAGGCTCGCGTCGGGATGGTCGAAGGCGTACTGCACCGAAGCACGGATCGCCCGTTCGGCGGCCGCGACGGTCGCGTCGTCGAGATCACTGCGCGCGCAGATCCCCGCGAGCGGCACCGGGAGCCCGGTCTCGGCCTTCCACCAGTCGCCGAGGTCGAGCGCCTTCGAGAGTCCGTGCTCGGCGTAGGTGAAGCGACTCTCGTGGATGATCAGTCCCGCGTCCACCTCGCCATCGCGCACCGCGCGCAGGATGCGATCGTAGCGCATCTCCACCACCTCGCCGAGGGTGGGAGCGGCGAGTCGAAGCAGGCTGAACGCGGTCGTCTCGCGTCCCGGGATCGCGACGCGACCTCGCACGGCATCGCTGAGCGACATCGGCGTGCGCGTGACGACGAGCGGCCCCACCCCTTCGCCGAGGGCGGCGCCACTGCGCATCAGGCGATATCGGGCCCCGACGCTCGCGAAGGCCCCCACACTCAGCTTGGTGAAGGCGAACTCTCCCTGATGCGCACGCCGATTCAGCTCTTCGATGTCGAGGAGGACCGGGGTCATGCGGAACGGCATCTCGATCAGTCCATGCGTGAGCGCATGGAAGGCGAAGGTGTCGTTCGGGCACGGGGAGTAGCCGAAGGTCAGTTCACGCATGGGGCAGGGTCAGAGCACGGACCGCAGCGCGGTCACGAGCGTGGGAGTCGCTGCGGTGATGGCCGCGAACGCTTCGGCGAAGTGCCAGCGCGCCCGATCCGGCTCGTCGATCTCGTTGGAGATCGCACGCACCTCGATCGCGGGAACGCCGGCGAGCTGCGCGGCACGGAGCACGGCGAATCCCTCCATCGCCTCGACATCGCAATCGCGGGTGCCGCCGATCCGCGCGCTCGTCCCGATGGGGAGCGCGACCGCGCCCGGGAGCGCGCGCCGCGCGGCCTCGACGAGACGCACGTCCGGCGTCATGGTGTTCGGCGCCCAGTCGGCAGTGACGACGAGATCGCAGTAGCGCGCTTCGGTGCCGATCGCCAATGCGCCGGGGATGAAGTTCCGATGCGGCCTTCCACCGGCGATCCCGACGTGCAGGATCAGCGCCGGGCGCTCCCGGGCGATCGCAGCCGCCGTGGC
>CAZAGK010000109.1:0-10307 GCA_964484775.1 uncultured Gemmatimonas sp. | reverse complement strand
GGGCCTCGCCCACCGAGAGGTCGGCCACGAGACGGTCCGCCGGCACCTGCAACCCGCTCTGCTCGCAGAGCGTCTCCACATGCCGGATGGCCCGCTCGCGGTCGAAGGTCGCGACGCTCACCGGCTCCCGCCCCAGCACCACGTTCTCCGCCACCGTGAGCGTCGGCACGAGCATGAAGTGCTGGTGCACCATCCCGACGCCGGCACCGATCGCCTGCGCGGTGCTCCAGCCGGTCACGTCACGGCCTCCGACCTCGATCTTCCCGCCGTCGGGGGCGAACATCCCGGCCAGCATCTTCATCAGCGTCGACTTGCCGGCGCCGTTCTCGCCGACCAGCGCATGGATCTCCCCCTGACGCACCTCGAGCGAGGCACCGCGGTTCGCCCGCACCGGGCCGAACCGCTTGTCGATCCCGGTCATCCGGACCGCCGGGGACTTGCTCTCGTTGGGGGCGCTCATCGGGTGCTCGGGACGGAGATGCGGCCAGCGACGATGTCGGCCTTGAGGGCCTCGAGACGCGCACGCACCGCGTCGGGGATCAGCGCCTTGTTGTTCTCGTCGTACACGTACCCCACGCCATCCTCGGCCAGACCGAAGTTGTAGATGCCACCCTTGAACTTCTTCTCGCGCACGCGATCGATCACGTCGTAGACGGCGTTGTCCACGCGCTTCACCATCGACGTCAGCACGCGTCCCGGGGCTTCCTTGTACTGATCCGCGTCGACGCCGATCCCGTACTTCTCGAGCGTGCGCGCCGCTTCGAACACGCCCAGCCCGGTCGAACCGGAGGCGTGGTAGATCACGTTCACTCCCTGCTGATACTGGCTCAGGGCGAGCTCCTTGCCGCGTCCGGGGTTCCGGAACGCCTCGGGGGTCACGCCGGCGTACTGGGCGATCACCTCGCAGTCCGGGCAGACTGCCTTCACGCCCGCGCGGTAGCCGGCCTCGAACTTGTGGATGAGCGGCGAATCCATGCCGCCCACGAAGCCGACCTTCTTGGACCCGCCCACGAGCGCGGCCATCGCCCCGACCAGGAAGGAACCCTGCTCCTCCCGGAACTTGAGCGCCGCCATGTTGGCCGGCGGCGCGATCGGTTGGCCGTCCTTCCCGATCGACACGGCATAGTCCACGCCCGCGAACGCGACGTTCGGATACTCCTTGGCCAGCTCCGTCAGGTCGTCGGTGAAGATGAAGCCGACCCCGATCACCAGATCCATGCCCTCGGCGGCCAGCAGACGAAGCCCGGCCTCACGGTCGGACCCCTCGCCGGGTTCGACGAACCGGACCCGGGCGCCCAGTTTCTCGGCCGCTCGCATGGCGCCCACGTAGGCACCGTCGTTGAACGACTTGTCGCCACGCCCGCCCAGATCGAAGACGATCCCGACGTCGAGCGCATCGCCCGTCGGAAGGGCCGCAGCCCCGGACGGGCGGACGAAGAGCAGGGCGATATGGACGGCCAACAGCACGCCCACAACCGTTAGGATTCGACGCATAAGAGGGATACGTTCGCTGTTTTCGCAGGGGTCTGCAAGCAGTCCCGCCGCGAATCCTGCGCTAGATTTCAGGAGCGATGCGACTGCCACCCCCGTTCCGCACGATCCTGATCGGCACTGTCGGTCTTCTCCTGGGCGCCTGTTCCCGCGCCGAGAAGGCCCTGCCTCCTGCAGCCGACTCGACCGCGGTCGCGATCGCCCTGCCACGCCCCGCCTTCACGCTCACCACCACCGACGGGCGTCCGTACGACTTCCGGCGCGAGACCGCCGGCACGCTCACCTTCCTGCTCTTCGGGTACACCCACTGTCCCGATGTGTGCCCGGTCCATCTCGCGAATCTGACGGCCGCGCTTGGCAAGCTCACCACCGCCGAGCGCGCCCGGACCCGCGTGGTCTTCGTGACGGTGGATCCGGATCGTGACTCCGCCACCGTGCTCCGCACGTTCCTCAACGGCTTCGATCCGAGCTATGTGGGACTCACCGGGACCCGTGCTGCGCTCGACAGCGCGCAGAAGAGCGTGAACTTCGCCCCGGCCATCATCTCCCGCGACGCGTCGGGGGCGCCGGTCGTGACCCACTCGGCACCGGTGGTGGTGATCACGGCGGACGACAGCGCCCACGTCATGTTCCCCTTCGGCACGCGCCAGACGGAATGGGCGCGCGAGATCCCGAAGCTGCTCTCGCGCGGAGCTCCGGCCCCCGAGCTCTCGGTCGAGCGCGCGTATCTCGTGGTCCCGATCGGTGATGCCCCTGCGGCGCTCTACTTCACCGCGCGCAATCGCGGCACGCAAGCCGATTCGGTGGTCGGGGTCGAGGTCCCCGGTGCCGGGGCCGCTTCGCTCCACGAGCACCAGCACGACATGGCCACCGGCAACATGCGGATGGTGCCGACGAAGGCCTATCCGGTGGGACCGGGCGAGACGCTCCGGCTCGCGCCCGGCGGTGCGCACGTCATGATCGAGAAGCCCGCGCGCACCTTTGTCCGCGGGGAACGCTTCCGCGTACTGGTGCGCTTCGCCCATGGCGGGATCGTCCCCGCTGAACTGTCGGTGATCACCTACGCCGACCTCGATACGGCGACGGCGCCGTCGAGCGCTCCTCCCCGCGACTGAGAACGACTCGCATGCAATGGTGGTGTTCCGCACAAGGCACGCAGTGGAGCTGGACCTGGGTCGCGTATCCCGGCGTCTGGCTCTTCGTGCTCGCGTTCGCCGGACTCTCCGTGCTCCTGGTGAAGGACGGCGCCTGGTCGCGGATGACCCTCGCGAACCGTGCGGCGCTGATCGGAGGGAACCTCGCGCTCTGGGTCGCCCTCGATTGGCCGCTGGGCCCCCTTGCCGCGGGCTACCTCTCCTTCGCCCACGCGATCCAGTTCCTGATGACGGCGTTCGTCGCCGCGCCGCTCCTGCTCTACGGCTGGCGCCGCGCGATCATCGAACGGGCCGAACGGGCGCCGTGGACCGGGGTGCCGGTCGTGGTCGGGCGAGTGCTGACCAATCCGCTGGTCGCCGCGATCCTGTTCAACATCATCGTGGCCGTCACGCATACGCCGAAGGTCGTGGACGGCTACATGAAGTTCCCGCTGGGCGCGTTCATCATCGACAGTGCCTGGCTCGTCGGCGGGCTGCTCTTCTGGTCCTCGATCATCGTGCCCGTGCCGAATCACGGCCGATTCGAGCTTCCCTTCAAGCTGCTCTACCTGCTGCTCGGGACGCTCTTCCACACGATCGTCGCCATGATCCTCGTCTCGGCGGAGTTCCCGCTGTACGGGATCTATGAACTGGCGCCGCCCTTCCCGATGATCGATGCGCTCACCGATCAGAAGCTGGCGGGGGGCGTCATGGAGCTCGGCGGGCTGGGGCTGATCTTCTTCGCCGCCTCGATCATCTTCTTCAAGTGGGCCAACGAAGACCGCAGGAAGGTGCCGCGATGACAGAACGTCTCCGCACGCGATTCGTGGTGGTCGGGACCGGTGTCGCCGGACTGCATGCCGCGTGGCGTGCCTCGGCGCACGGCGACGTCACGATCCTCACCAAGGCGTCGCTCTTCGACAGCGCCACGGCGTACGCGCAGGGCGGGATCGCCGCCGCGCTCGGGGCGGGGGACTCCCCGCAGCTGCATCGTCAGGACACGCTCGCCGCGGGCGCGGCACTCTGTGATTCCGCCGCGGTCGAGGTGCTCGTGGCCGAAGGACCGCAGCGGGTCCGTGAGCTCGCGAGCATCGGCGCGCGATTCGACACCGACGTCTCGGGCAAGCTCTCGCTGGGCAAGGAGGCCGCCCACTCGCGGCACCGGATCGTGCATGCCCAGGGCGATCAGACGGGTGCGGAGGTCGCGCGCACGCTGATCGAGCGCGTGAAGGCCACGCCGAACATCACGATCCTGGAACGCGCGCGTGCGCTCGATCTGATCGTCGCCAACAACCGCTGCGTCGGCGTCCGCGCCAGCGTCGCCGGGCGCGCGGTGGAGATCATCGCCGACGCCACCGTCATCGCCACGGGCGGGTGCGGGCAGGTGTACCGCTACACCACCAATCCGGCCGTCGCCACCGGCGACGGTTTCGCGATCGCGCATCGCGCCGGCGTGCGACTGGCCGACATGGAGTTCGTGCAGTTCCATCCGACCGCGCTCAACACCCCGGAGACGCCGCTCGCGCTCATCTCCGAGGCCGTGCGCGGCGAAGGAGCGATCCTCGTCAACGAGCGCGGGCAACGCTTCATGACCAAGCGGCATCGCCTGGCCGAGCTCGCCCCGCGCGACATCGTCTCGCGCGAGGTGTTCCGCGAACAGATGTCGGGGTCGCAGGTCTATCTCGACGCGCGCAAGATCGCGCGGTCGTTCGCACGTCGCTTCCCGGGGATCTTCGCGCTCTGTCGTGCGCGCGGCATCGACCCGCGGAAGGACCGGATCCCCGTCACGCCGGCGGCGCACTACATGATGGGAGGGATCGTCACCGATCTCGCCGGGCGCTCCTCGCTCGAGCGGCTCTATGCCTGCGGGGAAGTGAGCTGCACCGGCGTGCACGGCGCCAATCGTCTCGCCAGCAATTCGCTGCTCGAAGGGCTCGTCTTCGCCGAACGGGTGGCGAACGACATGATCGCGATGCCGCGCCTGCCGCGGGTGCCGCGTCTCCCGGCCTGGCAGGTCCCGTCGCTCGCCGACCGCGGTGCCGCGCAGGTGGCCGCCGACCGGATCCGCGAGGTGATGTGGATCGGCGCGGGCATCGCCCGCACCGCGAAGGGGCTCCGCAACTGCATCGACGAACTCGACGACATCGGCACCCGTCTCACCGCCGGCGCCACCGAAGAGCGGAACCTGCTCGACACGGCGAAGTTGATCGCCGAGGCCGCGCTCCTCCGCAAGGAATCACGCGGCGGGCACTTCCGTCAGGACTTCCCGCGCGAGAAGAAGAAGTGGCGCGGGAAGCACATCGAGTGGTGAGTGGGCGTTACCCCGGTCCGGGCGGCTCGGTCCCGACGAGCATCCCCGTGACGGTCAGCACGATCGCGGCGAAGATGCACTCCCACAGGAGCGTCCCCGCCACCTGACGTGCCCCCTTGGCGCGCGCACGGCCGGGCCCTTTCCACCCGTGCAGTGCACCGAACACCAGGACCATTCCCACCGGCGCGATCTTCCACAGCAGCACGTCGGCGTAGATGCTCGGCCACAGGTCCCGGAACGGATGCGGGACGCGTAGCCAGAGGCTCAGCACCCCGGTGGCCACCACGGTGCCGGCGCAGAGCATCGCCACCTTGTGGAACGACTCGATCAGCGCCGCCGACCGTTCGCCCGCGGCCCGCACGGCGGCGTCGCGCCGGACCTCGATGGTGAGCACCACGAGCGTCCCGATCCAGCCGCCGGCCGCGAGCATGTGCACCCAGTCGCTCGCGAGCGACACGGCGGTCCACTCCTTCTCGGCGATCGCGTGCCCGGTGAGCGCGGGCGTGAGGGCCAGCCCGAGCGTCGCCACCAGCGCGAGCGTCCATCCACGCGCCCGGTCGTCCCTCGCGAGCAGGAAGCCCGTGGCGGCACCCAGCGCGGTGATCCCCTGGGCGATGACCGCCAACCCCCAGGCAGTGGTCGTCACCGCGCCCAGCATCGCCATCGGATCGTCGCCGAGCGCGCTCGACTGCACGTACAGGCGTGCCGGCGCCATCAGGGCGGCCATCAGGGCCCCGGCGAGACCGACCCAGATGACCGAGGGGAGCGCACGATGGGCGCTCCGCGAGGCCGGGTCCGAGAGCCGTTCGGCCACGTAGCGACGGAACGCGAGCGCTCCCGCCGCCAGGGTGATCCCTGTCAGGGTGACCACCCGGGCGGCGATCGCCGCGGTCCCGCCGGAGCTCTCGAACAAGTCCATAAGGGCAATAATCGCGGACCGCGCCTCGGGAACGCTACCCCTCGGGGTAGCGTTCTCACCTGCCACGCCCCCCGGTGAGGACGCTATCATACAGTATGGCCTCTCCTACCGCCCCGGCGGCGGCCTTCGCCGAACTCCATGAGGAGATCCGGCGGGCTGCCCGCGAGCGCAACGCTGTCATCCTCGCCCACAACTACGAACGTCCCGAGATCCAGGACGTCGCCGATTTCGTGGGCGATTCCCTCGGTCTCTCGCGCGAAGCGGCGCGGACCACCGCCGATACCATCGTCTTCTGTGGCGTGCACTTCATGGCCGAGACCGCGGCCATCCTGTCGCCGACCAAGACCGTGCTGCTCCCCGATCTCGCCGCCGGGTGTTCGCTCGCCGACACCATCAACGCCGAGCAGTTGCGCGGCTGGAAGGCCGAGCATCCGGGTGCGGTGGTGGTCGCCTATGTGAACACGACGGCCGAAGTGAAGGCCGAGAGCGACTACTGTTGCACGTCCGGCAACGCCGTTGAGGTGATCGAGGCGATCCCGGCCGATCAGGAGATCCTCTTCCTCCCCGACATGTTCCTCGGCGCGCACGTGCGACGTCTCACCGGTCGCAAGAACATCCACGTCTGGATGGGGGAGTGCCACGTGCACGCGGGGATCGACCCCGAGAACATCCGGCTGCAGCGTTCACTGCATCCGGAGGCGGAGTTCCTGGTGCATCCCGAGTGCGGGTGCGCGACGAGCGTCGTCGAGGCGATCTCCGCCGGCGATGTGGATCCGGCCGGCGCGCACATCCTCTCGACCGAGGGGATGATCAAGCGCCCCGCGGAATCCGCGGCGCGCGAGTTCATCGTGGCCACCGAGGTCGGGATCCTGCACCGGCTCAAGCGTGCGTATCCCGACAAGACCTTCTACGCCGCCAACGAGCGCGCGTCGTGCGCGTACATGAAGGTCACGACGATGCCCAAGCTGCTCGACGCGATCGTCAAGAACCAGCATCGGATCACGGTCGATCCGGCGATCGCCGCGCGGGCCAAGCTCGCGATCGATCGCATGGTCTCGATCGGCGGCAACACCCCGTCGACGCCGCGCGGTCCGGGCGTGGACCCGGGCGAATGAGCGCGGCCGCCGGCTCGGGTGACGGCGCGCACGGCGCACCGCGCCGGGTGACGCCGTTCGAGCCCGCGAACCTCACGACGAGCGGTCTCCGCTTCCCGCTCACCGAACCGTCGTTGCTCGCCCTCGTCCAGGACGCCCTGAACGAGGATCACGCCGAGAACGACGTGACCACGCTCGCCACCGTCCTCTCGGCGCGCCGCGCGCGCGCGCGGCTGGTGGCGCGCGAAGCCGGCGTGATCTCCGGCGTCCCGCTGGCGCTCGCAGCATTCCGCCTCGCCGATCCGGCGGTGGAGATCCGTATCGATCGTGAGGACGGTACCGCGGTCACGCGCGGCGACTCGGTGCTGCACATCTCGGGTCATGCGCGCGGGATCCTCGCCGCCGAACGGACGGCGCTGAACTTCATGCAGCGGTTGAGTGGCGTGGCGTCGCTCACGCGGAAGTACGTGGACCTCGTGAAGGGGACGCGCGCCGCGATCCTCGATACGCGCAAGACCACACCAGGCTGGCGTCTCCTCGAGAAGTACGCGGTGCGCTGCGGTGGAGGGACGAACCACCGGATGGATCTCTCGAGCGCCGTGCTCATCAAGGACAACCATCTGGCGGCCGTGGACGGCGATGTGTCGGCCGCGGTCCGTCGCGTCCGCGAGTTCGCGAGCAAGGGCATCCCGGTGCAGGTCGAGTGCGACACGCTCGACCAGCTCCGCGCCGCGATCACCGCCGGCGCCGACAGCGTCCTGCTCGACAACATGACCGTCGAGCAGATGCGCGAGGCGGTGGCGATCGCGTCCGGGCAGGTGATCACCGAAGCGAGCGGTGGGGTACGCCTCGAGACCGTCCGTGCCATCGCCGAGTCCGGGGTGGACCGCATCAGCGTGGGGGCTCTCACGCATTCCGCCCCCGCACTGAATCTCGCGCTCGACTTCGAGTGAGCCGTTCTTCGCGGCCGTGGCACCGATGAACGACCTGCTCGCCGCCCGCAGCCAGATGGGGGTGTCGCTGGCGTTCCACATCATCTTCGCGGTGGTGGGGATCGGGATGCCCGCGCTGATGGTGCTCGCGGAGTGGCGCGCCCAGCGCACCGGCGATGCGATGTACCTGGAGCTCGCCAAGCGATGGAGCAAAGGCACGGCGATCCTCTTCGCCGTCGGCGCGGTCTCGGGCACGGTGCTCTCGTTCGAGCTCGGCCTCCTCTGGCCCGGCTTCATGGAGTTCGCTGGGCCGATCATCGGGATGCCCTTCTCGCTCGAGGGATTCGCCTTCTTCACCGAGGCGATCTTCCTCGGCATCTACCTCTACGGGTGGAGCCGGATCTCGCCGCGTGCCCATCTGTGGTCGGGAGTGGCCGTGGCGGTGAGCGGGATGATCTCCGGCGTGTTCGTCGTGATCGCGAACGCCTGGATGAACGCCCCCGCCGGATTCGAGATGGTGAACGGCAAGGCCACGAACGTCGATCCGATCGCCGCGCTGTTCAATGCGGCCGCCTTCCAGCAGACGTTGCACATGACGCTCGCCGCGTACACCGCCACGGGGATGGCGGTGGCGGGGATCCATGCCTTCCTGCTGCTGCGGAATCCCGGGAACCGTTTCCATCGCGCGGCGCTGATGATCGCGCTCTGGGTGGGGGTCCCAGCGGCACTGATCCAGCCCGAGTCCGGACACTACAGCGCGCAGTGGGTCGCGGAGCGTCAGCCGGTGAAGCTCGCCGCGATGGAGGGACAGTTCCTCACCGAGGTCGGTGCGCCCCTCCGGATCGGCGGCATCCCGGACGAGGCCGCGTTCGAGACGCGTGGCGCGATCGAGCTTCCGTACGGACTCTCGATCCTCGCCTTCAACGATCCCTTCGCCGAGGTGAAGGGGCTCGACAGTGTCCCGAGAGACCAGTGGCCTCCGGTCGCGATCGTGCACGTCGCCTTCCAGATCATGGTCGCCCTCGGGACCCTGCTCTCGCTCGCTGCGGGCTGGGTGGTGTGGCGCTGGTTCAAGAAGCGTCCGGTCGAGGACTCGCGTCCGCTGCTCTGGTTCCTGACGTGCTGCACGCCACTCGGATTCCTCGCGATCCAGGCGGGATGGGTCGTCACCGAGGTCGGGCGGCAACCGTGGATCGTGTACAAGGTGCTCCGCACCGCGCAGGCGGTCACACCGATGCCCGGGCTGGTCTGGTCGTTGATCGGCTTCTCGATCCTCTATCTTTTCCTCGCGGTCATCGTCACCTGGCTGCTCTACAGTCAGATCCTGCGCACGGTGCCCGCCCTCGCCGCGCGTGACGGGGTGCAGGGATGACGGAGACCCCGGGGCTCGTGCTCGCCGTAGCGGCCATCCTCGTTGCCGCCCTGAATGCCTACGTGCTGTTCGGCGGCGCGGATTTCGGTGGCGGCGTGTGGGATCTGCTCGCCCGCGGACCGCGCAAGGACCAGCAGCGCGATCTGATCGAGCATGCGATCGGCCCGATCTGGGAGGCGAACCACGTCTGGTTGATCCTCGTTGTGGTGCTGACCTTCGTCTGCTTCCCCTCGGCGTTCAGCCGACTCGCCATCAATCTCCACATCCCGCTCTCGCTCCTCCTGGTGGGGATCGTGCTCCGGGGATCCGCCTTCACCTTCCGCTCGTACGACAGCAGTCATCGGGCCGTGCAGCGTCGGTGGGGGGTGATCTTCGCCGTGGCGAGCACGGTCACGCCGATCCTGCTCGGCATCTGCGTCGGAGCGCTCGTCTCCGGCGCGATCGGCGCCGCGCCGATGACCTCGTTCCGCGCACGGTTCGTCGATCCGTGGACGACCCCGTTCGCCTTCGCGATGGGGATCTTCGCGCTGGTGCTCTTCGCCTTCCTTGCGGCCGTGTACCTGACCGTCGAGGCCGATGAGGAGTTGCTCAAGGAGGATTTCCGCCGCCGCGCGCTGGGTTCGGGCGTCGCGGTGTTCGTGGCCGCCGGTGGTGTGCTGGTCCTGGCGCGCGACCAGGCGGCATTCCTGGTCCGCGGCGTGATGTTCGCGCCGCTCGCGTTGCCTCTACAGCTCGCGACGGCCGCGGCCGCCCTGACCGCACTCTGGGGGCTCGCGAGTCGCCGCTATCGCGTGGCGCGCATCGCTGCGCCCGTGCAGGTGTCGCTGATCCTCTGGGGCTGGGCCTACGCGCAGTTCCCCGAGATCATCCCTGGGGCGCTCACCCTTCGCGACGCCGCGGCGCCGCCGATCACGCTGAAGCTCGTCCTGATCGGCGTGACCGGAGGGATGCTCGTGCTCATCCCCTCGCTCGTGTATCTCCTGCGCATCTTCAAGGGCGAAGAAGGGAACGCTTTCGACCGCCGTTTCGACGCCCAGGTCGCCGCGCGCGACCAT
>CAZAGK010000108.1:6426-10335 GCA_964484775.1 uncultured Gemmatimonas sp. | reverse complement strand
ACCCGTGAGCGACCTTTTAATCCGTAGGTCCCGGGTTCGAGACCCGGCCGGGTCATGGACAGGCATGAACGAGAGGGGCACCCCGCCGGTGGTGGGGTGCCCCTCGTGCTCGTGTGACCGCAGGATCGGTCGGCGGGGCTACTCCACCACCTCGACCGCGGCGCCCGCGGCGCCCGCCGGCTTCCGGCGCGCCGTCAGCGACCGGAACTGCAGCGCATTCCGCACTCGGCACCAGCGGTCCCAGGCCGTCAGGAGCTCGGCGGGCCCCCGGAACATGAGATAGCGCCCGCCGCGGAGCTTCTTCTCCTTGTTGTCCAGGATCAGGAAGCGTCCGAAGAGCCGCTCCTCGACATCGATGAGGTCGTCGTCCGCGAGGGTCTTGATCCAGGTGGCGGTGATACGGTCGGGGACGAGCCTCATCGGGGTGCTCCAGCCTTCGGGTGGTGCTTCGGTGGTGCCACGGAGAGCCGCAGGGCGGGCTCCTACTATTAAAGCATACACGCCGACGCAGGGTCGTGCCCGGTTCCGCCCCGTTCGGCGGGGGTGGAAGGCCCTCGGGATCGTTGGTCCGACGCCGGTCCACCGGGGCGCGCCAGATATATGAATGTCGATGTAACCCCCGGTCCGGAACCGGTCGAGGGAAGGGGGGAGTAGTCCTGTTTGGTCCGAAGTGATGAGGGGGGTCTTGCGCGAAATGGCATTCCGTCCAATATTTCGCCGGTGTAAGAAATATGAACGGACGCAATGGCTGGAAGTGTGCGTCGGTTAGTCGTATTTTTCCTGACCGCTCATCAGCGAATTCAGCACCGTAGCAACTCGTTCCACGCACTGCCCCGAGTGATCGTGCAGTTCCCCACGCTCTTCAGTTCGAGGATTTCATGAAGCGTCGTTTCGCCCAGATCGCAGTTCTCCTGTTCGCCGCGGCGTGCAGTGAGACCTCGCATTTGCCGACGGCCCCGCGCGCCAGTGCTTCGCTGGCCAGTCAGAAGTCCGGCTACGTTGTGACGCCGTCGGGCGTCACGATGGATGCCGACGAATACGCGCGATTCGGCCAGCTGCCGAAGGTGCAGACGCCGGCGCGGAAGCTCGCCGCCGACGCGCGCCTCAAGCGCGGGTCTTCGCTGCGTGCGAAGCCGACGTCGACGGGGAAGCTCGCCGTCGCCGGCGGACGCGCCTCGAACTCCGTGACGGGCAACCCGCTTCCGAGCATCCTCTGCTACATCGAGTCGGTGCTGCTCTGCGACGAGATGCAGATCCGCGGCCTCATCAACGACTACACGCTCTATGATGAGTCGGCGTGGCTCGCGGCCTCGCAGCAGGACTTCGAGAGCTTCGACCTCATCTACATCGGCGACGGCGCCACCGACTGGCCGGCCGTCAAGTCCACTCGCAACGTGTGGGGCGCTGCGATCCACGGACGTGTCGCGATCATGGGGTTGCACCTCGAGCACTGCGGTCTCTCGTCGGAGCCGACGGACGGTTCCTGCCAGCTGATCGAGAGCTCGCTCAACTGGATCCATGGCGGATCGGGGACGGGGCTCCTCGTCTCGTTCATCGCCGGCTACGACAACAACAATCCGGTCCTTCCCTCGCTGGCGCCGTTCGCGGGGATCACCTACGGCAAGTCGCAGTTCCAGGCGAACGACGTCATCACGATCACCGAGCCGGGTCACGCGGCGATGCAGGGATCGACCGACGCGTCGCTCTCGAACTGGCATCAGTCGGCGCACGCCTGGTTCACCGGCGTGGGCGGGCTCGTTCCGGTCGCTGACGCCTGCACCGGCGATTACTTCACCGCACTTTCCGGCCCCGGCCCTTACGGCCCGGCCTGCAGCACCGGCACCTACATGCCGACCTTCCTCGTCGGCACCGTCGGCATGTTCGACATGGACGGCGACGGCATCGCGGACGGCGCGGACAACTGCCCGTCGGTCTTCAACCCGGACCAGTCGGACGCGAACAACGACGGCAAGGGCAACGTCTGCCAGAACGCGCCGGACGTGATCCTTTCGCCGATGGTCCAGACCGTCGGCGTCGGCGGGTCGGTGACGCACACCGCGTCCGCGACCAGCCCGAACTTCAACGCCGGCCAACTCACCTACGAGTGGCGCCTGAACGGCCTCGTCCAGGTCGGCCAGACCGGCACGACCTTCACGCACAGCTACTCCGCGAACTCGATCGTGCAGGTCACGGTCAAGGATCCGGCCAAGCTGAGCACCTTCGTGAAGGGCACCGTCAACATCGGCTCGGCCAACGTCGCGCCGGTCGTGAACTACACCGGGGTTGTGTCGGGCGATGAGGGCACGACGCTCAACTTCTCGGCGACCGCTACCGACGGCGACAACGACGCGCTGTCCTACGCCTGGGACTTCGGCGACGGCAACACGGCGACCACGCTGAACGCTACGCATGCCTATAACGACAACGGCAGCTACACCGCGACGCTGACGGTCGACGACGGCAACGGCCATTCGGTCGTGGTCTCGCAGGTCGTGACGGTCGCGAACCTGGCGCCGAGCGGCACGTTCGTTACGGCGCCGGGCACGGCCGGCGTGAACTCGCCGTACCTGATCACGGTCAATGGCGGCACCGACCCGAGCACGGTCGATCGGCTCACCCTGCAGTATGCGTTCGATTGCGGAACCGGCGTGTTCACCCCTGTTGGCCCGGCCAACGGCAGAATGTGCCCGGCGGCCGGTACGCCCGGGTCCCGCACGGTGCGCGCGCGCATCGTGGACAAGGACGGCGGCCAGACGGAGTACACGGCTTCCTATTCGATCACCAACGTGGCGCCGTCGGGCGGTTCGCTCGTCGCCGCGCCGGCTTCGGTCAACGAAGGGCAGACCTTCAATCTCGCCGCTGGCAACTGGACGGGGACGAGCGCGCTGACCTACGCGTACGATTGCGGCACCGGCGTCTTCGGTGGCCCGACCTCGGCGACCTCGTTCAGCTGCTCGCTTCCGGATAACGGCAGCTACACCGCCCGCGTGAACGTGCAGGATTCGTTCGGCGGTTCGACGATCGCCAGCACGACGATCGCGGCGGCGAACGTCGCCCCGACGGCGACCTTCGGCGCGCCGAGCGGCACGATCAACGCGGGCTCGAGCTTCACGCTCGCGCTCGGGCAGATCCAGGATCCGTCGAGCGCCGACATGCTCGCCGGCTTCCAGTACAAGTTCGATTGCGGCGCCGGTTACGGCAGCTACAGCAGCAACGCGAACGCCAACTGCACCGCCTCGACGCTCGGCGCGACCACGCTCCGCGGCTCGGTGAAGGACAAGGACGGCGGCGAGACGGAATACACGGCGAGCGTCACGGTCGCCAAGCAGGCCCAGACGATCGACTTCCAGTCGACGCCGGGCGTGGCGGTCTTCGGGTCGTCCTTCACGGTGAACCCGACCGCTTCGTCGGGGCTCACCGTCTCGGTCGCGACCTCGGGCGGCTGCTCGATCTCGGGCAACACCGTCACGATGACCAGCGGCACCACGGCGTGCGTGCTCCTCGGCGATCAGGCCGGTAACGCGGTGTACCTCGCGGCGCCGCAGGCGTCGCGCACGGTGAACGCCACGAAGGCCTCGCAGAGTCTGATCGTCGGCGTGCCGGCCACGCTGACCTTCGGCGACGCGCCGGTGCAGGCGACCGCGAGCGGTCAGTCGGGCACGGGCGCGATCACCTTCTCGACCAGCACCCCGGGCAGCTGCTCGGTGAGCCCGACCGGTCTCGTGACGGTCCTCGGCGCCGGCAACTGCGTCGTCGTCGCGAACATCGCCGCCGACAACAACTACTCGGCCGCGCTGGGCACGAACACGATCACCATCGCCAAGGCGTCGCAGACCATCGCGCTGACCGCTCCGGCGCAGGCGTTCTTCGGTTCGACCTTCACCATCACCCCGTCGGCGTCGTCGGGGC
>CAZAGK010000108.1:0-6416 GCA_964484775.1 uncultured Gemmatimonas sp. | reverse complement strand
TCGGTCGTCGCGAGCGGCTCCTGCACGCTCGCCGGCAACACGGTCACGATGACGTCGGGCCTCGGCAGCTGCACGCTGACCGCGGACCAGGCGGGCAACAATCAGTACAACGCCGCGGCGCAGGTGGTCACGACGACCAACGCGCTGCGCGCGGGCCAGCCGGCCTTCAACCTGACCGTTCCGCCGTCGGCGACGGTCGGGCAGGGCAGCCTGTTCGCGACGATCTCCGGTGTGATCAGCACCGGCGCTTCGGTCTACCAGAGCAACATCCCGGGCGTCTGCTCGGTGAACAGCAACACCGGTGCCATCACGACCCTCGCGGCCGGCACCTGTTCGATCACCGGCATCAACAACGGTGACGCGAACTACGCGAACATCTCGATGACCAAGAGCTTCCAGGTGACGCAGGTGGCGCAGACGATCGTGCTGACCGCGCCGTCGTCGGCGGCCTTCGGCTCGACCTTCACCATCTCGCCGACGGCCTCGTCGGGGCTGACGGTGTCGGTCGTCGCGAGCGGCGCTTGCACGCTCGCCGGCAACACGGTCACCATCACCTCGGGCACCGGCAGCTGCACGCTGACCGCTGACCAGGCCGGCAACAACCAGTACAGCGCCGCGACGCAGGTCGTGACGACCACCAACGCGACGCTGGCCCCGCAGGCTGCGCTGACGCTCACGATCCCTGCCACGATGATCATCGGGGAGACCGGCAAGTTCGCGGTCGCCACTGGTGGCAGCGGCACCGGCGCGGTGACGTACACTGGGTTCAATGGTGGCATCTGTCTGCTGGACTCGAACACTGGCGCGATCGACGCCGGTGATGCGGGCCAGTGCGCGTTCCGGGCCAACAAGGCCTCGGACGGCAACTATGCGGCGGCCACCAGCGCGATCCTGACGCTCACCGTCCTCAAGAAGCCGAACGCGATCACGCTGACGGCGCCGGCGACGGCCGCCAACGGTACGACCTTCACGATCGCGCCGACCGCCACCTCCGGATCGACGGTGTCGGTGGTCGCGACCGGCTCCTGCACGATCGCGGGCAACACGGTCACGATGACCTCCGGCACGGGGAGCTGCACGCTCACCGCGAACCAGCCGGCCAGTCGGTTCTTTGAGGCGGCGGCGCAGGTCGTCACGACCACGAACGCCACGGTCGGCACGCAGGCCGCGCTGACCCTCACGGTTCCGTCGACGGCCACCATCGGTGACGCCGGCCTCTTCGCCGGCGCGGCGGGTGGCAGCGGCACCGGCGCGGTGACCTACTCGACGACCTCGCCGACGCTTTGCGCGGTCGACGCGAACACCGGTGCGATCTCGGCGAACCAGGCCGGCACCTGCGGCATTCAGGCGACGAAGGCGGGCGACGCGGACTACGCAGCGATCTCCAGCATCGTGCGCGGCGTGGAGATCTCCAAGAAGCCCAACGTCATCACGATGACGGCGCCGGCGACGGCGGCGAACGGCACGAGCTTCACCGTCTCGCCGATCTCGACGTCGGGCGCCTCGGTGATCCTGACCGCGAGCGGTTCCTGCACGGTCGTCGCCACCACGGTCACGATGACCTCGGGCAGCGGCGTCTGCACGCTGACCGCTGAGCAGAACGGCACGCTGTACTACCTCGCCGCCACGCCGGTCACCACGACGACGAACGCGACGGTCGCTTCGCAGGCCGCCTATCATCTGACGGTCCCGCCGACGGCGACGGTCGGTCAGAACGGCCTGGTCGCCAACGTGGCCGGCGGTTCGGGCACGGGCGCCAACACCTTCTCCAGCAACACGCCGAGCATCTGCTCGGTGGATGCGAACACGGGCGCGATCACGACGCTCGCGGCGGGCAGCTGCTCGATCACCGCCAGCAAGGCCGGTGACTCGAACTACGGCCCGGCGACGGACACGCAGACGATGACCGTCGGCCTGAACGCGCAGTCGATCACCTTCCCACAGCCGGCCTCGCCGGCCGCGAACGGGTCGAGCTTCACCGTCAACGCGACCACGACCGGCACCTCGGTCACCTACACGGTGAGCGGCGGCTGCTCGATCGCGGGCAACACGGTCACGATGACCAGCGGTTCGAATGATTGCGTGATCACGGCGAACGCGGCCGCGAACGCCACCTACTCGGCGGCCGCTCCGGTCTCGCGCACGGTGAGCGCCTCGAAGGCCAACCAGTCGGCGGTGACGCTGACGGCGCCGGCGACGGCGAGCGTTGGTCAGAACGGACTCTCAGCCTCCCTCGCGGGTGGCTCGGGCACCGGCGCGATCTCGTACTCCAGCAGCACCCCGAGCATCTGCTCGGTGAACGCTTCGACGGGCGAGATCACGGCGCTCGCCGCCGGCAGCTGCTCGGTGACGGGCACGAAGGCGGGTGACGCCGATTACAACCCGGCCTCGGACACCAAGTCGGTGACCGTCGGCCTGAACGCGCAGAGCATCAGCTTCACCGGTCCGGCGACGGCGGTGAACGGCAGCAGCTTCACCCTGACCGGCACGGCTTCGTCGGGTCTCCCGGTGAGCTACTCGGTGAGCGGCGGCTGCTCGATCTCGGGCAACACGGTGACCATGACGAGCGGCACGACCGCTTGCGTGATCACGGCGAGCCAGGGCGGCAACGGTACGTACTCGCCGGCGACGGATGTGACGGTGACGGTCGGTGCCACGAGGGCGAACCAGTCGGCGGTGACGCTGACGGCGCCCTCGACGGCGACGGTCGGCCAGAGCGGACTCTCGGCCTCCCTCGCGGGTGGCTCGGGCACGGGCGCCGTGACCTACTCGACCAGCACTCCGAGCGTCTGCTCGGTGAACGCTTCGACGGGCGAGATCACGACGCTCGCCGCCGGCAGCTGCTCGGTGACGGGCAGCAAGGCGGGTGACGCCGATTACAACCCGGCCTCGGACACCAAGTCGGTGACCGTCGGCCTGAACGCGCAGAGCATCAGCTTCACCGGTCCGGCGACGGCGGTGAACGGCAGCAGCTTCACCCTGACCGGCACGGCTTCGTCGGGTCTCCCGGTGAGCTACTCGGTGAGCGGCGGCTGCTCGATCTCGGGCAACACGGTGACCATGACGAGCGGCACGACCGCCTGCGTGATCACGGCGAGCCAGGGCGGGAACGGTACGTACTCGCCGGCGACGGATGTGACGGTGACGGTCGGTGCGGCGGTCGCGAACCAGGCGGCGCTGAACCTGACGGTCCCGCCGACGGCGACGGTCGGCCAGAGCGGTCTCACTGCCACGGCGGTGGGCGGCTCGGGCACGGGCGCGGTGACCTTCTCGACGACGACGCCGAGCATCTGCTCGGTGAACGCCTCGACGGGTGAGATCACGACGCTCGCCGCCGGCAGCTGCAGCATCACCGCCACCAAGGCGGGCGATGCGGACTACGCCAGCACCAGCAGCACGCAGTCCTTCAATGTGACGCTCAACAGCCAGACCATCACCTTCACCGGTCCGAGCACGGCGCCGAGCGGCAGCAGCATCACGCTGACCGGCACGTCGTCGTCGGGTCTCCCGGTGAGCTACACGGTGAGCGGCGGCTGCTCGATCAGCGGCAACGTGGTGACCATGACGAGCGGCACGACCGCCTGCGTGATCACGGCGCACCAGGGTGGCAACGGCGCGTACTCGCCGGCGACGGATGTGACGGTGACGATCGGCGCGACGAAGCTCGCGCAGACGCCGCTCTCGCTGACGGTGCCGGGCACGAGCACGGTCGGCCAGCCGGGCCTGACCGCCACTTCGACCGGTGGCAGCGGTACGGGTGCCAAGACCTACAGCACGACCACCCCGAGCATCTGCTCGGTGGATGCGAACACCGGCGCCATCACGGCGATCGCGGCGGGCAGCTGCTCGGTCACGGTGAGCCAGGCCGGCGACGACAACTACGATCCGACCTCGACGACCCAGTCGTTCACGGTCGGTCTGAACAGCCAGAGCATCACCTTCACCGGCCCGGCGACGGCGGTGAACGGCAGCAGCTTCACCCTGACCGGCACGGCCTCCTCGGGTCTCCCGGTGAGCTACGCGGTGAGCGGAGGCTGCTCGATCAGCGGCAACACGGTGACCATGACCAGCGGCACGACCGCTTGCGTGATCACGGCGCACCAGGGCGGTAACGGGATCTACTCGCCGGCCACGGATGTCGTGGTGACGGTGGGGGCGACCGTGGCGAACCAGGCCGCGCTGACGCTGACGGTGCCGCCGACGGCGACGGTGGGCCAGAGCGGCCTGACGGCGACGGCGGTGGGCGGCTCGGGCACGGGCGCGGTGACCTTCTCGACGACGACGCCGAGCATCTGCTCGGTGAACGCCTCGACGGGTGAGATCACGACGCTCGCCGCCGGCAGCTGCAGCATCACCGCCACCAAGGCGGGCGATGCGGACTACGCCAGCACCAGCAGCACGCAGTCCTTCAATGTGACGCTCAACAGCCAGACCATCACCTTCACCGGTCCGAGCACGGCGCCGAGCGGCAGCAGCATCACGCTGACCGGCACGTCGTCGTCGGGTCTCCCGGTGAGCTACACGGTGAGCGGCGGCTGCTCGATCAGCGGCAACGTGGTGACCATGACGAGCGGCACGACCGCTTGCGTGATCACCGCGCACCAGGGCGGGAACGGCACGTACTCGCCGGCGACGGATGTGACGGTGACGATCGGCGCGACGAAGATCGCGCAGACGCCGCTCGATCTGACGGTCCCGACGAGCGCGACGGTCGGCCAGCCGGGTCTCGGCACGTCGGTCACGGGCGGCAGCGGCACGGGCCCGGTGACCTACAGCACCAGCACGCCGAGCGTCTGCTCGGTCGATGCCAACACGGGCGCCATCACGACGCTCGCCGCTGGCACCTGCACGATCACGGTGACGAAGGGTGGCGACGACAACTACGACCCGACCAGCACGACCAAGTCGGTGCCGGTGTCGCTCAACGCCCAGACCATCACCTTCACCGGTCCGGCGACGGCGACCAACGGCAGCAGCTTCACGCTGACGGGCACGGCGTCCTCGGGCCTCCCGGTGAGCTACACGGTCAGCGGTGGTTGCTCGATCTCGGGCAACACGGTGACGATGACCAGCGGCACGACCGCTTGCGTGATCACGGCGCATCAGGGTGGCAACGGCACGTACGCTCCGGCGACCGATGTGGTCGTGACGGTGGGTGCGACCGTGGCCAACCAGGCCGGGTTGACGCTGACGGTGCCGCCGACGGCGACGGTGGGCCAGACCGGCCTGACGGCGACGGCGGTGGGCGGCAGCGGCACGGGCGCGGTGACCTTCTCGACCACGACCCCGGCCATCTGCTCGGTGGATGCGAACACGGGCGCCATCACGGCGATCGCGGCCGGTAGCTGCAGCATCACCGCCACCAAGGCGGGCGATGCGGACTACGGCAGCACCAGCAGCACGCAGACGCTGACCATCACGAAGCAGAACCAGACGATCACCTTCCCGCAGCCGGCCTCGCCGGCGGCGTTCGGCAGCACCTTCACGGTGAACGCCACCTCGACCGGCACTCCGGTGGCCTACACGGTCACGGGCGGCTGCTCGATCTCGGGGAACACCGTGACGATGACCAGCGGCGCGACGGCCTGCGTCATCACGGCTAACGCGCCGGCGAACGGCACCTACAACGCGGCGGCGCCGGTGTCGGTGACGGTCGCGGCCAAGAAGGCGACGCAGACGGCGCTGGTCCTCACGGTCCCGACCTCGGGCACCGTCGGCCAGACCGGCCTGGTGGCGACCACGACCGGTGGCAGTGGCACCGGTGCGGTGACCTACAGCACGACGACGCCGACGATCTGCACGGTGAATTCGACGACGGGTGCCATCACGACCCTCCTCGCCGGCACCTGCTCGATCACGGTGACGAAGGCGGGTGACGCGAACTACGACCCGTCGACGGCGACCAAGACCTTCGCGGTGACCGGCACGCCGGCGCCGACCTACGGCCTGGCCTACTTCGACGAGCCGATCCGCCCGACGCGCCTCAACCTGGCGAACGGTGGACAGACGATCCCGGTGAAGCTGTGGGTCCCGGGTGCGCCGGCCTCGCCGACCGCGATCCTGAGCATCACGAACGCGGCGGAGACCTGCGTCAACCTCCCGACGGGTCCGGACAAGAACTACGACCGTCTCGAGGACGCCGCGCAGCGCGTCAGCTACGGCTTCTCGCAGAACTGGACGACCAGCTCGTCGTGGGCCGGCACCTGCCGCGTCCTCACGGTGACGCTGAAGGACGGCCAGGTGTACACGGCGCACTTCAAGTTCAAGGCGAAGTGCACCAAGAACCACAACCACGAGCACGACGATGAGGACGACGAGCCGGGCACGCCGGGCACCGGCGGTGGCTTCGGGAAGGCGTACTTCAACGAGCCCATCATCCCGACGCGCCTGAACTTCGCCTCGGCGAACAGCCCGCT
>CAZAGK010000107.1:0-10451 GCA_964484775.1 uncultured Gemmatimonas sp. | reverse complement strand
GCCGCCCGTGGCGCGGTGAACTCAGCGTCGTCGCCGGCGATGGCGTGACCATCCCCGTGGCCGTGCGCGCCGATCAGGTCCCGGGGCCCAATGGGAGCGTGCTCGGCTTCATCGTCATGATGACCGACCTCACGGGGCGGAAGGCCGCCGAGGCGGCCCGTGTGCGGCTCCAGCACGCCATCCTGCGAGCGCAGCAGCCGGCGCTCCCCGGGGCGCGCGACCTGCCGCCGGATCTGCAGGCGCTGATGGCCGCGATCTGGGCCAACGCCGGCGTCGCGGTGAGCGAGATCGCCGATGCCGTCACCGTCGCGTCCGTCGCACCGCTGCTGCGCGAGGTGGAGGACGCCACGCGCCACGCGGCGCACCTCACGGGGATCCTCTCCGCCTACGTGAATCCCGACAGCGCGCCCTGACTGCGGCCGCGCGCGTCGCGGTCAGAGGGGGAGCGCTTCGATCTCGGCGAACATCCGGATGTGCAGCTCGAAGCCCAGCAGCGCTTCGTCCGCGAGCCGTTCGCGCGCGCTCGCGTCGGCGGGGATGAGGTCCAGCGCCGCGCGCCACGCGCCGGCCACCGCGCGCAGATCGTCGATCTGGTCGAACTCGTAGAACGCCGTCCCCTGCGTGCCCGTGAGCGCGAGCGCCTTCCGCACCACGCGCGCGACGATCTGTCCGCCGTTGAGATCGCCGAGGTAGCGCACGTAGGCGTGCGCCACGAGTTGCCCGGGATGCTCACGCCGCAGCGCGTCGAGCCGGTGCGCGTAGCCCACGGCCGCCGGCGCGACCGGCAGTGCCGCCCACGCCGGACCGGCGAGGAACACCAGATCGCGTTCGAGCGCGGCCGTGCGCCACAGTCGAACGTCATGGATCGGATGGATCCACGGGTCCTCGGCGGTGCTGTCGAGCGCGCGTTCGAGCGCGTCGTAGATCGTGTGGAGACTGCGCAGCAGCAGCGCATAGCGTTCGCGCGTGACCTGTCCGCGCAACAGCCCCGCCATCACTCCGCTGCGTTCGGCGGCGGTGTGCGCGTCCTTGGTCCGCGCGCGGAGCAGCGCGGAGAGCGTGTCGGGAGTGGCGTCCGGAGTCCTCACCCCGTGGAATCTATGCGCCGGCGCACCAATCGCGGGGGCGGAGCATCTCCACCAGCCGGGCCTGGAACGACCCGGGGGTGTACTGCGGGGCGTATTCCCAGGCGGCCAGCGGGGGGAGGCTCATGAGCACGCTCTCCACGCGGGCGTCGGTCTGCAGCCCGAAGATCGTGCCGCGGTCGTGCAGCAGATTGAACTCCACGTACCGCCCGCGGCGCACGAGCTGGAAGTGCCGCTCGGCCTCACCCCAGGGGTCGTTGCGGTGCCGCTCCACGATCGGCGCATACGCCGTGTGGAGTGATCGGCCTACCGCGTCTACGAAGGCCTGCATGGGGGCGAGCGCGAGCCCGCTCTCGTCGCGATCGGGGCGCAGGTGATCGAAGAAGATCCCGCCGCAGCCGCGCGCTTCGCCCTCACGGTGCTTGTTGGTGAAGTACTCGTCGCACCACTGCTTGAAGCGCGGGTGGAATCCCGGATGATGCGCTTCGCAGATCGTGCGGAGGGCGCGATGGAAGAGCGCCGGATCCTCCGGATGCGGATACATCGGCGTCACATCGGTGCCGCCGCCGAACCAGGCGTCGGTGACGGTGCCCTGACCGTCGCTCAGCTCGAAGTAGCGCACGTTCAGGTGCACCGTGGGGATCATCGGGCTGCGCGGATGGATCACCAGGCTCACGCCGGTGGCGTAGAAGTGGGTCTCCCCGTTCTGCACGCCGGTGCCGCCGAGTCGCGCCGCGGCCGCCGGGGCGAGCACGCCGAACACCTCGGAGCGGTTGATCCCCGCCTTCTCGAAGGTCGTGCCCTCGACCATCACGCGCGTGACGCCGCCACCACCGCCGTTCCGCTCCCAGCGGTCCTCGGTGAAGCGCGTGCCGCCGTCGAGCCGTTCGAAGAGTGCCGTGAGGTCGTCGTGGATCGACGCGATCCACGGCCCCGCACGCTCACGCATGGGGGCCGCTGCTCCTGCCTGGCTCATGCGCCGGCGACGCCCGCCGCGCCGACCGCGCCGGAACCCGCCGCGGCCTTCTCGTTGGACCAGTTGCGCACCGTGTCGATGAAGGCGCGCGCATGCTCCACCGGCACGTCGGGGAGGATCCCATGCCCCAGGTTCGCGATGTGGCCGCGCCCGGAGAAGGTGCGCAGCATCTGCTCGGTACGCGCGCGGATCGATTCCGGCGACCCGTACAGCGCGCAGGGATCGAGATTCCCCTGCACGGCCACCTCACAGCGATCCGCGGCGGCACGTGCCACTGCCGCGTCCATATGCCAATCCACCCCCACCACGTCGGCGCGGGTGGCCTCGGCGATCTCATCGAAGGCCCAACCGGCGCCCGGAGCGAACACGATGAACGGCACCCCCGGCGTGCGCGCGATCTCGGCGACCTGCGCGAGATACCGGAGCCCGAACTCGCGGAACAGCTCGGGCCCGAGGGCGCCGGCCCACGAGTCGAACAGCTGCAGCGCCTGCGCGCCCGCCGCGACCTGCGCCTTCATGTAGTGACCGACCGCCGTGGCGATCTTGCCGAGCAGCAGATGCGCCGTCGCCGGATCCTCAAAGAGCATCTTCTTGGCCACCGCGAACTGCTTGGTGCCTTTCCCTTCGACCATGTACGACGCGAGCGTCCACGGCGCACCGGCGAAGCCGATCAGCGGCACCCGACCGTTCAGCTCGCGACGCGCGAGCGAGAGGGCGTCCATCACGTACTTGAGATCGGTGTTCGGGTCCACCTCGCGCAACGCCTTCACGGCGGCCGCGGTGCGGAGCGGGGTGGGGAACTGCGGACCCTTCCCCTCGTCCATGATCAGGTGCATCCCCATCGCTTCGGGGATCACGAGGATGTCGCTGAAGATGATCGCCGCGTCCACGGACAGGATGTCCACCGGCTGCAGCGTGACCTCGACCGCCAGCTCCGGCGTCCGGCACATCGTGAGGAAGTCCGACTTCGCCCGCACCGCGCGATACTCGGGGAGGTAGCGCCCGGCCTGACGCATCATCCAGACAGGGGGCCGCTCGACGTGTTCGCGCCGACAGGCGCGCAGGAACAGATCACTCATACGGTGCGCAGGTTCGCTCCTTCGAGGTGAACCATCGGACGCGGCATCGGTTGCGGCGCTGCGACGGGAGGCAGGGCGACGTTCGTCGCACCGCGGGCGGCCTTGCGACGACGGGCCGCGGGACGCTCGTCCTCGCGCGCCTCACGGTCGGTCACCGGGCCGGTGAACAGGGAATCGAGGGTGGCACTGAAGGCATGCAACGCCTCGCCGTGCGCGAGCGCGGTGCGGAGCTTCACCATCGGACGGGCGAGGATCTTGGCCACGATCCGCTCCGTCGTGCGCCCGGCGAGTTCCTCGCCCGCGGCGTACGTGAGCTCGCGACGGCAGATCTCCTCCAACGCTTCGCGCAGCGGACGGATCGCATCACGCGCGGCCGCGGCGGCCACCCACTCGACGAAGCTCTGCAGCTCCGCCTCGACGATCGCATCGGCCGCCGGCGCCGCCGACTTGCGCGACTCCTCCGCGGCGAGCACCGGGATATGCAGCGCGTCGAGGTCCACCAGCGTCACGCCGGGGGCGCCGTCGAGCGCCGGGTCGATGTTGCGGGGCATCGCGAGGTCCACGAGCAGGAGCGGATAGGTGCTCGATCCGCAGTTCTCGCGCGCCTGCTGCAGCTGCTGGTACATCACGATCGGCTCGAGCGCCGACGTGGCGACGATCGCGACGTCCGCCATCGCGACCTCCACATGCAGCGCTTCCCACGCGGCCCAGCGACCGCCGACCTCTTCCGCCACCGTCTGCGCCCGATCGATCGAGCGGTTGACCACCACCACGTCGCGGGCGCCGAGCTTCGTCACCTGACGGGCCACGTTGAGCCCCGTCTTGCCGGCGCCGATCACCACCACGCGCGCATGCTCGAGATTGCCGAAGCGACGGTGCGCCACGGCCGCCGCCTCGGCGCCGATCGAGCGGCGTCCGGCGGTGAGGCTCGTCTCGGTCTGCACGCGCTTGCCGGTGCGGAGCGCCGTCTCGAAGAGGCGGTGCAGCACCGAGCCGGCCGCGCCCATGTCGGCGGCGTGCCGGTACGACTCCTTGAGCTGGCCCAGGATCTGCCCGTCGCCGACCACCTGCGACTCCAGACCGGCCGCGATCCGCATCAGGCGGCGCGCCACATCGAGTCCCGACTGCCGACGCGCCACCGAGAGCAGCGCCTTCGCGTCGCCGCGTCCCGGCATCCACCGCCGCGCGAGCGCGGTCACCGTGTGGTCGAAGGTCACCGGCGAGGAGGGATCCGAGGACCCCGTCCACGCATAGACCTCGGACCGGTTGCAGGTGGCGACACAGACCATCTCGCGCACCACGTCGCCGTCGCAGTCGTACATGCGATCGATCCGTTCGGGTGTGAGATGGAAACGTTCGCGCGTGGCGACGTTGGCGTGGCGGAAGTCGACTGCGATCGAGATCAGCATCGGACTAGTGTCCCCCGAATGGCCGGTTGAGTCGCACGATCGCCCCGTTGAGCACGGTCGCGAAGGTGACCCAGCACAGATATGGCACGAGCATCCACACGGCCGTGGGATCGAGGGGCCGCACTGCGAGCATCATCCACACGATGGTCGCCCAGAACGGGACGACCTCCACCAGCGCCCAATCCGGACGGCGACGGCGGAAGAACAGGAAACTCCAGATGGCGTTGCCCACGGCGTTCGTCACGAACGCCGCCACCAGCGTCGACTTCTGCGCCGAGGTGCCGGGGGCGTTCCATCCACGTACCGCCGCCCAGCCCGCCAGCGCGAAGATCGTGCTCCACGCCGGGCCGAAGAGGAAATCCGGCGGCTGCCACGACGGCTTCTTCAGCGCGCGATACCACGGCCCGATCTCCGTGAGACCGGCGCCCGTGAGCGCCAGCAGCACATAGCCGCCCGCGCTGATCGCGATCGATGCGCGCGTGGCCATCAGGCCGGGACCAGGCCGGTGAGATGCGCAAGGTTCTTCACGAAGATCCGGAGATGGGACAACGGCTTGGCGCGCACCAGACGCTTCCGCATGTAGGCGTCGAAGGTCAGACGCTGGACATCGCGGTCACGGCAGATCGCCACGAAGCGTTCGCGGCGGCTGTCGCTCGTGTACCAGAAGCGCTGCATGACGCCGAGGATCCAGAACACCTGTCCGTGCGCGCGCATGAAGGTGCGTCGCGCCGTGGCGAGCGAGCGGGCGTCGCCGGTCACCAGCGCGCGCTCCACCGCGTTCGCCGCGACCCGTCCGCCCGTCATGGCATAGAAGATCCCCTCGCCCGAGGCCGGCGCCACGACACCCGCCGCATCGCCCGCGAGCACCACGTTGCGGCCGTCGTCCCAGCGCGAGAGCGGCTCCAGCGGGATCGGCGCGCCCTCACGACGGATCGTCTCGAGCCCGTCGAGTCCGGTGCGCGCACGGAGCGCGGCGACCGAATCCTTGAGCGCGTAGCCCTTCTGCAGCGAGCCCGTGCCGATGCTCGTCGTCGCCCCGTGCGGGAAGACCCACGCATAGAAGTCGGGGGAGACCTCGGCCTGGTAGTACACGTCGCACCGCTGCGCGGCGAAGGCCGGGCTCTCCTTGGCGGGCGACTTCACGATCTCGTGATACGCGAACACGTACTTCGCTTCCTTCGCCTCCGGGATGCAGGCGCGCGCCACCGGGGAGAGCGCCCCGTCGGCACCGACCACGTAGCGCGCCCGCACCGACGTGGCCGCTCCGTGGCGCGAGCGTCCTTCGGTGTAGTGCAGCGTGACCGTGCCGTCCGCTTCGCGGTCGAGCGAGGTGAAGGTGCCCGTCACGCGCACCGCGCCGGCCACCGCGGCCCGCGCGCGCAGCCACTCGTCGAACACATCGCGGTCCACCATCCCCACGAACCCCTCGCCCACGGGGATGTCCACCGAGCGATCGCTCGGCGCGATCATCCGCGCCGACTTGATGCGCGCGACGAGCAACGATTCCGGCACGTTGAAGTCGGCGAGCAGCTGCGGCGGCACGGCGCCGCCGCACGGCTTCGTGCGCCAGGCGCGGTCGAGCAGCAGCACCGACCGCCCGCGCTGCGCCAGCTCGTGCGCTGCCGTCGCCCCCGCGGGCCCACCACCCACCACCACCACGTCGTAGAGGGTCGTCGTCATGCGTCACTCCTGGCCGGCATCGGCCGTTCGGCAGCGGTCGGGACCAATCCGTAGCGTTCCACCAGCGTCCACGCGAACCCCGGCACGAGCCGGCGCACCCGTTTGGGACGCTCGGCCCGCAGATTGATGATCCCTTCGGCGGCCTTCATGTCCACGCGCGTGCGGGCGAACTCGAGTCCCTTGGGACCGAACGTCGCCTGCGCCCATCCGATGATCGGCTTGATCCACTTCGGCGGACGTCGCACCGGCATCCCTCCCGCCTGCTTGGAGAGCACCGACACGAAGGTCTGCAGCGGCTTCTCCCGGTTCCCCTTAGAGCCGGGGCTCGAGAGTTCCACTTCGTCGCCGAGCAGGTCGAGGATCGCGGCGCCGCGCGCGTTGCGCACCAGCAACCACTGGCCCCCTTCGCCCCCCATGTAGCCGACGGTGATGTCCGCCAGCGCGTTCGTGTAGTCGAAGCACGAACGGCAGGTGAGGGGGATGAAATCCTTGGGCAACTGCGCGATCGGCAACTGGATGAACGGCACGCGCTTGATCGACCCGTCCACGAAGCGCAGCTCGACATGATAGTCGGGCATGAACTCCAGATAGGTCACATCCTCCGGACGCTCGGCGAGCAGCGCGAGGAAATCGTGGAACTTGGCCGTCGTCGTGTTGTCGCTGCAGGGCGTCCCGATCACATACAGCGCTTCGAGCCCGAGCTCCTGCTCGAGCGCGCGCAGGGCGTGCACCTGGCAGGCCACGCCGTGCAGCGCGATCCGACGGTACCCGCGCGCGATCGCTTCCTCGAGCATCGCCAGCACCGGGGAATAGCCCATCTTCATCCCGCGCGCCTGCTGCATGTCGGCGGCGCGGGTGATGATCACCGGGCGCGGCTTCCACTTGTCGTGCGGGTCGGCGGCAGTGGCGATCACGGCGTCCACCATCCCGGTCTCGAGCAACCGCTCGCTGAGCCGCGTGGTGATCCCCGTCCACTGCGCGCCGTCGAGCGGACGACGCAGCTTCGCCCGATGCATCGCGAGGTACGGACCGAAGAACAGCTCGTCGCCCTTCTTCGCATCACGCGCGCGGCCATGCACCTGCGTCTCCAACCGCTCGTACTGCGGATTGATGAACTGGCACACCTGCCCGCAGCGGTGCGGCTCCGACATCCGCGAGACGCCGCAGTCGGTGCAGAGATCGCGATGCGGCGCGGCGCCGGTGAGATCGGCGGTGAAGGGAAGGATCGGCAGCGCCACGGAGGCCATCAGCGCATCGCTCCGAGCAGCGCATCACCGCTCCCGTCGCGCGTGCGCAGAGCGCTCCCGCGCGAGCGCGACGCACTCGTCGCCGCCAGCCAGGCCGAGGCCGCGAAGAGCATCGCCTCGGCCGCGAACACCGCACCGTAGCCCGCTGCGGCCGAGCCGAACCAGCCGCGCGCCACATCGCTGGCCCACGCGCCGGCGAAGCCGCCGAGCCCGTAGGCGAGTCCCTGCGCTGCGCCGAAGACGCCCATGCGGGCGCCGGTCTTGTCGTCGCCCGCCTCGGTGATCAGCGCCATCATGGAGCCGATCGCGCCGATCGCGAAGACACCGTTCGACGCACCGAGCGCGAACACCACACCCTTGAGCATCGCCAGCGAACCCAGCGCCGGCACCATCGTCAGCGCGGCGAAGGCCGCGGCCGATGCCACGCAGCCGCCCACCGCCCACTGTCGCAGCGTGCCGAAGCGGTTCGCGAGCAGCGCCGCACCGATCATCCCGGCCAGCATCCCGCCGTTCTGCATCGAGGAGATCCGCGTCGAGCCCCCCGGGGTCAGCCCGAAGACCATCCCCGCGAAGGGCTCGAGGATCAGATCCTGCGCCGAGAAGGCGAGCATCGCGACGAAGACGAACCCCGAGAAGCGCCGCGCGACCGGATCGCTCCAGATCGTCCGCAGCGCACTGCGGAAGTCCGTGCGTTCGCCGGTCGCCTGCGGCGCATCGACGCGCACCGGCTCGCGCTCCATCCCCCAGACGGCGGCGATCGTCACGAGCACCGCGAGCGCGCCGACCCACGCCGAGACCGTCACCAGTCGCGTCATGGAGAAGGGGTCGAGCAACTTGCCCCCGATCGCCGTGGTGAGGATGAAGCCGACGATCATCATGAGCCAGGTGATCGCCGCCGCGCCCGCCCGGCGCTCCGGCGCGACACGCTCGGCGAGCATCGCGAGCAGCGGAGTCCCCACCGCGCTCACGCCGGCGCCGATCACTGCGTAGGCCACCACAGCGGCCGAAAGCCCCGCGACGCGGTCCGTGGCCGTGAGAGCGGTCGCGGCGGCCGCCGCGACCCCGCCCCGCGCCCGCGCGCCCCTGCCGCCGATGATACACGGCCCGCGACGCCCGCTCCGGGCCGACCCATGCCCCATCCAGGGACGGATCCCCTGCACGAGGAAGTGGAAGCCGACGAGCGCGCCCGGCACCACCGCCGGCAGCGCCAGTTCGATCGTCATCACCCGGTTCAGCGTGGAGGTCATGAGCACCACCACCGCGCCCAGCGCGAGCTGCACCATCCCCAGGCGGGCGATCCCGCCCCAGGTCAGCGTCGCCGGGCGAGTGCTCATGCGATCCCCCGCACGGCGAAGGCCGCGACCATCATCCCCGCGACTTCGATGGGCACACCGAACGCACTCATATAGAGCGCCCGCTCCACCGGCTTCGCGACGAACCAGCGCATCATCACCATCTGTCCGATGATCAGCCCGACGATCGCCACGGCATGCGCAGGCTTGCCCCACGCGCCGAGCAGCGCGACCACCGCGAACTGCGGCACGAGCATCACGAGGCTCGCCACCCATGCGGCACGTTCCGCCCCGAGCTGCACCGGGAGCGACCGCACGCCCATCTGCGTGTCGCCGCCGATCGCCTTGAAGTCGTTGAGCGTCATGATGCCGTGCGCCGCCACGCTGTAGAGCACGGCGAGCCAGATCGTGGCGGGTGCGAGTGCGACGGCGTCCACGAGGACCGCCGTGCCCGTGATCCACGCGAGCCCCTCATACGAGAGCCCCACGGCGAGATTCCCCCACCAACCGTTCTCCTTCAGGCGCAGCGGCGGCATGCTGTAGGCCCAGGCCATGATCAGCCCGAGCACCGTCGCCACCAGCGCGCGCGTGCCGATCGTCGACGCGACCGCCGCCGAGAGCAGACTCCACACGATCGCGACATAGAAGCCCCAGCGTCCGGGCACTCGTCCCGAGGGGATCGGTCGCTTCGGTTCGTTGATCGCATCGACGTGACGATCGTACCAATCGTTCACCGCCTGCGACGCGCCGCAGACCAATGGGCCTGCGACCAACGCTCCCGTGATGACCGCACGCCAGTGGTCCCGAACGGGAAGTCCGGTGGAGATCACGCCACAACTGAAGGCCCAGATCGGCGGGAACCACGTGACTGGCTTGAGCAGCTCGAGGAGCGCTGACGGCTCGGGAGTCGTCCGCGCGGAAGAAATCATTGGATGTATTGTCGGCGTGACACCACCATCTGTCAAGATACCCTGACAGTTGGACAACACCTCTACATCCTTTGACATGCAGCTGCTTGGCTCAGCCGGCCTTTGAGGAGGAGTCGGCGGCGTCGCCGCTGACCGCGATCCCGTGCCGGCGGAGCTTCACATAGAGCGTCTGCCGGGACAACCCGAGCACTTCCGCGGCCGTCGTCCGGTTGTCGTTCGTGAGCTCCAGCGCCGCGTCGATGAAGTGGCGCTCCACCATGTCGGTGGTGTCGCGGACCAGCTTGGGCAGCGAAACCTTACCCACCAAGCCGGTTAGTTCCTCGACCGCCTTCGTCAGGTCGCGGACCCCACGCGGGCCGCCGGCCAGGCGCCGGCCGACATCCCGCATGATGAACCCGTAGCAGGGGGACTCACCGCCACGCTCGGCCACCGCCGAGATCTCCACCTCGGTGAACAGCCCGTGCTCCCCGCGCAGGGCAGAGGAGGCGAGCCGCACCACGCCGTGCTCACGCAGCACGGAAAGGAAGAGGTCGATATCGGCCGCCGGACGGCCGACCCACTGACTCAGCGCCCGCCCCTTGCACTGCTCCTCGCTCCCCAGCTGCGCCAGGTCGAGGAAGGCACGGTTCGCCATCACGATCTCGCCCGTCGGCGTCGTCACCACGAAGCAGTCCGGCGCATGCTCCACCAGATCCAGCACGCGGCTGCGCGCGGCCGGGACCGCCGCCTCGGCACTCCCCTCGGGCGCGATGCG
>CAZAGK010000106.1:0-10534 GCA_964484775.1 uncultured Gemmatimonas sp. | reverse complement strand
TCGAACAGGACGAGATCCGCGACAAGCTCGTGCAGTCGCAACTCGCGCTCGACCGCGCGGTGCGACGGGCGCGCCAACAGGTGGAGGACTACGCCTTCTGGGACGAGACGGTGCGGCTCGCGCAGCATCCACGTGAGGCCGGCGCGGCGGGCTTCTTCCGACGGAATTTCGTCGACCTGATGCCGCGCAGCGACTACACCTTCATCGACCTGCTCGACGCCGATCGGGCGACGGCCTTCGAATGGTCCGCGGCGCACGGGGCCGGGCGCCCGGCCTTCGCGGTGAGTCCGGCGATGCTGGACCGGGTACAGCACGAGGAAAGCGTCGGCGGATACGTCCGGGACGGGAACACGGTCTATCTGATCGCCGCGGCGGCGGTCCGTCATGCCGCGCGGACCAGTGAAGCGGGGACGATCCGCGGGTATCTGCTGATCGGGCGGCCGGTGGACTCCACCGCGCTCGCGGCCCTCCCGACCGGCTCGCTCTTCTCGACCGTCCTGCGCGGCACCGACACCCCCCTGCCCCCGACCCCGAGCCACGAGGAGTTCTTCGCCGAAGGGGACTCCGTCCGCGTGCGCTACATGCTCGCCGGACTCGACGGACGGGCCGCCGCCGTCGTCGAGCTCGCCGACTCGCGCAGCGGCATCGACCGGATCAGCCACTGGACGCTTTACGGCGCGGTGATCGCGCTGCTCTTCGGCGCGGCGGCCTTCGTCGCGGTCTGGCAGTACGGTCAGCGCCTGCTCATCGCGCCGCTGCACGCGGTGGCCGAGGAGATGGAGGGGATGCACCAGAAGGGCGAGCTGATCGAGGTGCAGAGCGCGGCGCCCAGCGCGGAGTGGGAGCTCTTCCTCAGCACCTTCAACACCACCGTCCGCTCCCTCCGGGACTCGGAGCTCCGGTATCGGACGCTGTTCGACCACAGCGTGGATCCGTACTTCCTGCTCGACGCCGAAACGCGGACGATCCTCGACGCGAACCCGGCCGCGGTGGCGCTGACCGAGATGCCGATCGCGCGCCTCGTCGGCGCTCCGCTCCCGGAGTTTCTGCGCGAACGCGCGCAGCATGCACGCGATGTCGTGCGCGTGCGTCGCCCCGACGGCTCGGTGCAGAGCTGGGGCGTGGCCGAGACACCGGTGGAGATCGAGGGGCGCCGCGTGGTGCTCGCCGCCTACCGCGACCTCACCGACCGCGAGGCGCTCGCCCAGTCGCAGAAGATGGACGCGATCGGTTCGCTCGCCGGCGGCCTCGCGCACGACTTCAACAACCTGATGGGGTCGGTGCTCGCCGGCGTGCGCGTGGCGCGCAGCAGCGGGCACGAGGACCCCCGCGGCCGGACCGCGCTCGACACGATCGAGCACGCCGCGCGCCGCGCCGCCGAACTGACGCGACAGCTGCTCGGCGTGAGCCGGCATGAGCCGCTCGTGCGCGGGATGGTGGACGTGCGCACCGCGATGACGAACGTCCAGCGGCTCTGCGAGAACGCGTTCGACGCGCGCATCCGTCTGCAGATGCGGCTCCCCGCCCTGCTCTCTTCGGTGGAGAGCGATCAGGCGCAGCTGGAACAGGCGCTGTTGAACCTCTGCATCAATGCGCGCGACGCCATGCCCACCGGCGGGCAACTGACGCTCGAGGGCGAGGAGGAGACGCTCACGCCGGGGACCGCCGAGGGGCGCGGGCTGAGCCCCGGCCGCTATATCGTGCTCCGCGTGCGCGACACCGGCGAGGGGATGTCGGAGGAGGTCCAGCGCCGCATCTTCGAGCCGTTCTTCACCACGAAGGAACGTGGCAAGGGGACCGGCCTGGGACTGGCCATGGTGTACGGCTTCGCCCGCAACGCCGGAGGGATGGTGCACGTCGACAGCGCGCCCGGACTCGGCACGACGATCGAACTCTGGCTCCCGGCGGTGGGCGAGGCACTCCCGCCGGTCGTCGAGGAGACGACGAGCCCGGTGGCGGCCATCGACAGCGGAGCTCCGGGGCGGCCGTTGGTGCTGCTGGCCGACGACGAGGCCGGGCTGCGCGAGATGCTCCGCATGGTGCTCGAACACGAGGGATTCGAGGTGGCGGAAGCGGCGAACGGCCGCGAAGCGGTCGCCGTGGTGCAGGCGCGCGGCGACGCGCTCACGGCGGTGCTGCTCGACGTCCAGATGCCGGAGATGGACGGTGTCGAAGCACTCGAGGAGATCCGCCGCATCGCGCCGCGGATCCCGGTGATGCTCGGCACCGGCTACGTCGGCGACGAGGACGTCAGCGCGTTGCGCACCGCCGGGAGCGACGAGTTGCTGACGAAGCCCTACGATATCCGTGCGCTGATCGACCGCTTGAATCGGTTCGCGACGGCGCACGCGGGTGCGCGCTGACGGGAGCGCGATGAGGGAAGCGCCCCGGGGGACGATACACGAGGGGGTGCCGCGCGTCGCGCGGCACCCCCTCGATCGTTCCGTGTGCGATCGCGGCCTTACGGCTTCTTGACCGCCGGCGGCTTGGGACGCGCCTTGAACTGCTCGTAGAGCTTGGTGTGACGGTCGACGAGCGGGATCTGCTCCCCACGGATGAAGAGGTACTTCACGTGGCTGCGCGGATCCATCGGGTCGCCGGTCGAGACGAAGACGTTCGCGACCTTGCCGACCTCGATGCTGCCGTACTTGTCCCCCACGCCCCAGATGCGGGCGGGGTTGATGGTGATCGCCTCGAGCGCCTTGTCGGCGTCCATGCCGAAGGCCTGGGTGATCCCGACCTCGAAGGGGAGGTCGCGCACGTTGCTCGCACCGGTCGTCTGGAAGGCGACCTGCACGCCGGCCCGGACGAGGACGCCGGGGTTGGCGTAGATCTCGTCGTAGGCCGCACTCGCCGCCGGCTCGGCGTAGGTCGGGCCCACGATCACCGGCACCTTCCGCGCCGCCAGCGTATCCGCGAGCTGCCAGGCTTCGGCCGCGCCACGGATGACGGGCTTGAGCTTGAACTCGTCGGCGAAGGCCAGCGCCCCGCGGATCTGCGCGGCCGTCTCGGCGTCGAAGATCACCGGGAGCTCACCGCGGACGAACGGGATCATGGCCTCCATGGCCTGATCGATCTTCTGCTTGCCCGGGGCGCCGCCCGCGAGCTTGGCCTTGATGTCGGCGTAGGCCTTGGCGTTGGTGAAATAGTCGCGCAGCTGCGTGACACCGGTGTTCACGACGTCGCCACCGTCCGCAGCCGGGCCACCGCGACCGCCGCCACGGCCGCCGCGCCCACCCGCGACACGCGGGTAGTTCACGACGAGTGCCGCACGCGTCTTGATCGACATCTGGTCGCCGGTCCAGCCGGTGAGGTCCATGAGCGACGCCGTGCCGCTGATGAGCCCGCCTTCGGGCGCGGTGATGACCGAGGTGATGCCGTTGTAGCGGGCGACCGGGATCAGCTCGGAGTGCGAGTTGACCGCGGTGAGCGCCACGTCGTGCGGGTTGAACTGGCCGATCTCGACCTTGTCCTCACCACCCGGCACCGATTCGATCTCGGAGAGGCCGAGCTTGGTCCCCGAGTCGATGAACCCGGGATAGACGAAGAGTCCCGTGCCGTCGATGACCGTCGCGCCCGCGGGCGCGTTGGCGGTGGCACCGACGCCGGTGATGCGTCCGCCGGAGATCACGACCGTCCCCTTCTCGATCCGCGGTCCCACCACGGGGACGACGGTCGCGTTGCGGATGACGTAGCTCTCGCTGGGCTTGGTCCCTCCCGGGGTGCTCTGCGCCGCGAGCGACGCGGTGAAGAGCGCCGGTGCGGCGACCGTGAGCAGTGCGGCACCCACGCCGCGCTTCATGGAACGGGCCATCAGTTGTTCCCTCCATCACCCATGGCGCGCGTCTTCTTCGTGGCCTGCAGGATGGCCTCGAGCGACGGGCTGGTCTTGCGGTCGAAGAACACTCGGCCGTCGATCAGCGTCATGTCGACGCGGGCGGCGGGCGAGAACGGATGCGCGGTGAAGATCGCGATGTCGGCGTCCTTGCCCACATCGATCGACCCGGTGTACTTGTCGATGCCGAGCTGCCACGCCGCGTTGAGCGTGATCATCTTGAGCGCCTCCTCCTCGGAGGTGTTGCCGTAGTGCATGGCCTTCGCGGCGTCCTGGTAGAGACGACGCGCACGCTCGTCGGAGTCGGAGTTGATCGAGACCCGCACGCCGCGCTCGGCCATCAGCGAGGCGTTGAAGGCGATCGCGTCCCAGGCCTCGAGCTTGTAGGCCCACTCGTCGGCGAAGGTCGAGGCGCCGGTGTTCGCTGCGGCGATCTCATCGGCGATCTTGTAGCCCTCGAGCACGTGCTGCAGCGAGGCCACGCGGAAGCCGAAGTCCTTGGCGACCTTGAGCAGCATCAGGATCTCGTCCGAGCGGTACGAGTGTGCGTGCACGAGCCGCTTCCCCTCGAGGATCTCGACGAGCGGATCGAGCTGCACGTCCTTGCGCGGCGGGATCGGCTCGGCCTGTCCCTTCTTCCACGCGGCCTTGGCCTTGTCGTACTCCTTCCACTCGGCCTGGTACTCCTGGGCGCGGGTGAAGGCGTCGCGCAGCAACTCCTCGACGCCCATACGCGTGCGCGGATAGCGCGGCGTGCGGCCGGGGAGCGCGGCGTTGTTGGTCTGACGCACGTTCTCGCCGAGGGCGAACTTGATCCCCGGCGGGGCCTTCTCGAACTTCATCGAATCCACCGGGAGCCCGAACTTCATCTTCACGGTGAAGTTCTGACCGCCGATCGTGTTGGCGGATCCGTGCAGGACGTTGGCGGCGGTCACGCCGCCGGCGAGCTGCCGGTAGAGCGTCAGCCCGTCCTCGCGGAACGCATCGCCGATGGCGACCTGCGAGGTGATAGAGCTCGACCCCTCGTTGATCCCCTGGAGCGACGAGTGCGAATGGGCATCGATGATCCCCGGGGTCACGAACTTCCCGGTGGCGTCGATCACCTGCGCGCCGGCGGGCGCGGGGAGCTTGCTCCCGATCTGCGCGATCTTGCCGTCACGGATGATGATGGTGCCGTCGGTGATCGTGCCGTGCGATGCGGTCAGGATCGTCGCGTGCGTGATCGCGACGAGCTTGGCCGCGGCCGGCACGGGCATGTTGAGGGCGCCGGCGCCGCCGAAGCCGTCGGTCGGAGCCGCGGCGGCGGCCGCCGCCGCACCCTGCGCGACAGCCGTCGTCGCGACGAGCGAGAGCGCGGCGAACGCGCCGAGCAGCGTACCCGCCTTGTGCTGAGTGGTCTTCATGGCGTCTTCTCTCCAGTGAAGGGCGCGTTCCCCATGGGGCCGAGGGCGACAGAGCCCGTGATCCGGTTCCCGGTGATGTCGCCGCTGAAATCGAGGTTGAAGCTCTGCGCGCCGAACGAGAGGGAGAGCGACCAGGTCGCCTTGTTCCCCTCGACGTGGCCGTTGCTGATCTCGGCGTCGCCGGTCGGGAGTCCGCTCACCTTGCCGGTGAAGCTCGACCCGTTCTGCGCGAACGTCGCGGTGACGGCCTGCGCGCCCTGCGGGCTGTCGATCGTCATGCGCCAGGTGCCGCCGATCGAGGCACCGGCAGCGCCTCCCGGAGCGCCGGGGCCACCGCCACGGCCACCGCGGCCGCCAGCGGCCGCCGGTGCCTGCGAGGCGACCTCGAACTTGTCACCGTCGACGAACACGGCGCGGACACGCGCGCTGTCGGAGATGATGTTGCCGTTCTCGGTGACCACGAGATTCGCGATCTTGCCGACCTCGATGCTCCCCATCGCCTTCCCCACGCCGGCGAGCTCCGCGGCGCGGATGGTGACCGCCTGCAGGGCGACATCGGCGGGGAGTCCCGCCGCGACGGCCTTGCGGACGTTCGCGACGAAATCGGTGGCACGCGCGCCGCCCGATGCGAGCGCGAACTTGATGCCGGCCTTGTTCAGCGTCGCGGCATTGCCTTCGATCGCCTTGCGGGCTTCCTTGTCGGCCGCCGCGCTATCCCCCGGGTTCTGGCGCATGGCGTTGCGGTACGACCACCCGGTGACCTGCGCCGGCTGCGGGAAGTTCGTGGAGACGACGACGTTGTGACCGGGAAGGGCGTCGAGCGCCTTGAATCCCTCCGTGACGCCGACGAGCGTCAGCTTGAGATCGAACTCCTTGGCCATCTTCACGGCGCGACGGATGTCGTTCTCCTGCGGCGTCTCGTAGAAGATCGGCATCTGGCCACGCGCGGCCGGCACGAGCGACTCGAGCTCGGGATCGTTGGCCGGACGCGAGATCCCGGTGGGATCGGCCTTCCAGCGGTCCATGATCAGGCCGTAGCGACGCGCGTCGTAGATGGCCTGTCGCTGGTACGCGATCACGCCCATGATCGTGCCGGGGAGGTTCTCGCCGGCGGCATTGCGTGCGCCGCCGCCGCCGAACCCACCGCCGCCGCCGCTGAACCCGAAGTGCTGGGCGACGTTCATGCGCACGGCGTCGAAGCCGCTCACGCTGTCGCGCATCGGCACGAGCGCCGACATGCCACGCATCGCACCACGCGTCGGCGCGACGAGGGCCGCCGCGACCCCGCCTTCACGGGCGGCGCGGGTATCGGCCGCGCTGACCTTCACTTCCTCGGAGATGACCCGGTTCGGGTCGAAGCCGTTGAACTTGGAATCGGCGCCAGCGGCCGGTCCGCCGATCCCGCCGCGACCGCCGCCGGCCGCCGGGGCGGGAGCCGCCGCGAGACCGAGCGAGGAGGTCAGGTCGATCAACGCCGGCGCGATGGTGCGCTTGGAGTAGTCGATGACGCGGGCGTCCGCGGGGATCGCCACATCGGCGCCCACGGCGGTGATGAGTCCGTCACGGATGATGATCGTGCCCTTCTCGATCACGCCCTTGGTGACGGTCTCGATGCGCGCGTTGGTCAGCGCCCAGGTGCCCTGCTGGGCTCCCAGGGCAGCCGGGACCGATGCCGCAGCGGCGAGGACGACCCCCAGCAGGCGATGCCTGAGGGACGTGGGGAAAGAATGCATGAAGCGACTCCGAAGCTTGGGAGGACGGGAATGGCAGTAGTGCATGCCTCCAGCTTAACGCGAGGGGGGGTCGCTTCGTTAGAGCCCGCCGTCGTGATCGCGCCCTCGGCGGCGACGCTCCCCACCCTCGCCGCGCTCGCGACGCTCGCCCCTCTCGCCCCGCTCCCCGTGCTTGCTCCCGCCGCGGTGACAGCTCAGGCAGTCGTCGAGGTTGCGACCACGCACCTCGTCGTCGTGCTGCCGTTGGACCCGGGCCGGGTCGTGCTCATGGCAGCCGTAGCAGGTGTACTGCTTGTAGTCCGTCGGTGTCTGGTGGCAGGTCTTGCAGGGCGTCGTCCCGCGCGTGCCGTGATCCAACGGGAACTCCTCGTGGCGCAACGTCGCGTCCTTCCAGGACGTGGTGTTGTGGCAGCTGGCGCAGTCCGTGCCGAAGGTTCCCCTGTGCTCGTCCTTGTCCTCGTGACAGCCGATGCAGGTCTTGGGGGCACGCCGGAAGTCCGCCATGGTCACGGCCCCATTGTGACATCCGTCGCAGGTCGTGGTCGCGTGCTTGCCGGTGAGGGGGAAGGTCTTGTCGTCGTGCGCCGACCGCACCAGTACCCCATTGGGGCCCCGATGCTCCGTATGACACTCGATGCATCGCTCCCCGCGCGCGAGCGAGCCGTGGGTCTTCGTGGTGTCGCCGAACTCAGCGCGGGTGTCGGCGTGGCAGGCGGTGCACCGCTGACTCATCGTCCCCGTGTCGCGAGGCGGCACGTGACACGCCGTGCACTTCGCCGACAGTTCGGCGTGCGAGGTCACTCCACCCATCGGTTCGTGCTCGGGCGAGGCGGCGCTGAGTCCGCCGGGGCTGAAGGCGAGCCCGCCCGTCGCACCGACCAGTCCCGCGACGGCGATCGCCGCCAGCGCTGCGGCGAGCATCCCCCACCGCGTCAGATTCGTGGCGGCCATGTCACAGCACCGAGTGAGAGAACCAGAGCGCCCCGAACACATGGGCGAAGGCGAGCACGAAGAGCGCCGCCGAGAGCGGCACGTGCATCAGGTACCAGAGCGACTTCCGCTCCCCGGCCGGTTGGCCGGCCGCGCTCCGGGCATAGCGGCCGATCATCCCGCTCACCACGATGACGCCGACCACGAGCATCAGGACGCCCGCGAGCCCGCGGAACCGGAAGGCCGAGTGGAGGAAGGTGAAGTACGGGCCGACGATGCCGCAGAACACGTGGGCCTGCATCCACCGACTGACCGGTCCCGGACCGAACCGCGATGGCCGCTTGCGCCACGAGTAGCCGAACTGGGCGCCGAGCATGAGGAGCACACCCACGATCCCCAGACCATGGCCGAAAAGTCCCGAGGGTGCGGGGAGCGCGTTCCGCGCCGCGAGGAGGTACGGCTCGGTGGCCACCCCCATCGCGAGCGCGGCCGCCGCGAGTTCAGCGAGCCACCAGCGGCGCATCGGCTCCCTCCCGGGCTTCGAGCATGTCGCGGCGACGCCAGGCGGCGTGGAACCGCAAGAGTGTGGGGACGATCTCCCCCGGCGCGTCGAGCAGCTGCTGACGGATCGGTGAGATGTCGGCGCGAGCGGTGATCAACTGGGTGAGCGGCTCCGATAGCGTCTGATCGCCCATGATGAGCGCACCGACGATGTGGTGGTCGCTGAGTCGGAGGCGGATGCTCCCCTCCCCCTGCGCGGCCGCGACGTTCTGTCCGGGGGCACCGACGGACCAGCGATCGCTCTGCCCTCGAGTGATCGTGACGAGATCGGGATCGGGTTCTCCGCCGACGTCGCCGACGACGGTGGTCACCAGCCCCGCCAGCGAAGTCACGTTGAGCGGCCGGCGCGGCGTGTAGTGCGCCGGCCGACCCGTCATCGCACGTCCCGCCACCTGCCCCATCGCCGATGCGCTCGACCAGAGCGTGTCGAGCGAGGCGATGCCGGTGACCGGATCGATCAGTTGGGCCACGTCGCCGGCGGCGAACACGCCGGGGAGGCTCGTCTCCATCCGCTCGTTCACGAGGATCCCGCGGTCGATGGCGAGGCCGGAAGCGCGCGCCAACTCCAGACGAGGAGCGACACCGGTCGCCACTGCGAGCAGGTCGCATGCGACCTCCCGGCCCTCGGTGGTGCGAACGCCCCGCAGCACGCCGTCCCGGGCGATCGTGGACGCGATCTCGGTGAACGGATGGAGCGTGACGCCCTCGCGCTCGAGTCGCGCGTGGACGATGCGTGACTCCTCGACGGAAAGGACGCGCGCCCAGTAGCGGTCGCCGCGGAGGAAGTAGTGCACCTTCATCCCCCGCGCGACGAAACCCTCGACCATCTCGAGCGCCGTGCTCCCACCGCCGACCACGATCGCCGTGCGCCCGCTCCGCGAGCGGGCCACGATGCGCGCCGCGTCGTCGAGGCCATCGAGCTGCACGACCCCGTCGACGTGCGCGCCGGTGAACGGCGGCGTGATCGAGCGCGCCCCGGTGGCGACGAGCAGCTGATCGAGCGGGACGACGCGATCATCCTCCATCTGGAGCGCTCGCGCACTCGCGGAGATGGCGGTCGCGCGTCCCGCGATGCGCTCGACCCGGAGTGCCTCCCAACTCGGCTGCGTCCGGATCGCGAGCTGCTCCGCCGGGAGTGCGCCGGTGAGCAGGTACGCGATGCCGGGACGGGAATAGAACGGGTGCCGTTCCTCGCTCACGACGACGATGCGCGCCGTATCATCCGCCCCACGGATAGCCTCGGCGGCGCTCAACGCCGCGATCCCCGAGCCGACGATCACATGGCGCGTCATGCCGCGACCTCCGCCAAGGTCAGGCGGATCGCCCCTCGCGGGCAACGGGCGACGCAGGAACCGCACTGCATGCACCGGGGATCGCTCACGACGAGCGACTGACGGGAATAGGAACGCACATCGATCCCCGCCGGGCAGTTGTAGCTGCACAGCCCGCACTGGATGCAGCGTCCGACGACGGGCTCCACGAAGCCGCGCCGCAGCATGTTCAACCGATCCGCATCAAGGGGCAACAGGTCGCGCGTCATGGCACTCCAGGTGATGTCTCACCCGAACGCTACGACCGGCAGATGAATCGACTGTGAACGCCGTGCGTGGCTAACGCACTCTAACCAACGCGGCAGTTACGATTCCGCCCGTCGCACGCCGCAGCAGCGACGCATAGAGCGCGAGCTGTCGCTCGTACGCGAGGCGCCGATTCTCCCACTCCGCATCACTCACATCGTCGCTCTTCCAGTCGACGATGTGCCACCCATCGGCGGTGCGGTACGCGGCATCGATCACCCCTTCGACGTACTCCGGCACCGCGCCGTCGGACCAGCCGCTGACGGGCCATTCGAAGTGGGGCGTGGGAGACGCGCGCAGCGTCTGCCATGCATCCGTGCGCTGTAGCCGCGCGACGACCGCCTCCAACTCCGGCGCGCGCTCCGGGATCGCTTCCTCGGTCGCGATCCGAGCCGCGGCCGCTGCCAGTGGGTGCGCGTCCCCTGCCCGCCCGACCTCTTCGATCACGCGATGCACCGCGCGATGCATGCGCGGCACGTCGGCGAACGCTTCCTC
>CAZAGK010000105.1:0-10598 GCA_964484775.1 uncultured Gemmatimonas sp. | reverse complement strand
CCACGGCGCTCATCGAACCGTACGAGCCCGGCTCCACGCTCAAGCCGTTCGTGGCGGCGCGCCTGCTCGACATGAAGCGCGCGCGTGTGGACGAGGTCATGAACCTCCACGGCGGCAAGTGGGAGTACAATGGCCGCAAGATCGAGGACGATCACCCTGCGCCGTCGTTCACGCTCGCGCAGGTCATCCAGTATTCGAGCAACATCGGGATCGTGCAGTTCGCGCAGCGGTTGAACCCCGGGGAGCAGTACGAACTGCTCCGCGACCTCGGTTTCGGCTCGCAGACGGGACTCCCGTACCCGGGTGAGCAGCCCGGAACGCTGCGCGCGCCGCGCAACTGGGACAAGCTCACCCCGGCCTCGCTCGCCATGGGCTATGCGCTGACGGTGACGCCGCTGCAGCTCGCGACCGCGTACGCAGCGATCGCGAACGGCGGCGAGTTGCTGGAGCCCTCGCTCGTGAAGGAGATCCGGAGCGTGGATGGCACGCTGCAGTACACGCACGAGCGCAAGGTCGTGCGCCGCGTGATGACCCCCGAGACGGCGCAGGCGACGCTCGCGATGCTGCGCAGCGTGGTCGAAGGAGGCACGGGTGAGCAGGCCAACCTCTCGACCTTCGATGTCGCCGGCAAGACGGGGACGGCCAAGCGCACCGAGCACGGCCGCTACGTGAAGGGGAAGTACACCGCGAGCTTCGTCGGCATCTTCCCGGCCGACAAGCCGCAGGTCGTGATCCTCGTCAAGCTCGACAATCCCTCCAAAACGATCTACGGCGGCAAGGCGGCGGCCCCGGTCTCCAAGACGGTGCTGCAGGCGGCGATCGCCGCCCGTGACGTTTCGCTCGATCGTCGCTCTCTCGCCTCGGCGCCCGCGCGGTCGGCGGTGAAGTCGGCCAACGCCGACAGCGTGCAGCGCGTGGACTCCGTGGTCCGCGCGATCGCGTCGGGAAGCGTCCCCTTCGTCTACGAGCTGGGGAACAAGCACAAGGACGAGGTGCGCGTGGTTCCCGCACGCAGCGTGCCCGATGTCGCGGGGTCGTCGATCCGCGACGCCGTGCACTCGTTGCATCGCGCCGGATTCCGCGTGGAACTCGGCAACGACGCTCCCGGTCCGGTGCGCACCACCTCGCCGGCGGCGGGAGCGATCCTTCCCGCGGGTGCCGTCATCCGGATCGAGCGCGCGCCGTGATCGGGACGCACGCCGCGGGGTCGGCCGATGCCGACGAACGGGTAGGAACGGAAGTCCTCCTGAGCGCGCTCGAGCGCGCCGAGCTGCTCGTGGCCACGCAGGGAGTTCTTCCCCCGGTTGTTCATGGGATCACCGACGACAGTCGGGCGATCGTGAAGGGTGGGGTATTCGTCGCGGTACGCGGCACCGCGCGTGACGGGCATGACTACCTCGAGGCCGCCGCGCGCGCTGGTGCGGCGATCGCGATCGTCGAGGATCCCACGCGGACCGCGCTCCCGGCGATCGTCGTGCGCGATGCGCGCCGGGCTGCCGCCGTCGCCGCCGCCGGCTTCTATGGCGAGCCGGCGCGTGCGCTCACACTCGTCGCCGTCACCGGCACGAATGGCAAGACGACCACCGTCGGGATGCTGCGGCACATCCTCGACGCTCCCGCGACGCGCGCCGCCTCCATCGGCACGCTCGGTGTGCTCGTCGGCAGTGAAGGGGTGGAGCTCCCTGGTGGGAGCGGACTCACCACACCGGGGCCGGTCGAGCTGCAGCGTGTGCTGCGCGTCCTCGTCGACTCCGGAGTGAAGCGGGTGGCCATGGAAGTCTCCTCGCACTCGCTGCATCAGCAGCGGGTGGAGGGGCTCGAGTTCGCGGCTGGGGTCTTCACGAACCTCACCCGCGATCATCTCGACTATCACGGAACCATGGAGGAGTACTTCGCCGCCAAGGCGTTGCTGCTCGATGCCCTGACGTGGGATGGCTGCGCCGTGATCAACGCCGACGATCACGCGTGGGACGCGCTGGGTGAGGCGCCCCGGAAGCTTCGCTTCGGCTGCACGAGTGCTCCGGCCGATGTCCGCGCCGAGGATGTGCGCTTCGAGCCGCGCGGCAGCCGGTGGCGGTTGGTGACGCCGGATGGCGTGTCACCCGTCTCGCTGCCGTTGATCGGAGACTTCAACATCTCCAACGCCCTCGGCGCTGCGGCGGCCGCGCTCGCGGTGGGGATGACGCACGAACAGATCGCTGCGCGCCTCTCCGTGCTCCCGCAGGTCCCCGGACGTCTGGAGATCCTGAGCGAACACCCGACGGTGCTCCGCGACTACGCGCACACCCCCGACGCCCTCGACCGCGCGCTCGATGCGCTGCGCCCCTTCACTCCGGGGCGGTTGATCGCCGTGTTCGGCGCCGGCGGCGATCGGGATCGCGGCAAGCGTCCCGAGATGGGCGCGATCGCCATCCGCAAGGCGGACGTCGCGATCGCCACCAGCGACAACCCGCGCACTGAGGATCCGGAACGCATCCTCGACGACATCGCGGCCGGGATGCAGGGCGGCACCTTCGAGCGGATCGTCGATCGGCGCGACGCCATCGCCCGCGCCATCGCCCTCGCCCACCCGACGAATGACGTGGTGCTGCTCGCCGGGAAGGGACACGAGACGTATCAGATCCGCGGCACCACCAAGTTCCCATTCGACGAACGCGAGATCGTGCGCGACATCCTCGCCAACCCCAAGGGAGGGGCACCGTGACCGCCCCGTTCTGGACCCTGCGCCGCCTCTCGGCAGCACTCGAACTCGGCGTCGCCGATGATCGCCCCATCCGCGCCATCTGCACCGACACCCGTGCGGTGCAGCCGGGCGATTGCTTCCTCGCTCTCGTGGGGGAGAAGTTCGATGGCCACGACTTCCTCGCCGATGCCGTCGCGAAGGGCGCAGCAGCCGTCGTCGTGAACGCAGGGAACCGCGCCGCCGGACTCGGCGTCCCCGCGCTGGTGGTCGACGACACGCTCCATGCCCTCGGTGCACTCGGGCGCTACAAGCGCCGCGCCTGGGGGCGTCCGGTGATCGCCGTCGGTGGGTCCAATGGCAAGACGAGCACCAAGGAACTGATCCGCGGCGCCCTGGGCGCGCGACTGAACGTCCACGCCACCACCGGGAATCTGAACAACCAGATCGGTGTGCCGCTCACCTTGCTCGCCCTCCCCGACGACGCCGACGTGGCGGTCATCGAGGTCGGCACGAACGAGCCGGGAGAGATCGCCATCCTGCGCGCGATCACCGAGCCGAACATCGCCGTGGTGACCGCGATCCAGGAAGAGCATCTCGAAGGGTTCGGCGACCTGGCGGGCGTGCTCGCCGAGGAGGCGTCGCTCTGCGACGGCATTCCGACGGCGATCGTCCCGGCGGCCGAGCATGAGTTGCTTCGCGAGGCGCGGTCGCGCGCCGGGCGCGTGGTGTCCGTTGGGTTGGGGGAAGGGGAGCTCGCCTCCACCGCGCACGGCCTGCACATCGACGGGCGCGGTTGGATGGACGTGAACGGCACGAAGGTCGAAGTTCCGCTCCGCGGCACCCACAACATGCGCAACGCGATGCTCGCCGTGGCGGTGGCGCGCGAATGCGGCCTGTCGATGGACGACGCCGCGCAGGGGATCGCGAGCATCGACGTCGGGAGCGTTCCCTCGATGCGCTCTTCGGTCGCGTCGCTCGGTTCGGCGCTGCTCATCAATGACGCGTACAATGCGAATCCCGGTTCTGCCCGGGCCGCCATCGCGCTCTTGGGCGACGTGGCCGGTGACCGGCCGCGCGTGATCATCCTCGGCACCATGCGCGAGTTGGGCGCGGCGGCGGAGAAGTCGCATCGCGAGATCGCCGAGTCGGCGCTCGCGAGCGGGGCGATGGTGGTGGCGGGGATCGGTGACTTCGTGGCCCCGCTGTCGGGTGCTCAGGGGAGCAAGGCGAAAGTCGTGACCGCCCCCGATGTGGACGAGCTCTGGCCGCTGCTGGAGCCCCATCTCCCCGCCGGTGCGGCCATTCTGCTCAAGGCCTCGCGTGGGGTGCGTCTGGAGCGTATCGTGCCGTACCTTACCAGTTGGTCCGCCACCCCCGGAGTCCGGTAATCGCGCGATGCTCTATTACTTCCTGTTCCCGCTCGCCAAACAGCACTCGATCTTCAACGTCTTCCGGTACATCTCGTTCCGGGCGGCGGGGGCGGCGGTGACTGCGCTGCTCGTGGCGTTCGTGATCGGGCCGATGATCCTGCGCCGCCTCCAGGCGATGCAGATCCATCAGGTGGTGCGCGAAGGGACTCCCGAGACGCACGCCGGGAAGGGGAAGACCCCGACGATGGGTGGGTTGATCATCCTCGCGGCGACCTTCATTCCGACGCTGCTCTGGATGCGTCTCGACAATCGCTATGTCTGGATCGCGATGATCGTGATGCTGTGGATGGGCGCGATCGGCTTCCTCGACGACTATCTCAAGCTCAAGCAGAAGCGGGAAGGGAAGGAGAACCGCGGATTGGTGGAGCGTTACAAGCTCGCCGGTCAGGTGGCGATCGGCCTCGCGATGGCGATCTACCTCTGGAAGATGCCACTCAATCCGCTCCCGGGCGCTTCCACGACGCTCCCCTTCATGAAGTACGTGCTGGTCGTCCCCGCGACGATCGGGATGGCCTGGCTCTACGTGCCGTTCGTCACATTTGTGATCACCGGGACGAGCAACGCCGTGAACCTCACCGATGGTCTCGACGGCCTGGCCGCGGGACTCATGGCGATCGCGATGGCCACCCTCGCGCTCTTCGCGTACTCGATGGGCAACTTCAACGCCGCGAACTATCTGCAGCTCTTCTATCTGCGCGGCGCGGGTGAGCTCACGATCTTCTGCACCGCCACCTTCGGCGCCTGCTTGGGCTTCATGTGGTACAACTCGCATCCGGCCCAGGTCTTCATGGGCGACACGGGCTCGCTCGCCTTGGGCGGTGCGCTCGGTGCGGTGGCGATCCTCCTCAAGTCGGAGTTCCTCGTGGTGTTCATCGGTGGCGTCTTCGTCGCCGAAACGCTCTCGGTGATGATCCAGCGCACGGTGTTCAAGATCCGCCTCAAGCGGCACGGCCGTGAGTACGCGCAGGCGCATCGGGTGTTCCGCCGAGCGCCGCTGCATCACCACTTCGAGCTGAAGGGGTGGCCGGAGACGCAGGTCGTTGTGCGCTTCTGGATCCTCGGGATCCTCTGCGCGTTCGTGGCTCTCACGACGCTCAAACTGCGGTGATCCGCTCCCTGATGGGCCGCGGAGAGATCGCGGTCATCGGACTGGGGCGCAGCGGCCGCGCGGTGGCCGAACTGATCGCGCGGCACGGTGGGCGAGCCTACGTCTCGGACGCCGGGAGCGGGGCGGGGGTACGCACCGCCGCGGACGCGCTGATCGCGAAGGGGATCGCGGTCGATGTCGGCCACCACGACCTCGAGCGCATCTCGCGCGCCGTGGCGGTGGTCGCGAGCCCCGGTGTGCCGCCGACCGCGCCTCCTCTCGTGACCACTGCGCAGGCTGGGGTGCCGATCCTCAGCGAGGTCGAGGCCGCGCTCGCCTTCCTCCCGAGCACCACGCGCTACATCGCCGTCACGGGGACGAACGGCAAGACGACCGTCACCGCCCTCATCCACCATCTGCTCGACGCCCTCGGCGCGAACGCGGTGGCGGCGGGGAACATCGGGACGCCGGTGAGCGTGTTGGCCATGGAGGAGCATCCGCCCGAGTGGATCGCCCTCGAGATGTCGAGCTTCCAGCTGCACGACACACCGAGTCTCGCGCCGGTGGTCGGGGTGCTCACGAACCTCGCCCCGGACCATCTCGACCGGTACGCCTCGCTCGACGAGTACTACGGCGACAAGATGCGTCTCTTCGCGAACGCCACCCCGCGCTCGCGCTGGGTGACGAATGCCGACGACGCCGAGGTGCAGCGCCGCGTGCGGGGGATCGTCGGCACGCACCATCGGTTCAGTCTCGACACCAGCACCGACCGCTCGGTGACCGGGGAGTATCCATCGTGCGAGGGGGTCGCCGATCTCACGACGGGGGAGGTCACCCTCTTCGCGACCCCCTTCATGCTCCGGCGCGACATCCCGCTGCTGGGGGACCACAACGTCGCGAATGTGCTGGCGGCGGTGCTCGCGGTGGCGGTGGCCGACCCGGCGTATCGCACCCCCGAGGCCCGCGCCCGGATGGCCGCCGCGGTGGCGACTTTCGGGGGGATGCCGCATCGCCTGCAGGTGGTGGCCGATGTGAGCGGAGTGCAGTGGATCAACGATTCCAAGGCCACGAATGTCGCCTCCACGACCGTGGCCGTGGCAGGGATGACCCGGCCGACCGTCGTGCTCCTGGGCGGGCGCCACAAGGGAGAGCCCTACAGCGCGTTGATCCCCCTTCTCAAAGCACATGCGAAGCTGGTGATCGCTTACGGTGAGGCCGCGCCGCTGATCGAGGCCGATCTGGCCGGCCACGTGCCGCTGGAGCGCCTCGGATCGTCATTCGAGGAAGTGGTCTCGCGTGCCCGCGCCGCAACTCGGCCCGGGGACGCCGTCCTGCTCTCTCCGGCCTGTTCCAGCTACGACATGTTCAACAACTACGAAGAACGCGGCTCGACCTTCCAGCGCCTGGCGGTGGACGCGTGAGCGTCGGCACCACGGCGTCTGCCGTGCGTGAGCGTTGGCGGATGGGGATCGAGGCACGGGCGCTGGTGATCGCGACCGCGATGCTCCTCTCCTTCGGCCTCGCCGTGCTCTACAGCGCGAGCGCCTTCCAGGCGGTGCAGGCCAATCGCAACAGCGCGATGTTCCTCTTCAAGCAGCTCTCGGGGGCGGCGATCGGCTTCGTGGCCTTCGCGATCTGCGCCAAGACCGACGCCGAGAAGTGGAGCAAGTACTCGTGGGGGGTGATGGGGATCGCGATGCTCGCGATGCTCATCACGGTGTTGCCCTTCACCAAGTCGATCGCGCCGCCGATCCTCGGCGCGCGTCGCTATCTCTACGGCGGCTCGATCCAGCCCTCGGAGTTCGCGAAGCTCGCCGTGATCCTCTGGACGGCGATGATGGCGGTGAAGAAGTCGGAGCAGATGCAGCGCCTCACCAAGGGGCTGCTCCCGATCCTCGTGGTCATCGGCGTGCTGAACCTCATGGCCGCGCTCGAACCCGACCTCTCGACGGTGCTCTTCTTCACGATCCAGATGGGGATCATCGTCTTCGCCGCCGGCGCGCGTGTGGGGCACTTCGTCTTCCTCGGCATCGCCTCGATCCCCGTCCTCTGGAGCGAGGTGCAGCGCCTCCAGTACGTGATGGAGCGCCTGCTCGGCTTCGCCGACATGGCAGGGGCCGCGCACCAGAAGGTGAACTACCAGCTCGACCAGTCGCTGATCGCGGTGGGGTCGGGGGGATGGTTCGGCACCGGATTCGGTGAAGGACGTCAGGCCCTCGGCTTCCTTCCGCTCTCGTACGACGACTTCATCGGCGGCACGATCGGCGAGGAGTGGGGGTTCGTGGGGCTGACCCTCCTGATCGCGCTTTTCGCGCTCTGGGGATGGCTCGGCTTCCGGATCGCGGCGCAGGCGCGCACCAAGTTCCAGCAGCTCGTCGCGATCGGGATCACGACCACCATGTTGATCACCGCCTATCTGCACATCGGCGTGGTGATCGGACTGTTGCCGACCACGGGGCTGACGCTCCCGTTCATCTCGTACGGCCGCTCGAACCTGATCCTCTCGCTCTTGATGACGGGGATCCTGGTGAACATCGGGAGCTCGCGCGAGAAAGTGATCGGCGACCGTGCCACCGACCCGATGGCCCCTGCGCCGCGTGGCAGCAGCCTGGCCGGCGCCGGCGCGTAGGAGCGCCCCGTGGCTCGTGAACAGCGTGTGGTCTTCGCCGGCGGCGGCACCGGGGGGCATCTCTACCCCGGGCTCGCCATCGCGCGTGCGCTGGTGCGTCGCGATCCCACGGTGAAGCCCTACTTCGTGGGGGCGCGCCGCGGCATCGAGCGTGACGTGCTCCCGCAGACGGAGTTCGAGCACACGCTACTCGATCTGCATCCGCTGTATCGGCCCAAAGTGTGGGAGAACTGGAAGACGCTCCGTGGCGCGGGGTCGGCATGGTTCGCCATGAACGCGCTCGGCGCCAAGCTGCAGCCGCCGCTCGTCGTGGGCACCGGCGGCTACGCCAGCGGGATGGCGCTCGCCTGGGCCTTCTGGCAGCGCGTGCCGATCGTGCAGCACATCGGCGACAGCCACCCAGGGATGACGGCCCGCTGGTTCACCCGCATGTCCAAGGAAGCCTACCTCGGCTTCCCCGAAGCGGAGGCGTATCTCCCGCACGGCGGGACGACCTTCCGGGTGACGGGGAATCCGATCGAGCCGCCTCCCGATATCCGTCCGGATCGCGTTGCGGCCAAGGCGCGCTGGGGATTCCCGGCGGCGAGCCGCGTGCTGCTCGTGTTCGGCGGTAGCCAAGGCGCGCGCGCCATCAATCAGGTGGTGGCGGCGTGGATCGACCGCGGGCTCCCACGCGACCTCTGCGTGCTCTGGGGCACGGGGAAGGGGCAGTACGACGCCTTCAAGCAGTACGACCGCGCCGATGTGCGCGTCGTGCCGTATCTCTCGCCGATCAGCGATGCCTACGCCGCGAGCGACGTGGCCCTCGTGCGTGGCGGGATGATGGGTACGTCCGAGCTCTGCGCCTGGGGACTCCCGATGGTGATCTGTCCGCTGCCGACCGCGGCGAACGACCACCAGACGTCCAATGCCGTTGCGCTCGAGAGGGCGGGTGCCGCGGTGCACCTCGCGCAAAGCGACTTGAGCGCCGAAAAGCTCGACGCCGTGATGCGCGGACTATTCGGCGATCCGGAGCGCCTCGCCGCGCTGACTGCTGGCGCGCTGAGCCGCGCCCGTCCGCACGCCGCCGATGAGATCGCACAGCATATCTTGCGCCTGCTCGAAGTTCCCGGCCGTCCACCGACCCGCTGACCATGCCATTGCTCGATTCTGCTGACCCACGCCCCATCCACTTCATGGGGATCGCCGGTGCGGGGATGAGTGCGCTCGCCGAACTGTGCGCCCGTCGCGGGGCGACCGTCACCGGCTGCGATCAGCGCGCCGAGGGGGTGAGCGACCTCGAGCGGCTCGGCATCAAGGTCGTGAGTGGGCACGATGCCGCGCATATCGGGACGCAGCGTGCGCTCGTGGTGTCGAGTGCCATCCCCAAGACGCATCCGGAGGTCGAGGCCGCGCGTGCCGCTGGCATCCCGGTGATCCGCCGCGCCGAAGCATTGGCCGAGGCGACCGCGGGTGGTCAGCTCGTCGGGATCGCCGGGACGCATGGCAAGACCACCACGACCGTGATGACCACCGAAGCGCTCAAGGGGGCTGGGCTCGATGCCACCGGCGTGGTGGGCGCTCGCGTGGCCGCCTGGAACGGCAACCTCTCCGAGGGAGCCGACGCGGTGTTCGTGGTCGAGGCCGACGAGTACGACCGCTCCTTCCTCGCCCTCGACTGCGATGTGGCGGTGGTCACGAATCTCGAGGCCGACCATCTCGACATCTACAAGGACCTCGATGACATCCGCGGCGCCTTCACGCAGTTCACCCGCGATGCGCGGTGGATCGTCCTCTGCGCCGACGACGCGAATGCCAACGCCTTGCACACCCCGCCCTCGGCGGAAGTCGTGCGCTATGGCATTGAAGGGGTGAGCGTCGACGCGCGACTCGTCGCGCGCAACATCCGGATGACCGAGCTCAAGACCACCTACGACGTGGTCTACGATGGCAAGCCGCTCGGCCCGGTCACATTGCTGGTTCCCGGACTGCACAATGTGCGCAACTCGCTCGCGGCACTCGCCGTGGGACTCGGCACTTGGGGAATGAAAGTCGAGCAGATGGCGCGCGGGCTCGAGCGCGTGGTCGGCGCCGAACGTCGGTTCCAGCGGCTCGGTGAAGCGAACGGCGTGACGGTGGTGGACGACTACGCCCATCACCCCACGGAGATCGCGGCCACGCTCGGCGCAGCGCGCGCGGCATTCCCGGGGCGGCGGATCGTGGCGGCTTTCCAGCCGCATCTCTTCAGCCGCACCCGTGACTTCGCCAACGAGTTCGGCGTGGCGCTCGCTGAGGCCGACGCCACCTTCCTCACCGCGATCTATCCGGCGCGCGAGCAGCCCATGCCCGGTGTGACCAGCCAGCTGATCGCCGACGCCATGACCAAGGCCGGTCGCGCCCCGCATTGGCAGGGGAGCGGCACCGACGTGCCCGCCGCGCTCGCGGCCGACGTGCGCGATGGCGACGTGGTGATCACCATCGGCGCCGGGGACATCACAAAAGTGGGACCCGCGCTGCTGACCCTCCTGCGCGCGAAGTGATTTTCTAGTGGCCGACGACGAGTTCGACGACTTCGACGACCTGTCCGAGCCGCCGCCCACGCGGCGCGGCAGCGCGCGCGCCGTCGCCTCCGAGAGCCCCGCTCCAGAGCGGCCGAAGTGGAAGAAGCGGCTCCGTGCCGTGCTCCTCCTGCTGGGAGTCCTCGCACTCGGCAGCTCCCCCTGGTGGGGACGTGCCAGTCTGCGGCGCCTCGACTTCTTCCGCGTGCGTCGTGTGGAGATCGAGGGGACC
>CAZAGK010000104.1:0-10699 GCA_964484775.1 uncultured Gemmatimonas sp. | reverse complement strand
CTGCGACGCCGCGGAGCACGTTGAGCAGCGCCTCCTTCGACGAGGTCTGCCCCATGCGCAGCGTGACCTTCCGCGACGGGAGATTCGAGAAGGTGACGTTGAGCCCGCCCGCTTCCGCGAGCGCCGACAGCACCACGCGCAGCTCCTGCTCTTGGAAGTCGAGCACGTACGAGCCGTCGGCCGCCTTGCGCACGGTACCGGTGTCCTTGGACGCGGCGGCAGGGGCCGGCGGCGTCGGCGCAGGCGCTGCCGCCTGGCGACGGCGACCGCCCTGCGCACCCAGCGGCACGGCGATCACCGTGAGGAGAAGGAGTCGGGAGAAGAGTGGCATATGCAGGGTATTCCTCACTTGAGCGCGGAGATGTCGAGGGAACTCCCCGACGACGTGGTGAACACCACGCGTCCGCGGGCGATGGACTTCACAGTGTATTCCCCGAGCTTGTCGCCCACATGGACGATGCGCGGAGCGGCCGTGCCGAGCTGACAGGTCGCGAAGCTCCTGCCGTCGAGAGCGATCGCGGTGCCCAGCACCAGCGGCTTCGGCGCCGCCTCGGTGCTCTTCGTTTCCACTTCCTCCCACGGCAACACATAGCGACCCGAAGGGGATGAGCGCGACGCCGAGAAGGGGTCGCGGTCCACCGCGCCGGCGATGTTCGAGAGCTCGCGCGGACCGCCGCTCTTCAACATGCTCGCCTCGATCGGCGCGGCCGCCGCGTCGGGGACCTCGTCGAGCCGGATCGCACGCACCCCGAACCAGCCGAACAGCAGGACGGCAGCGCCCAATCCGTACGCGGCGCGCTTCACCCCCGGATCGTGCAACATTGACGACGTGCTCACGGGGTCCCCTCCCGGCGCGTCGCCGTGGTGGGGAGCGCAGCCGTCTTGCGCAGCGAATCGGAGATGCTGACCGACTCCGCCGGGAGTGCGAAGCCGGAGATCGTCGCCGAGAGCGAGAGCGTCTCGGACCGGTCGTCCTCGCTCGCGTTAGGGAGTCGGGAGAGGTCGATCCGCTCGACGCGGATCAGCTTGTCTCCCCATTCGAGCGTCTGCAACAGCGTGAGGATCCCCTGCAGGTCGGACTCGGCGCGGATGTCGACGCGCAACGTGCGGACGCCGGCCGCGGTCACGGAGCTCGGACGCGTCGCGGCATCCTGCAGCAGCACACGTGCCTTGAGCGAGATGGCGCCGAGGTACGCGACGAGGTCCGCGCTCGCCATCACGTCGTCACGCCCGCTGAAGAGCCGAGGCGCGGTGAGCAGCATCGCCGAGTCGGCGCGCTGTTGGAGCAGGGGATTCGACCGCGACTGCGCGACCGCCGCCCGCTCGCGGGCCAGCGTCTCGCGCTCCACGCGGAGCTTCTCCTTCGCGGTGTTGAGCGAGGCCACGAAGGGGCGCACCCCCCACACGAACGCCCCCGACACGAGCAGGATGCTCGCGCCGATCGTCACCGTGCGCCGCTCGCTGGGTGAGAGATTGCCGAATTTCATCGGTTCCCTCCCGTGCGAGGCGCTGGGGTCGCACTACCGGGCGTGGAGGTCGGCGCCGCTTGAATCCCGGCGAGCCGCAAAGCGATGGTGAAGTGTTCGAGTGCGTCGCCGCCGTTCTGGACCTCACGGCGCACCGGCGCCGCCGATCGGGCTCCCGCGAACGCCTTGCTCCGTTCCAGCGCTTCGAAGACCCCGGCCGCACGCTCGGCGAGTCCGTCCACGACGAGTGAGTCGCCTCGACCGCGGAAGGTGGTGATGAACGCGCCGTCGGGGAGCTCCTCGGCCAGGGTCGCGACGACCTTGGACCACTGGGGAGAACCGCGTTCCGCCGACTGCAGGTCGGCGAGGCGACGATATGCCGACTCGACCGTGCTGCGGCCGACGAGCGTCGACCCGAGCTTGGGACGAAGCGTCGCGCGTTCAGCCTCGACCGCGGCGATCTCACGCTCCACCCCCCAGCGCTCGAGCCCGGCACCCAGCAAGAGCAACGCGGCCGCGGCACCCCACATCCAGCGGGCGGTGCGAGCCGCCTGCGCCGCGCGCGCGGCCCGGACATCCTCGCTCACGAGGATCGGCCCCGGCGCGAGCGGAGCACCTCGGGCCGCGATCCGCGCGAGCTCCTCGCCGGCGTCGCTCCCGCGCACCGCGGTGATCCCGTGCGCCGCGAGCGCGGCGGTGAGTTCAGCGTCGGCCGCACCGGCGAGGTGCACCCGCTGTCCCGCGGCGAGCGCCTTCACCAGTTCGATGTCCGCGGCGCCGGCGCGGAGTCGGCGCACGCCACGGAGTGCCCCGCCAGCCGCATGCAGGGCATCCATCGCGCCGCCACCATGCACGGCGAGGATGAACAGCGCGCCGCCGTCGCGTCCCCCGATGGCGGCGGCGACCGCAGCTTCCTGCGGCACGATCCCCGCCACCTGCCATCCGGCGGCGTGGGCCGCGCTCTCGATCGCCGTCACGACTCGCGCCGACGCGGCCGCGGCGAGCACGACGCTCTCCGCACCGGCCTGCTTCGGCTCGCGGAGCGCGCCGACGACCTGTGGCCCGCGAGCGCTCAGGAAGTAGCGGTTCGCGTGACGGCCGAGCAACACCTGGAGCGCATCGTCATCGAGCGGCGGCAGGGTGATCGGGCGCAGTTCGATCATCGGCGGCGCGAGCGCCACGTGCAGCGAACGCGGCACGTCGCCGGACGACGAGGCCAGCGTCTTCAGCGCCTGCTCGAGCGACGGCCACGACGCGCCTTCGAGCGGCTGCAATTCGGCCGCCCATCCGCCACGTCCGCCGACGCCGCCGGCAGTAACCCTGTCGGCGGTTATGCAGATTCCGACTCCGGTTCCGGTACGACTCACCACTGCCTCCACGAGATGTTCGCGTTCTGCCCGACGCGCTGCACGATCGCGAGGAGTCGTACCGGCTGCGCCTGCGCGCCGGCACGGGCGGTGATGGTCAATTCGACGTCGGTGGTATTCACAGTGGTCCGAGCGAGGAGACGAGCTTGCGTGGGCGATGGGGGCGGCCCGCCGCGGCCACCACGACCGCCCATCCCGACGGCGGTGGGAAGCACTTCGGCGGCGTTCGTGATCCGGCGCCCCTGCGAGCGCAGCGCGAGGATGCGCGTCAGGATCGCGTCCGTCATCCCCGGCAGCGGGCGCAGCACCTGGGGCGGGGCGGTGTTGAGATTCACCGTGCCGTTCCCGCGCACGGTGATGAACGGGACGATCTTCTCGTAGATCTGCGGCGTGATCCCCTGAACGTCGAGCAGCTCGGAGACGTCGCGGAAGTTGGCGTTCGTCGGGAGGGCGAGCCGCTTGGCCTTGATGTAGGCATCGCGCTCGCCGCCCCGCGGGCGGGCGATGTCATCCGCGTCGCGCCAATCCATGATCGCCGCCGCGAGCTGGTCGGCGATGGCGTAGTCGTTCAGCGCGTAGCCGAAGAACGTGCGCAGCTCCTCCTCGCTGAGGAGGTTCAGGTTCAGCTGCGTACCCATGTCGCGAGCCTTGAGCGTCACCTGGACCGCGCTGTCGGTGCTGATCGCGCCGGAGAAGAGCGAGTCCACGTCGAGCCACGGATCGGAACTGCGCAGCACGGTGTTCGTGTTCCCGCTCGCGGCGACCTGACGGATCGCGCGCTCGAGCCGTGCCTGCGTCGCCGCGAGCGCCCCGATGGCCGCCGCACGACCGGTCCCGCGCTCGGCGGCATCCATCCCGAGCACGCGACGTTCCTTGGCGTCGCGCGCGAACTCCAGCGCCACCACGGCGATCGCGACGGTGAGCCAGATGGCCGCCATCATGGCGAATCCCTTGCGCGCTCTCATTGCCCCGTCCGCATGCTGAACACCAACGGGAGCTGCAGGATGGGGGCGAGCGCGTTCTTGTCGCTGGGCAGCAGCGTGATCCGTACGGCGATCGGCGTGATGGTCGCGCCCTCGGACGCCTTCACCCAGCGCGTCGTACGCTGGTCGAGGAACTCGACGCTCATCGATCCGATCGACGGCTCCAGCTCTCGGCGCTGCAGCGGGATCTGCGTTCCGGCATCGCTCGGCTGATACTCGATCGTCAGCCCCGACTCGGGGGTGCTCGCATCGCCGTCGACGAAGAGTCGCACACGCACGTTCGGCGCCATCGCCGGTGTCGCGGCGGTGGTGACGAAGGTGATCTCCTCACCCGCCGCGGCCGCCGCGCTCACGGCGGTGAGCCCGCTCCCCGTGCCCCCCGCGAGCAACGAGGTGGCTGCGGCCGCGGCCGCAGCCCCGGCGCGTCCGCGCGGCAGTCCGCCCTGCTGGATCTGCACCGTGCCGGAGGCGATCCACCCGCGGATCGTCTCGCGAAGCGCCGCCGCGCGCTCCATGTCGATCGCGCTCTCGCGGATCACGCGACGGTGATCGATGATCGTGGTGAACGCCGACGTCCCGAGCCCGGCCATGGCGCCGGTCACCACGAGCGCGACGACGAGTTCGAGCAGCGTGGCGCCACGGCGCCGAGTCCGGGGCGTGTGCATCAACGCCCCCGCGTGGTGAGCACGGGGCGGCGATACAGCCGCGAGTGCAGGTCGTAGGAGACGTCCTTCGTCCCCTCCTTCCAGAGCACGCTCACCGTCACGTCGTAGAGTCCCGACTCCTGGGCCACGGGATCCACGGAGGTCCGCCACTTGTAGGCGTCGAGCGGCTCGGGAAAGGTTCCGCGGGCCACGGAGTCCGGGAGTGATTGCAACTGCACGTCGGTGGTGAGCGCCATCCAGTCCAGACGAGAGGTGGCCAGCGCTTCGACCTCGATCGCGCGACGCGCGCGTTCGGCGGTGCGCATCTCCCGCGCCGTCGCCGCCAGCGCACTCGCCGCGACCATGCCGACGATCGCCAGTCCGGCGACCGACTCGAACAACGAGATCCCCTTCCTAGCGCGCGGCTGCATGTGCCACTCCGCTCCAGGGGTCCACGCTCACCATCACCGACGACGTACTACCGCGCACGATCACCGAGTCGGCGAACGCGGCACCGGTCGGCTTGAAGATGTAGGTCAGTCGAGGGAGCGGCGTGACGAGCCGCTCTTCCATCGCCAGGTCGAGCGTCCCCTCGCCGAGCATCCCGGTGCCGGCGCTCGTCGTGGTGTCGGCGCGGTAGTTCCCGGTGGCCGGGTCGAGCCGCAACGTCAGTTGGGCGCCATGCGCGATGGCCTGCTTGCGTGCATCCGCCAGCAGGGTGAGCAGGCGGTCCTCGCTGCGCGGCGGCTTCTCGGTGCCGAATCGCACGAGCGCCGGAGCCACCAGCATCGACGCCACCGCCATCACCGCGAGGACGATGGCCATCTCAAGGAGAGTGAACCCGCGGCGGCGCGTCGTCACTTGAACGAGTTCGCGTTGATGCCGTAGATCGCCTGCAGCAGCGAGAGCGCCACGAAGGCCACGATCGCGCCGAACACGATGATCATCGCCGGCTCGGCGAGCGTCGCGATGCGCTGCGTGGCGCGCTCGGTGCGCTCCTCGAAGATGTCGGCGGCCTTCATGAGGAAGGTGCGGAGCTGCCCGGCCTCCTCACCGACGCCGATCAGCTGGGCGAGCAGGGCCGGGAAGAGCGCGCTCTCCGCCACCGCCTCGCGCAGCGAACTGCCGTCGCGCACGCGGGTGCGGATCCGCGCCGCGTCGTCCTTGGCGATCGGGTCGGCGATCGAATCGATGGTGTCGTCGAGCGCCGAGAGGAGCGGGGCGCCGCCACCGAGCAGCACGCCCGCCATGCGGGCGAAACGCGCCGAGAGCGAGTAGCGGCGCAGCGTCCCTACGAGCGGGAGCGCGAGCATCAGCCGCGACAGCGCGCGACGCCCTTCGGCCGTCTGCTGCGCCCAGGTGAGGATCCCGAGGAGCGCGAGCGGGGCCAGCACCAGGAGCGGCCAGAATCGATGCAACAATCCAGAGAGCGAGAGCAGGAAGGTCGTGCTCGCCGGCAACTTGGCGCCGCTCCCCGAGAGCAGCTCCACGAACTGCGGGAGCACGAAGAAGAGCAACACCGCGATCGCCGCCGTCCCCGCGACCGCCAGCAGGATCGGGTAGATCGCCGCCGAGAGCACGCGCCCGCGCAGCGCTTCCTCGCGCTCGAGCGACTCGGCGAGTCGGGCGAAGGCGCCATCGACGTCGCCGCTGCGCTCACCGGCGCGGACCAGCCCCACGTAGATCGGGGAGAAGTAGGCCGGATGCTCCTCGAGCGCGGCGCTCAAGGTGTCGCCGCGCTGCACCTTGTTCCGCACTTCGGTCAGCGCCGCGCGCACATCACCTGAGGTGACCCCCATCGCGGCCTGCAGGGCCTGCGAGAGGGGCATGCCGACCGGGAGCAGCGCGGCCAACGCGCGGGTGACCTCGAGGACCTCGCGGCGACGACCGAACTTGAAGCCGACCCCGGCGGTCGCCGAGCCCGTCGATTCGGTCACCGACAGGACCAACAGCCCACGCTCCTCGAGGGCGCGCGAGAGCGCCCCCGAGCTCGCTGCCGACTCGAGCCCCCGCAGGCGCTTGCCGGCGGTGCTCACTGCGTCGTAGGCGTAGGTGGGCATCGGGTTCCGACTACTTCCAGCTCAGGATGTCGGCGTTGTCCCCTTCGCCACCCGGCTTGCCGTCCTCACCGTACGACAGGAGGTCGAACCCGGTGGGGTTCGCCTCGCCCGGCGCGATGTAGATGTAGGGGCGTCCCCACGGATCCATCGGCACCGCCTTGCGGAGGTACGGCGACCGCCAGTTGGCGGGCGGGTCGATCTGCGGCTTCTCCCACAGGGCGTTGAGCCCCTGCTGCGTCGTGGGGTAGCTCCCGTTGTCCAGGCGGTACGCATCGAGCGCCGCGCCCAGCATCTCGATCTGCGACTTGGCCGTCGCCGACTTGGCCGCCCCGACGTTCTGGAAGACGTTCGGCGCCACGAGGGTGGCCAGGATCGCGATCACCACGATCACGACCAGGATTTCGATGAGCGTGAAGCCGGAGCGACGACGGCGCGGCTGACGACGGAGCGAGGCTGGGATCATGGCACGATACGGGACGGGGGAGAACCACGGCTGTGTGACACCGCGGTACACGCGATGGTTGTCGGACCGGACCGGGCGGCGATGCCCGGCCGGATCGACTTAATTGCCCATCTAGGCATACATAAGACTACCTCATGGGGGACAATGTTCGCCCAGGTACGTTAAGCGCGGCCGGGGCGACCGCCAGACGACGCGGCCGGGTGGTATCTTACGGTGCTTCCAGGACCCTGCGCACCCCAGAGGATCGGATGGCCGAACCCAGCATTCTCTACCTCGTTCAAGACGGCGTGGCTCGCATCACGCTGAATCGTCCCGAGGTGCTCAACAGCTTCAACCTGGCGATGGCCGGCGCACTCCAGGCCGCGTTGGCCGATGCCGCCGCCGACCCCATGGTCCGTGCCGTCCACATCACCGGCGCCGGGCGCGGCTTCTGCGCCGGCCAGGACCTCTCCGAAGTCCTCCCCAAGGACGGCGGCCCGATGCCCGACATCGGCGAGGTCGTCCGGACATGCTACAATCCGATCATTCGCGCCATCCGCACCCTCGAGAAGCCGGTGATATGCGCGGTGAACGGCGTCGCCGCAGGGGCCGGGGCGAACCTCGCCTTCGCGTGCGACATCACGATCGCCGCCGAGGAGGCGAACTTCGTCGAATCGTTCGCGAAGCTCGGTCTCATCCCTGACACCAGCGGCACCTTCTTCATTCCACGCCTCATCGGCACCCAGCGCGCGACCGGGCTCTTCTTCCTCGGTGACAAGCTCCCGGCGGCGAAAGCGAAGGAGTGGGGGCTGATCTGGGACTGCGTCCCTCACGCGGTGCTGCAGGAGACGACGCTCGACATGGCGGTCGCCTTCGCCAAGCAGGCCACGCGCGGCTTCGGCCTCACCAAGCGGGCGCTCAATCATTCGCTCGGCGCCGGACTCGACGCCCAACTCGACTTCGAAGAGGCGATGATGCGCGAGGCCGGCCGGACCGAGGACTACGCCGAAGGGGTGCGCGCCTTCCTCGAGAAGCGCAAACCCGACTACAAGGGGCGCTGACCGTGCTCGGAGCGGAATCCATCATCGGTGTGATCGGAGCCGGGGCCATGGGCGCGGGGATCGCCCAGGTCGCGGCCATGCGCGGCCATCAGGTCCTCCTGGCCGACAGTGCGTCGGCCTCGATCGAGCGCGCCCGGAAAGGACATCGCCAGGCCCTCGATCGCGAGGTCGAGAAGGGGCGGCTCTCCCGCGCCGATGCCGACGCGACGCTCGCGCGGCTCACCTACATCGACGGCGTGGGCCCCGAACAGATCGCCCGGTTCGCCCCGTGCGCGCTGGTGATCGAGGCGATCGTCGAGCGGCTCGACGTCAAGCAGGGGCTGTTCCGCGCGCTCGAGGAGGTCGTGTCGGCCGACGCCGTGCTGGCGACGAACACCTCCTCGCTGTCGGTGGCCGCCATCGGCGGCGGATGCGCGCACCCGGAGCGGGTGGTGGGGATCCATTTCTTCAATCCCGCGCCGGTCATGCCGCTCGTCGAGATCGTGCCGTCGATCGCCACCTCGCCGGTGGTCAGTGCGGCGGCGCGCCTGCTGGTCGATCGCTGGGGGAAGACGACCGTGCTCGCCTCGGACACGCCGGGCTTCATCGTGAACCGGATCGCGCGCCCCTTCTACGGCGAAGCGCTCCGTCTGCTCGAGGAGGGCCGCGCCGACTGCGCCACGATCGACTGGGCGATGACCGAGCTGGCCGGTTTCAAGATGGGGCCGTTCACGCTGATGGACTTCATCGGCAACGATGTGAACTACGCCGTGACCTGCTCGGTGTTCGAGGCGATGTTCTACGATCCGCGCTACAAGCCCGCGCTCACGCAGCGCCGACTCGTGGAGTCGGGGCGGCTCGGTCGCAAGTCGGGGCAGGGCTACTACGACTACCGTGACGGTGCCGTGAAGCCGGAGCCGAGCCGCGATCCAGCGCTCGGTCAGGAGATCGTCGACCGTGTGCTCGCGATGCTGGTGAATGAGGCCGCTGATGCCCGCCTCTGGAACGTCGCCTCCGCGGCCGACATCGACCTCGCGATGACCAAGGGGGTCAACTATCCCAAGGGGCTCCTCGCGTGGGGCGACGAGATCGGACCGAGCCGCGTGCTCGCCCGGCTCGAGGCACTGCACGCCGAGTATGGCGAGGATCGCTATCGTCCGAGTCCGGTGCTCCGTCGCGTGGCCGCTGCGGGGGGGAGTCTGCTCGCGTGAGCGAGGCCGGGGCGAAGGACGCGCTCGCGGCACGCGTCGTCGATCACCTGATGACGCGCGACGCCTTCAGTCAGTGGCTCGGCGTCGAGGTACTCGAGACGCGCGCGGGGTTCAGCCGCATCCGCATGACGGTGCGTCCGGAGATGGTGAACGGCTTCGGGACCTCGCACGGCGGGATCGTCTTCTCCTTCGCCGATTCGGCCTTCGCCTTCGCCTGCAACTCGCACGGGACACTCTCGGTGGCGATCGACTGCACGATCAGCTTCCCGGCGGCGGTCCACCCCGGCGATGTCCTCACGGCGACGGCGATCGAACAGAGCGAGACGAACAAGCTGGCCTTCTGCGAGGTCACGGTCCGCAACCAGCACGACGCGGTGGTCGGGCATTTCCGTGGCACCGTCTTCCGTACGCACCGCGAACACTTTCCCTCCGACACACCCCGATGACCGACGCGTTCATCATTGATGGTATCCGCTCCCCGATCGGCAACATCGGCGGGAGTCTCTCCGACGTCCGCGCCGACGACCTCGGCGCCCACGCGATCCGCTCGCTGCTCGCCCGTCACCCCGGCCTCGATCCGGCGGCCATCGACGACGTGATCATGGGATGCGCGAATCAGGCCGGCGAGGACAATCGCAATGTGGCGCGCATGTCGCTGCTGCTCGCGGGGCTCCCCGTGACCGTTCCCGGCGAGACGGTGAACCGACTCTGCGCGTCGGGATTGAGCGCCGTCGCGAGTGCGGCCCGATCCATCAAGGCCGGGGAGGGGGACCTCTTCGTCGCTGGCGGGAGCGAGTCGATGACGCGCGCGCCCTTCGTGCTCTCGAAGGGTGCGACCCCCTTCGCCCGCGACGTGCAGCTCTTCGACACCAGCCTCGGCTGGCGCTTCGTGAACGCCAAGATGAAGAGCGCGCACGGCACCGACTCGATGGGCGAGACGGCGGAGAACGTCGCCGCGCAATACGGCATCTCCCGCGCCGATCAGGACGCGTTCGCCATGCGCTCGCAGCAGAAGGCCGCGGCCGCGCGTGCGCGTGGTCGGTTCGCGATGGAGATCAGCCCGGTGGAGATCGCCCAGAAGAAGGGGGATCCCAAGCGTGTCGAGCAGGACGAGTTCCTGCGCCCCGACACCACGATGGAGACGCTCGCCAAGCTGCGCCCCGCGTTCCGCACCGACGGCCAAGGCTCGGTGACCGCCGGCAACAGCTCCGGACTCAACGACGGCTCGGCCGCACTGCTCGTCGCGTCCGAGGCTGCGGTGAAGGCGCATGGTCTCACGGCTCGGGCCCGCATCATCGCGAGCGCCGCCGCAGGTGTCGAGCCACGAATCATGGGGATGGGGCCGGTCCCCGCCACCCGACTGGCGCTCAAGCGCGCCGGACTCACGCTCGACCAGATGGACATCATCGAGCTCAACGAGGCCTTCGCCGCCCAGGGACTCGCCTGCCTGCGCGAACTCGGCGTCGCCGACGCGACGAACCTGCCG
>CAZAGK010000103.1:0-10730 GCA_964484775.1 uncultured Gemmatimonas sp. | reverse complement strand
CATCCCGGCGACGACCTTCCCGATCGGCGGATACGGGCCGGAGCTCGCGGTGTCGAGTCGGGTGTTGTCGCGGAAGTTGATGTAGAGCTGCGTGGTGCGGGTGTTCTTCCCGCCGCTCGCGAAGGTCACCGTGCCGCGCACATTGCTCGCCTTGACCGGATCGTCGGCGATGCGCAGGTCGCGCCAGGTACGGCCGACGAGGGTGTCGCCCGACATCCCCCACTGCGCCACGAACTTGTCGACGACGCGGAAGAAGCGGGTCCCGTCGTAGAACTTGGCGCGGGTCAGATAGTAGACGCGATCGTTCCCGAGCGGCGCCCAGTCACGATGGTACATGACATCGAACGGACCCTTCGACGTCTCGTACCGGACGAGGAAGGAGTCGGGGCTCGTCAGGCGGACCTTGTCCGAGGTGACGTTGAGGAGCGGCGGGGTGCGCGCGCAGGCTCCGAGCGCAGCAAGGGCCGCGAACAGCAGGGGGGCGAAGTGCCGTGGTCGCATGGCGCTAACGATGCGACATGGACTGGCACCGTGCAACCGGTGACGCGTGGCCCTGTGCCGGTGGTCCGGGGGACGGTAGCGTTCGTCCATGACCTCTCCCGATACCGCCACCGTGGACCGCAGCAAGGTCCGCATGCATCCCGAGCGTTCGGCGCCGGATGCCGCGCACGAGATCCTCGCCGCGGGGATCGTCGCGCACGTGGGGATCACCACCCCCGAAGGACCGGTCGTGATCCCCATGACCTACGAGTTCGTCGCGAGCCGCCCGGATCGGCTCTATCTGCACGGGGCGCACCACAGCCGCCTCATGCAGGCGGTGGCGACGGGAGCCCCGGTGTGCGTGACGGTCACGATGCTCGACGGGATCGTGCTCTCCAAGACGGCGCTCAACCACTCGGTGAACTACCGCAGCGTGGTCTGCTTCTGCCGGGCCGCGTCGGAAGAGCTCACGCGCGAGGAACAGCGCACCCTTCTGCAGGGGATGATCGGCCGCTACGCCCCGGGGCGGACGGCGGGGCTGGACTACGAGGTGACCCCGGACCGGCATCTCGAGACGACGGCCTTCGTCCCCCTCGAGATCACCGCGCTGAGCGCCAAGCGCCGGACGGGCGGGCCCAAGGGCCCCGGGGACGACGACCCCGCGGTGCCGGGGACGGCGGGGGTCGTACCGGTCTGACCGGGCGCGAGGGGCGGCGCGGCGTTAGAATCCTACCGTCCGCGCAGTCATCACGTTCGGGAGCGTACGGTACATGGGACTCGGAAATTTCCATATCGGGATCATGGGCAACCTCTTCTCGGGGAAGACCACCCTGATGAACGCCCTCGCCTCCGAGCCGTACCGCACTGAGCTCCAGGGGCTGTTGGGGGGCGCCGAGACCTACGCCTTCACCGAACGCGTGGAGAAGGGGTCGCTGACCGATGAATGCCTCGCGCTGTTCTATCAGGACCGCGTGGCGAACATCTTCCCGACCGAGACCGCCTTCCTGCACATGCGGGTGCTGCAGCAGCGGGAGATCCGGCACCTGATGACGCGCGAGCAGCGCGAGAGCGTGCTGATCCTTGAGGACCGCCCATTCCTCGACGGTCCCGAGGTCTTCGTGAAGCGCATGATCGAGGCGGGGGAGATGCCCGCCGCGCATGCGCGGCTCTATTACACGCTGTTCTATCAGACACTGCACCACGAACGGATCCGTCTCCCGGATCTCACGGTGTATCTGCGGACCGAGCCCGAGTTGCTCGAGAAGCGTCGCCTGAAGCGCGCCGAGTCGGGGGACAGTTACGCGCAGACGATCACCGCGCAGTATCTGCGCGAGATCCACGAGTGCTACGAGTCGCTCGCGGCGAACTGGCGCGGGACGCTCCGGAAGTATCAGGAGCTGACCATCGTCCCCCCCGACGCCGACATCGTGATCCTCCCGGCCGAGATCGACATGAACGACCATCCGGACTATGTGCACGTGGCGGCGGGGACGATCCGCGAGAAGGTGCGACGCATGATGGCGGCGCGGCGGGTGAAGTCGTGAATCCGCCGCTGACGACCGGAGAGACGATCAGCGTCGTCGAGGATCCGACGATCCGCCGGCACGAGATCGCGAATCGTCTCACGAACGTCGAGCGTCGGCTGCTCACCTATCTCTCGCGCCACCAGACGCTCATCACCTGCGTCGGGAACATCGGGGCGGGGAAGAGCTCGCTGGTGAAGCTGCTCGCCTACAGCACGGGGATGAACGCGCTGTTCGAGCTGCCGGACGACGGCTTCGAGGACCACATCGCGCAGAACCCCTCGCTCTTCCCGCTGCTGGCCACCGCCAAGCACTCGGCCAAGCGCACCTTGGGGCGCTACTACGGGGCGATCAACAGCTTCATCGAGGTGCAGGGGCGCGCGTCGCGCGACAGCGCGGCGTGGCAGTCGGCCAAGCAGCAGCTCGAGCATGCGGCGCTGGACATCCAGCACGCGTATCTGGACCTGCGGAAGATGCAGTTGCAGGCGATGCCGCATCTGCAAGCAAGTACTTGCATCGATGGGTCGCCCCTGGCGGACCGCTTCGCCTTCTGCGAGGTGCTGCACCGTGACATGGACGAGCCGTATCTGACGTCGGAGGCACTCCAGGTGATCGACGCGCGCCTCGACGCCGAGTTCCGGCCCCTGGTGCGCCCCGGCTTGCTGGTGGTCCTCAAGGCGCCGGTGGACACCCTGCTGCGCAACATCGGCGACCGGCAGCGGAGCGAGGAGAGCACCGGCGATGCCGCCCTCCCCGAGGGGCTCGTGCGCCTCGTGAAGGCGCTCAACCCGCGCTACGACGCCTTCGTGTCACACCTGCGCTCCACGGGATGGTACCGCGGCCCGGTACTCGAGATCGACGTGTCGCAGATCGACTTCGTGTCGAACGTGCGGCATCTGATCGCGGTGTACGAGGGGATCGAGCGGCTCTTGGTGCCGGCGGAGTTCCGCGCCTAGCGCTCCTCGAGCTTCAGCGAGTTCCGCGCCTTCGTCACCGCCGCGTTCACGCGGGCGATCGACGCTGCGATCGCGCCCTTGGTCGCGGCGCTGCTCCCGCCGACTTCGATGTCCTCCGTGGTCGTCAGCGCGTTGCGGTACCACGCGCCCCACACGTCGAGCAGATGCTGCTCCGCTTCCACACTCCCGCCGCGCGCGACCACATCGGCGGAAAGGGCGCGCTCGGTCTCGATACGTGCCAGAGCCGCCCGCTCGAGCTCGGCGATCGCACTCCGCGCGGTGGCACCATCAGCGGTGGTGATCGTGAGCCCGGCGATCAATGCCGTGATCCCCGAGTGGCGCAGCTCCTCGGCGCTCACCTTGTCCAGGCGGTCGCCATCGGTGTGGTAGAACTCGTCGGTGAAGTGCCAGAGGAGGAGTCCCGGCTTCTTGGCGCTCAGGAACGGCGTGTGATCGCTTCCGCCCTCGTAGGGGTTGGCGCGCACGACCCAGTCGGTCCCCTTCGCTTCATCCCTCGCGCGGCTGATCACGAAGTCGTTGAAGTAGTGCGGCGTCATCTGCTCCTCCTTGAGCGGCGTGCCGCCCCAGTCGGTGTGATGATCGTCGCCACGGGTCCAGATCGCGGAGGGGTCGGGCATCTTCTCGATGAGGAACGTCCCGCCGGTCTTCTTGGTGTCCTCGCCCGTCATGTCGAGCGACATCCCCCAGCGGATCCCCGCCGCGCGGGCGGTGTCCTGCTGGATGAACCGTTGCGTGCTGCGGATCTCGAGTCCCCACAGGAAGGTCAGGGTGCGCTTGGGGTCCTCCTTCCCGCCCTTCACCAGCTCGGCGGCGACACGCGCCGCTTCGATCAGAGAACCAACACCACTCGCGTTGTCGTTGGCACCCGGCTCCTGCACATGCGCGCTGTACACGAACCGCTCGTCCGGCCGCACGCTCCCACGGATCTCGGCGACGACCGTGAGCTCGGTGGCGTTCGGCGTGAAGCGCGCGTCGGTGACCACGTGCAGCTTCACCGGACCGTTCTTGAGCGCGCCGAGCAACTGTTCGCGCGCGGCGAAGGAGAGCATCATCCCGAAGCCGCGGTGCACCGAGTCGTACGGGATGCTGGTGAACTGGATCGAGGTGCGGTGCTTCTCCGGCTGCAGGTAGGCCGGCATGGAGTAGGCGAAGGCGCCGAGTGCGCCGCGCTTGACGACCGCTTCGGTGTAGAGCTGCGACAGGCCGCCGCGACGCCCGCCGGGGGCGGCGTCGAGGATGACGAGCTTCCCCTTCACGTCGGTACCGGCGAATGCGGCGCTGTCGACGGCGGTGACACGCACCAGCTCGGCGTCCACGCCACCAGTCGGCGTGGACCAGGAGTTCGTCGCCAGCATGTTGCGGTTGATCGGGAAGGCATAGACCGGCGTGCGCGCGCCGTTGCTCCCGACGATCTCCACCGAGGCGTTGCGCGGCTCCCACGCGGGAGCCGTCATCGGGTAGCGCTCGATGCGATACGTGAGCCGGTCGGTCGGCTTGGCCGAGGGCTGTTCGACGTAGCCCGCGGCGCGGAGCTTGCCCGCCACGTGCATGATGCTCGAGTCGAAGCCGGCGTTCCCGGGCCAGCGTACGAACTGGTCGAGGAATGCGACGGTCTCGTACGCGTTCTTGGCCTGATAGAGCGGACGGACGAGGGCGATGTGCCGATCCGCCGGTCCGGCGACCGCGGGCGGCGCCGCGGCCTTGGCGCGCGTCGGCGCCTGCGCTGCTGCGAGTCCGGGAATGAGGAACAGCGACAGCAGGGTGGTGCGGCGCATCGGGAACTCCGGGCTAGAAGATCTTGTCGTCCTTGACGAGTACAACGTTGGCTCGACGTTGTACGCTGCCGTTGCGATAGTCGAAGGGCACGTTGATGCGGTCGCCGCCGAAGGTGCCGTCGAGGATCCGTAGTCCCTCGCCGCCACGCTTCGGGTCAGGGATGAAGCGGATGCTGTTCCCCGACGCGACCCAGGTGCCGTAGACGTTCATCTTCTGGAGCGGCTCGCGCCCCATGGTCGATCCCTTCGAGGCGAGCGTCTGCTTGTACTTGAGCGACGCGCGGAACTCGTGCTTCGGGAGGATCGTGAGGATGAGCTCGTCGAACTCGATCAGGTACTGCACCCCTTTGTCGTCGCTCGCGCGATCGGTCACGGGGAGCGGCTTGTCATTGAGGCGCGACGACACGTATGCCGCCTGACGCGGCTCCGCGTTGGCCGGGGTCGCCGAGGCCGGGGCTTTGGCACCCTGGGCGAGCATCGGCGTGGAAACGGCCATCAGCGAGGCGAGCGCGCCGACGAGCGCGCGGGCGGAGAGAAGTCGGGTCATGGGTGTGAAGTTAGAGGGGCCACCGGAGCGGCACCAGCCGAACGGTCCTAGCTCGTACCCCGGCAGCGGGTTTTCGCTTCGGCGTGCGAGGTTCTGGTGGCAGCGCGCCCAGCGCGAACGCGCATCGTGCCGCCATGCTCGCTGCCATCCATTCCGCGTCGGTGCTGGGCGTCGAGGCCTTCGGCGTCACGGTCGAGGTCGATGTCGCGCCGGGACTTCCGGCGTGGACGATCGTCGGGTTGCCCGGTGGCGCGGTGAAGGAGGCGCGCGAGCGGGTGAGCGCGGCCATCGTGAACTCCGGATTCGAGCTCCCGTCGCGACGGGTGACCGTCAATCTCTCGCCGGCCGATGTGCGCAAGGAAGGGACCGCCTTCGACCTCCCGATCGCGCTCGGACTGATGATCGCGATCGGGCGTCTCGAGGAGGCGGCGGTGCAGGGGCTCCTCGTGGCGGGGGAGTTAGGACTCGACGGCACGATCCGCCCCGTCCGCGGGGCACTGCCGATCGCGGCGCTCGGGGCGCGGAACACGATGCGTGGGGTGGTCCTTCCCGAGGCGAACGCGCCCGAGGCGTTGCTGGTCAAGCGGGCGCGGATCGTCCCCGCGACGACGCTCGCCGCCCTCGTGGCCTGCCTGCGCGCGGGGCGTCTGCCGGCGATGGTCACCCCGGTCGGCGCCTCGGTGGACCGTACCCCGGACCCGCTCGACTTCGCCGACGTGGTCGGACAGCCTCTCGCCAAGCGCGCGCTCGAGATCGCGGCGGCCGGCGGACACAACGTGTTGCTGGTCGGTCCACCGGGAACCGGGAAGACGATGCTCGCGCGTCGGCTTCCGGGGATCCTCCCACCGCTGGACGAAGAGGCGCTGCTCGACGTCGTCGCGGTCCACTCGGTCGCGGGGGTCCTCCCGCCAGGGGCACGTCCCTCCGGGATCCCGCCCTTCCGGGCCCCACACCACACGATCTCGATGGCGGGGCTCATTGGCGGCGGCCCGGGCCCGCGTCCGGGCGAGGTGAGTCTCGCGCATCGCGGCGTGCTCTTCCTCGACGAGCTCCTCGAGCTGCCGCGCTACGTGCTCGACGCCATGCGGCAGCCGCTCGAGGACGGTCGCGTGGTGATCGCGCGCGCGGCGCACGCCGTCGCCTTTCCGGCGCGCTTTCAACTCGTCGGCGCGGCCAATCCCTGTCCCTGCGGCCGCGCGGGGGACGGCACCGATCGCTGTCAGTGCTCGCAGTCCGACCTCGAGCGATACCGCGCCCGTCTCTCCGGGCCGCTGGCCGACCGGATCGACCTCCACACGCACGTCGGTGCGGTGGAACTCTCGGCGTTGAGTCGCAACGTGGCCGAGGAGTCGAGCGAGACGATCCGTGCGCGAGTGCTCGCGGCACGCATGGCGCAGCATGACCGCTATGCCTCGCATGCGAGTTGGCGCGTGAATGCCGACGCCGCCGGCTCCTGGCTGCTCACCCACGCCCGCATCACGCGCGAGGCGCGAACGCTGCTCGACAGCGCCGCCGAGCGACTCGGGTTGAGCGCCCGGGCGTATCATCGGGCGCTGCGCGTCGCCCGGACCATCGCCGATCTCGACGGCGCGTCGACGGTCGCCGAGTCCGCCGTCGCCGAGGCGTTGCGCTACCGCCCGTCGCGCGCATAACCGGGATGTGCTTGACCTCTGCTCGTACGCGGCCCAGCTTCGCGGGATCACTCTTGTTCGGAGTTCCCGTGTCCTCGACCCGTTCCTTCCTGCTCGCTGCGGCGCTCCTGGGCGTCAGCGTCGGTGCTCCGCAGTCGGCCGCCGCGCAGAAGCGCGCCATCCCGACCCCCGCCTCGATCCTCGGCTACGAGCCGGGCGCCGACCGCAAGCTTCCCACGTGGAAGCAGATCACCGAGTACTTCACCGCACTCGACAAGGCGAGCCCCCGCGTCACGACGCGCGTACTCGGCCCCACGACGCTCGGGCGGCCCTTCCTCGCGGTGTTCATCGCCGACTCGTCCACGCTCGCGAACCTGGATCGCTACAAGCAGATCCAGCGCAAGCTCATGGACCCGCGGGTGCGGAAGCCGGGGGAACTGGAGCAGCTGCTGCTCGACGGGAAGAACGTCATCCTGATCACCTCGTCCATCCACTCCAATGAGGTCGGCGGCTACACCACGCCGATCGTGCTCGCGGACCGCCTGGCGCGCGGCGAGAGCGCGGACGCCAGGACGATCCTCGCCAACACAATTGTGATCCTCGTGCCGTCGCAGAACCCGGACGGCGTGGACATCGTCGGCGACTGGTACCGCAGCACCCTCGACTCGCGCTCCGAAGGGACCGACCCGCCGCAGCTGTACCACAAATACACCGGCCACGACAACAACCGCGACTGGTACGCCTTCACGCAGCTCGAGACCCGCTACACGGTGGACTCGCTCTACTCGCAGTGGGATCCGCAGATCGTGAACGACGTGCACCAGCAGGGCGGGAATGCGGGGCGCATCTTCATCCCGCCGTACATGGACCCGGTCGAGCCGAACATCGATCCGATCCTCACCGCGGGGACGAACGCCCTCGGCATGGCGATGGGATGGCGGATGACCGCCGAAGGGAAGAGCGGGATCGCGACCAACGCGTCGTACGATCAGTGGTCCCCCGCGCGCCAATACTCGCTCTACCATCGTGGTGTGCGCATCCTCACCGAGACGGCGAGCGCGCGCCTCGCGACCGCGGTGGAGTACAGCTTCGAACAGCTCGGCAACGGGCGCGGCTATGAAGCCAAGACCGCGAGCTGGAACTTCCCCGCGCTCTGGAAGGGCGGGAAGTGGTCCTACGGCGACATCGTGTCGTATCAGGTGAGCGCGTCGTGGGCGATGCTCGCCGAGGCGGCGCGCGATCGACGGGCGTGGCTCGAGAGCTACGTGGCGCTCGGCGATCGGGCCATGAGTCCGGCGCGTGCGTGGTCCACGACTCCCGTCCCTTCGGCGTTCGTGATCCCGAAGGGGCAGAAGGACCCGCAGGCGCTGCAGCGGCTCATCTGGACGTTGCAACATGGACAGGTCGAAGTGCGCGAAGCTGCCGCTCCTGTCGTCGTGGGCGGCACGACGTACGCCGCGGGCAGCTATCTCGTATCCACGACGCAGCCCTTCGGCGGCTACGCCAAGGCGCTGCTCGAGCGACAGAAGTATCCCGACCTTCGCGAGTATCCCGGCGGCCCGCCGAAGCGGCCGTACGACGTCACGGCGCACACGCTGCCGCTGCTCTTCGGCGTCGAGGTGGCGGCGGTGACCGGCGCTGAACCCAAGAGCGGCGCCCCGATCGCGCCGGTGCCCGAGCCCAAGTACAGTGTCGCCGAGCTCTCGCGGAAGACGGGGATCCCGCGGATCGCCATCTACAAGAGCTACGCTTCGACGATGGATGAGGGCTGGACGCGGTGGATGTTCGACGCCAACGGCGTGGCCTTCACCTCGATCACCGACAGGGACGTACGCGCGGGCGATCTCGGTCGCCGTTTCGACGTGGTGATCCTCCCCGACCAGAACGCGCGCCAGATCGCGGGCGGGCTCGGTGGTGCCTACCCGGACAGCCTTCGCGGCGGACTCGGTGAGCCGGGTGCGCAGGCGCTCGCCGCCTTCGTGCGCGACGGCGGCACGCTGCTCGCCTTCAACGCCGCGAGCGAGTACGCGATCGAGGCGTTGAAGCTCCCGGTGAAGAACGTGTTGGCCGGGGTGCGCAACACCGAGTTCTACGCGCCGGGCTCGATCCTGGCGGTGGAGCTGACGAAGGGACACATGGCGACGAACTCGATGACCGCACCGGTCCCCGCGATCTGGTTCGAGAACAGCCCGGCCTTCGAGATCACCGATCCGAGCCGCTCCATGGCCCTCGTGAGCTATCCGCGCACCGGCGACCCGCTGCTCTCTGGGTGGCTGCTGGGCGGCGCCAAGCTCAACGGCAAGGCCGCGATGGTGGAGTCGCTGGTGGGGACGGGGCGCGTCTATCTCTACGGCTTCCGCCCGCAATACCGCGGGCAGACCATGGCCACCCAGCCGCTCATCTGGTGGGCGATGCTGCGCGGCAAGATCTGACGGAAGGAAGCACGGACTGCGGGGTAGGAGAGCGAGGGCGGGTCCCGCGACGGGGCTCGCCAGCGACTACATTTCTCCCTCTATGACCGACAGCTCGCGCGCCAAGGAGCAGGCGCTCCTGGAGTGGTTCCGATCGCACGGATCCGCACTCATCGGCTTCAGCGGCGGGGTGGATTCCACCTATCTGGCCTGCATCGCCCTCGAGGCGGTGGGGCCGGACCGTGTGCTCGCCGTGATCGGCCGCAGCGCGAGCTACCCGCTCGAACAGTGGGAGCGGGCCCGGAGCGTGGCCGATCGGTTCGGGATCCCGGTGCTCGAACTCGACACCGACGAGCTGAACGACCCCCGATACGCCGCCAATCCGTCGAACCGCTGCTACTTCTGCAAGACGGAGCTCTGGTCGCAGCTCACCCCGGTCGCTCGCGAGCGCGGGCTCGCGGTCGTGGTGGATGGTACGAACGCTGACGATCTCGGTGATCACCGTCCGGGGCGACAGGCCGCGGCCGAGCATTCCGTGGCATCGCCGCTGGCCGAGCTCGGCTTCACCAAGGACGACATCCGCGAGCAGTCCAAGGCGCGCGACATCCCGACCTGGTCGCAGCCGAGCTCGCCCTGCCTTGCGTCCCGACTGCCGTATGGCACGGAGGTCACCCCGCTCCGGCTCGGCAAGGTCGAGACGGCGGAGCGGGCGTTGCGGGCGCTGGGGGTCACGGGAGATCTGCGGGTGCGCTACTACGGTGACACCGCGCGGCTCGAACTCTCGTATGGGGAGATGGAACGGTGGCTCGGGTCCGAGGCGCGCGAGCGGTTGCGGCGCGCGGTCGCGGACTCCGGCTTCGCGCGCGTGGAGGTCGATCGGCGCGGTTTCCGATCGGGCTCGCTGAACCGCTCGGACGCACCCGACCTCGAAGTGCTCGAACCGCTCGCCGAAGATGTCGTCCCGGTGCCGATGGGCGCACCGTTCACCTCCGTCACGCGCTGAATGTTCTCCTGTCTCGGTCGGTTGGGCTGCTTCGCGGTCATCCTGCTGGTGCTCGCGGGGATCGTCGGGTGGTTCACGCAGGACGTGTGGATGCCCAAGGTGCGTGCCCGCGCGGGGCTCGCGCCGGCGGTGAGCACGGTCCGCTGGGAGCCGGTCAAGACCGACGGTGCCGGTCGAGGACGCGACGCGCTCGCGCAGCTCCGCAGCAAGAACGGTCCCGTGTTCGTGCAGGTGCGTCCGGCCGACCTCGCGGCGTACGCCATCAGCGCCGCGCCGGGGAAGGCCATCGAGGGGATCAAGCAGCTCGAGTCGCGGGCGGAGGGGGATCGCGTGTATTTCCGAGGCGTCGTGAACACCGCGGAGCTCGGAGCCGCGGCCAAGTC